>NZ_JCBAMR010000050.1:0-33030 GCF_059760425.1 Achromobacter sp. RT286_PF
GCCTTGGTAAGGCTGCCGGCTTTTTTATGCGTGCAAGGCTGTGGTAGCGGGCGTATCGCGCGTATCGCGCGTATCGGATCAGCGCGCGCCGCCGCACATCCGTTGGCGGAAAGCGGTGTCGATGTCCAGCCGCCAGACCGCGCGCGTAGCGCCCGGCAGGCGCGGCGCCACGCCGCTCAGTGCGGGATAGCGTCCGGCGTCGTCGTCGCGGCCCCAGATCCAGAAACGCGTGCCATCAGCCGACGCGCAAAGCCGCGCGGTCAAATCTTCGTTCTGAATCAATACCCGCTTGCCGACGACCGGGTCGAACACCGCCGCGTCGTACAGTTCCTTGCGCCAGTTGTCGCGCGTGGGAATCTCGGGGTCGTTCCAGTTATCGACGATCCAGGAAGGTTCGGACGCCTTCGTGTAGAAGCCCAGATCAAACGGCAACGCATGCAGCGCCACTTGCATGTCTTGCGGCCGCATGTCGCCGCGCAGTTCTTTCATGGTGGGGCCGACGCTACCGCGCGGGTTGTTGGATGCCACGATGATCGCGCCCAAGCAGATGATGGCCGCCACGACGATGGCAATGCCCACGCCCCGGCGCTTGCCGGCTGCCCAGGCGGGCGCGATGCGCTCGGTGATCAGAAATGCCAGCGGCGGAAACACCGGCAGCACATAGCCGATCAGCTTGGATTGCGGGATGGAAAAGAACACCATCACCACCGCGATCCAGATCGCCATCAGCCGGCGCAGCCCATGCGGATCGGCGTCACGCCAGAACGCGCGCGTGAAAATCGCCGCGCCCCAGATCGACCACGGCAAGGCAAGCCCCACCACAATCGGCACATAGAACCAGATCGGCTGCGCGTTGTTGAAGCCGCTTTGCGCGAAGCGTTCAAAGTGCTGGTAGACGAAAAAGTAATGGTAGAAGCCGGGAAACTTCATCTGCATCAGCGCGAACCACGGCACGGCAACCACGGCGAACGCCAGCAAGGCCGGCACCCACAGCAAGGCGCGCATGCCGCGCCAATCTCGCCGCAGCAGCAGCCAGGCCAGCACGATTGCGCCGGGCAGCGCCAGCCCGATCAGCCCTTTGGCCAACACGGCCAGCGCGGCCAGCACACCGGTGGCAATCGACATGCCGCGAAACGGCCGGCCGTCGGCGCGCCGCAGGGCCGTGTCGGCGGCGGCCAGCACGCACAGCGTGATCATGCTGGCCACCAGCATGTCCATGTTGGCAAACTGCGCCGCGCCAAAGAACAGCGGCATCAAGCCCAGGACCACGACGGCCCAGCGCGCCTGCGCCACATTGCGATAGCGCGACACGAACGCATACAGCCCCGCCCCCGCGCTCCACGCGCCCAGCAACGACGGCACGCGCGCGCTGAATTCATGCACGCCGAACAAGGCGTAGCTGATTTGCGCCAGCCAGTAATACAACGGCGGCTTGTGAAAATATGGCATGCCGTCCAGCAGCGGCACCATGGGAGACTGGCTGCGCAGCATCTCCCAGGCGACGCCGGCGTAGCGCCCTTCGTCGGGCAAGGTCAGCCAGCGCGCCCATGCCAACGCGGCCAGCCAGACGGCCAGGCCCAGCAGCACTTGCCAGCCGGGAATGGACGCTTGCGTCGCCACGCGCGGAACAGACCGGGCGGCGGGGGTCAGCACGGCGCTCATGCCGCGAGATCCTGCGCCGACGGGTGCGCGGCAAGGGGAAAAGCGCGGGGAAAGGCGCTGGGAAAGTCGCCCGCCAGGCGGGGCGAACCAGACTCAAAAGACATGAAAGTCCTGGGTAAGAAACGTTCGGAAAGGCTCAACATGGCACCTATTATGAAAAGGGTAGCGTCGAGTTCTCATGAAATTTCTTAAACCGATCTGAAATATTACGCCGCCCTGCCCGCCTTGGCTGCCCTATTTCGATGCCGACAAGCGGTCCAGCCGCAAGCGTCCCCGATCGTCCGTCAGCCTGCGCATGGCGCCGTAAGCTGCCCCCATGGCCGCCATGCCGCTGGCGCCGCACAGCAGGAACATCAGCAGGATCTGGTATTTGGCGGCGTCGATGGGGTCCATGCCCGCGATGATCTGCCCGGTCATGATGCCGGGCAAGGTGATGATGCCGGCCGCCGACATCTGATTGACGCTGGGCACAATGCCGCGCCGGACCGATTCGCGCAGCAACGGCGAAAACGCCTGATGCGGGGTGGCGCCCAAGGCCAGCCGCGCCTCGATGGCGAGCTTTTCGCGGCGCACGCCGGAAAGAACGCCGTCCAGCGCCAGGCTGGCGGCGTTAAGCACGCTGCCCAGCACAATGCCCACCAGCGCGATGGCGTAGCGCGGGTCGAACCAGGGTTCTGGCCGCAACGCCGTGCTCAGGATGAACATGGCCGTGATCAAGGTGGTGGCCGCCACCGCCAGCGTGCCGACCCAACCATTGCCATGCCCGGCCAGCCGCGCCTTGGGGCGGGCGGCCACCTCGCGCGCGGCCAGCGCCATCATCACCGCCACCACCAGCGCCGTCAGCATCGGCGTGGCATGCGCGAACACCACGCGCAGGATATGGCCGACCAGCAACAGCTGCACCACGGTACGGACCGCCGCCCACAAGACCTGACGTTGCAGGTTCAGCCGCAGGGCGAACGAAATTGCCGCGCACAGCAGCACCAGCAGCGAGGCAATGACCAGGTCCAGCGCTTGCAGTTTGATCACGTCCATAGCGGCTCCAGCTGGCCGTTGGTCATGCGCCACGTCCGGCGCGCCAGCCGCCGGGCCTGCTCGGCATTGTGCGTCACCATCAGCATGGCGCCGCCACTGTCCAGGAACTGTTGCAGCGCGGCTTCCACGGTGACGGTAGCGGCCTGGTCCAGCGCCGCCGTGGGTTCATCCAGCAGCAGCACGCGCGGCTGTAGGGCCAACGCGCGCACCAGCGCCAGGCGCTGCCTTTCGCCGGTGGAAAGCTCGTGGACCAGGGCGTCCAGCTTTTCGGGCGCCAGGCCCAGCGGCTGCATCAGGCGTTGCGCCTGCGCGCGGTCGGTGAAATGCGGCGCGACGTGATCGTCCCACCACCCCGCCTCGGCCTGGCAATAGACGACCTGACGCCGCCATTCATGGCCGCGCATTGCCGAACGCGGCCTGCCGAGCAGTTCGACCTCGCCATGGCCGGGGTCCAGGTCCGCGACCTGGCGCAGCAGCAGCGACTTGCCTGAACCCGACGGGCCCACAATGGCGCCGCACTCGCCGCCGGCAAGATCCAGGCTGACCGGGGCAAGGCGCTGGCTATACACGCCACGCAATCGCAGCATCGGCATGATGTCAGAGCGCATCCCCCCCTCCGGTACCGGTGCGCGGCGCGATGCCCGCAGCGGCGTTGCTTACAGCATGTGGGCCAGGAATTCCCGGCTGCGAGCGTGTTGCGGCGCACTGAAGAACGCGGCCGACGGCGCTTCTTCGACGATGCGCCCTTCGTCCATGAAGATGACGCGATGCGCCACTTCGCGGGCAAAGCCCATTTCGTGCGTGACGACCAGCATGGTCATGCGTTCGTCGGCCAGTTGCTTCATGGTGCGCAGCACTTCGCCCGTCAGTTCCGGGTCCAGCGCCGAGGTGGGTTCGTCGAACAGCATGATGTCGGGCTCCATGGCCAGCGCGCGCGCAATCGCCACGCGCTGCTTCTGGCCGCCCGACAGGCGCGTGGGATAGTTGTCGCGCTTGTTCAGCAGGCCGACCTTGCGCAGCAGTTCTTCCGCCTTGGGGATGATCTGCGCCTTGCTCATGCCCTTGACGGTGATCGGCGCTTCGATGATGTTTTGCAGCACCGTCATGTGCGGGAACAGGTTGAACGACTGGAACACCATGCCCATCTTGCGGCAGATGCGCCGCACCTCGGCGTCGCTGGCGTAGTGGCTGCGGCCGCCGTCAACGGCGCGCGCCATCACTTCGCCTTCGACTTCGATACTGCCTTCGTCGATGGTCTCAAGATGGTTCAGGCACCGCAGAAAGGTGCTTTTGCCGGAGCCGGACGGGCCGATCACCGCCACCACCTCGCCCTGGCCCAGCGTCAGCGAAACCTTGTCCAGCACGCGGTTGGCGCCAAAGGACTTGGTGATGTGGGTGGCCTGGATCATGACCGGGCGGGCGCCGGGGGTGCCGGCGGTGCCCGCGGCAAGCGGCGGATTACTGGTCATATTTGGCATAGCGCTTTTCCATGTGCTGGAAGAACCACGTCAGGACAAGCGTCATGAGCAGATAAAAGGCGGCGGCCACCAGGAACGGCGTGGTGGTGAAATCGCGCTGCACGATGCCGCGCGCGGTGCGCAGGATATCGTTCAACGCCAGCACGTAGATCAGCGACGTGTCCTTGACCAGCGTGATGGTTTCGTTGCTCATCGGGGGCAACACGCGCTGCACCATCTGCGGCAGCACGATGCGGCGCAGCGTTTGCAGATAGGTCATGCCCAGCACCTTGCTGCCTTCGTACTGGCCCCGGTCCACCGACTGGATGCCCGCGCGGAAGATCTCGGCAAAGTACGCGGCGTAGTTCAGCGCAAACGCCACCACGGCCGCCGGAAAGTCCGGCAGCCGCACGCCCACCACCGGCACGAAAGGCAGGGCGAAGTAGATGAACAGCATTTGCAGCATGAGCGGCGTGCCGCGCATGAGCCAGATGTAGCCGTTGACCAGGTTGCTAAGCAGCGGCCACTTCGAAATGCGCGCCAGGGCCAGCACCAACCCCAGCGGCACTGCCAGGGCCAAGGTGATGAAAAACAGCGTCAAGGTCACTTTCGCGCCTTCCGCCATCGGCCCCAACAGAGAGAGAACGTAGTCCATTTAAGAGAGGTCGCGCGCCGCTTACTTGATGATGTTGGCGCCGAACCACTGGGTGGCGATGCGGCCGGCGGTGCCGTCCTGCTTCATCGACTCCAGCGTCTTGTCCAGCTTGCCCAGCAGCTCGGTATCGTCCTTGCGCACGCCGACGCCGTAGTCTTCGGTGCCGAAGTTTTCTTCCAGCACGCGGTATTCGCCCGCACGCTTGCTGATCAGGTAGCGGCCCACCACTTCGTCCACCACGATGGCGTCCAGGCGGCCGGCGGCCAGGTCCATCAGCGCGGTGACGTTGTCACCGAACTTCTTCACGTCCTTGATCTGCGCGGCAACCGGATCCTTGGCGATGGCGTCCGTGGCGCTGCTGCCGTCCTGCGCGCCGACCGTCTTGCCGGCCAGGTCGTTCTTGACCTTGATGGGCGATGCGGTGCCCACGATGATGATCTGGTGGTTGGCCATGTACGGCGCGGTGAAGCTGATGTTCTTCTTGCGCTCTTCGGTGATGGTCAGGCCGTTCCAGAGAACGTCGACGCGCTTGCCGTTCAGCTCGGCTTCCTTGGCGCTCCAGTCGATGGGCTTGAATTCGACTTCGATGCCCAGGCGCTTGCTGGCTTCCTTGGCCATGTCGATGTCAAAACCGACGATCTGGTTGCTGGCGTCGCGAAAGCCCATGGGCGGAAAGTTGTCATCCAGGCCCACCACGACCTTCTTGGCGACGGCCGGCGTTTGGGCGCCCGCGGTCGGCTTGGCGTCATCGCTGGGGCCGCAGGCGGTCAGCATCGTGGTTGCGGACACGAGGAAAACAGCAGTCAGTTTTTTCATGGGTTCAGGTGTGCGAAGCGTAAGAATAAGAATGCCGGAATAAGAATGCCGGAATGGCAGGCCGGTCAGCCGCGAGCCGCCATTTTAGCGTTACTGCAAGACCGTGCCGGAAAGCGCCCGGGGCGGCCAGGATTGGTGTGGGAACGAGATGTCAAGGCGGCAGCGCGGGCCGGGAAGGAATGCAAGCCATGCTAGGCTTTGGTCGCTTGGAGCGGCTGGGCTGCGGGGAACGCGGGGAACACGGGGAACACGGGGAACACTCGGAACACCCGGAACACCCGGAACACCCGGAGCCCACGGTATACACACGGAGGACAGGCATGCAACTGAACATCAAGGACAACGGCGGTCGCCTCATCGGCGTGGCAAAGGTGAGCACGGGCACGGGCGCCGTGATGGAAGGCAGCTTCACGCCCATGCCCGACTTCGCGCCCTACGCGGCATTGTTCGCCGCCCGCGAAGAGGCGCAGAACGCGCCCGGGGCTGACGCGGCCGACCGGGCTGACGCGGCCAACCCGGCTGACACAGCGCCATCCTCCGGTATGAACGACGCAGCCGACCGCCTTCAGCGCGATATCGATGGCCACGGCTTCGTGGCGCAAGGCCCGATGCCGCTGCCCGGCACCACTGCCGTCCAGGCGCTACGCATCGCGGGCGACCGAATCCGCTTTACCTTGCAACACCCGCTGACCGCCAAGGCCGACGGATGAGCCCCGCCATCCGTATCGGCCCCCTGGTATTTCCCACCGAACTGGCGGTGTTGATCGTCGCCGGCCTTGTCGCGATAGTGGCGGCGCGTTTGATCAACCGCCGGCAAGACGAGGCCGCGCGCCTGTCCACGGTCTTGTGGCGCGCGCTGATCATCGGGCTGTTGGTCGCCCGGCTGGCTTTCGTCTGGCGCTACCGAAACAGTTACCTGCCCGACCCCATCAACATCCTGGACATCCGCGACGGCGGCTGGAACGGCATGGCCGGGCTGGCGGCGGCCTGGGTCTATGCGCTGGCCGTGGTGCTGCGCCGGCACGGGCCGCGCGCGGCGTTGCTGGGCGCGTTGGCCCTGGCCAGCGCAACCTGGCTCGGCGGCAGCCGCTGGCTGGCGCCCACGCCGCAGGCGCATCCAGAGATGACCGATATATTCGTCCATAACATGAACGGCGCGATGGCCGACCTGTCCGACTTTCGCGGCAAGCCTACCGTGATCAACCTGTGGGCCAGCTGGTGTCCGCCCTGCCGTCGCGAGATGCCCGCCTTTGCCGCCGCGCAGGCCGCCAATCCGGACGTCAACTTCGTCTTTCTGAACCAGGCGGAGGCCAAGCCCGAGGTGACGCGGTTCTTGAAGGACCATGCGCCGGCGTTGCGTAACGTGCTGATCGACCCGGGCGCCGAAGCGTCGCGCGAATTCAGCAACCGCGGGCTGCCCGCCACGCTGTTCCTGGACGCTCAAGGGCGGGTGATCGATGTGCGCGTGGGCGAACTGTCGGCTGCATCACTGGCGCAGCGGGTAGAGGCGACGCGGGCAGCAAGCGCGCGCGCCGCCGATGTGGCTGGCGCGGGCGACTGAATGCCTACAGCGCCCCCCAAGGCAGCGCGCGTCCGGCTACCATGCGCTCGAACAGTCGCAGGCGCTGGCCGATATGCGTCGGGCTGTCTTGCAGCCGCAGCACCAACACCGGCCCGTCGGGCAGTGCACGCGCCGTCCCGATAATGGCGACGGCGGTGTCCGCGCCCTCCTCGGCACTGGGTTGCGTCGTCCAGGCCAGCACCTCGCCCTCATTCACCGCCACCGCCTGGGCGCCGTCGTGGCCGCACGCCGGGCACCACAGGCGGGCGGGATAGACGCGATGGCCGCAAGCGCTGCATTCGTGCACATGCAGGCTCATGATTCCTCCCGGCTTAACACGGCGGCGTTGGCGCACATGCCGTAGCGCAGCTGCACCATGCCGTAGCCGGTGACGACGCCATGCCGTGCGCCCGGCAATTGGCGTGCACCCGCCTGGCCCAACAGTTGCCGCGCCACTTCGACCACGCCGTGCATGCCGCCCGCCGTCCCGGCCTGCCCGGCCGATAACTGCCCGCCCGCCGTGTTCACGGGCAACTGGCGCGTGGCGATACGGCGGGCGATGAACCCGGGCAAGTCGTTTGCGTCGGCATAGCCCAGGTCGCAAAGCTGCGCCACGGCCATCGCCGGATAGTCGTCGTACACGCTGACCACATCCATGTCTTGGGGACCCATTCCCGCCTCTTGCCACAGCCCGTCGGCCAGCTCGGCCACGCCGGTTTGCAGGCCGTCGCCTTCCTGCTGGTCGTGGTTATAGCGCGCGCCACTGGACATCAGCCGCACGTGCACACCCGTGGGCCGCGCCTGCAAGACCAGGGCGCTGGCCCCGCTGACAACCGGCACGCAATCCAGCCGCCCCAGCGGCGGCGCCACCACCGGCGCGTCCAGATACTGCGTCAGCGTCAAGGGCGCGCGATAGGCGGCGTTGGGGTTGTCGGCGGCCCAGGCGCGCTGCGCAACGCACAGCGCGCCGTAGTCTTCGCGGCGCAGCCCCGTTTGGGCCATCTGCCGCTGGGTCAGCATTGCGAACAAGGGATTGGGACCCTTGCAACCCAGCGGACTGAGATAGTCCTCTGCGCTGCGGTTGTATCCACGCACCAGCTGCGCGAAGTCCGCGCCGGTGAAATGGTCCCCGGACACCAGCACGATGGTCCGTGCCTGCCCCGCTTGCAATGCCAGCCACGCCTGCCGCAGCAGGTTGATGGCGCTGGCGCCGCCCAGTTCGTCCTGCATGCACCAGTGAAGCCGCAGCCCCAGCTGCCAGGCCAGGTCGATGGCGCGATCCGGCCGCAACGTGAACGATGCCACGCCCAGCCCATCCACCTGGGCGGGCGACAGGCCCGCGTGGCGCAACGCCTGCCCCACCGCCTGTGCCATCAAGCCCGCCGTGGTGCACGCGGCGTCGGGATGGCGCAGCGCGGGGGTTTCGCCCACCGCGACGATGCCGGGCCCGTCTGTGCCGGCCGGGCTCATTCCGTATCCTGCCTGGGCGGGTTACGGGTCAGCAGCAAGGTCACCACCGTGATGGCCGCCATGCCCATCAGAAACCACGCGACGGGCGTGGCCGATTCATATTTGCGCAGCAGCGCCATGGCAATCAAGGGCGACAGGCCACCGGCAAACACCGACGCCAGTTCATGCCCCAACGCCAAGCCCGTGTAGCGCACTTCGGCCGGGAACAGCTCGGCAAAATACGCGGGCTGCGTGCCGATCATGGCGGCGTGGCACACGGTGTTGCCCAAAAAGAACGCCAGGAAAATCCACAGCGGCTCTTTGGTCTGCACCATCCAGAAGAAGGGAAACGCCACCAGCAGCAGGCCGACGGACCCGATCAAATACACCGCGCGCCGCCCGATGCGGTCGGACAGATGGCCAAACCACACCAGCGTGCCCAGTTCGATGAACATGGACACCAGCACGCCGCCCAGCATCACATCATTCGAGATGCCCAGGAACTTGCCATAGGCCAGGGCAAAGGCCAGGAAAATGTACGAGCCGCCGTTTTCCGCCACGCGCAGGCCCATCGCCGTCAGCACCTGACGCGGATAGCGGCGAAACACCTCTACGGCCGGCATGCCGCGCTTGGCCGTTTTTTTGGCCTGCACGAATTCCTCGCTTTCCGGAATGTGCTTGCGGATGTACAGCCCTACGCCAAAGATCAGCACGCTAAGCAGGAACGGCAGGCGCCAGCCCCAGCTCATGAACATGTCCTTGGGCAATTGCTGCGCCAGCATGAAAATGCCGGACGACAGCACGAAGCCGCCCGCCACGCCCAATTGACTGAACGACGAAAAATAGCCGCGCCGCTTGCCGCCCACGGCTTCGCTGATCAGCAGCACGCCGCCGCCCCACTCACCGCCCGCCGCCGCGCCTTGCAACACGCGCAGCACCACCATCGCCACCGGCGCCCAGAAGCCGATCTGCTCGTACGTGGGCAACAGCCCGATCAGGAACGTGGCCGCGCCCATCAGGCCCAGTGTCCATTCCAACGCCAGCTTGCGGCCGTAGCGGTCGCCGATGTGGCCGAAGATCACGCCGCCCAGCGGGCGCGCCAGAAATCCCACGGCAAAGCCCGCGAACGCCCCCATGGTGCCCAGCAAGGGGTCGGTGCCCTTGGGGAAGAACAGGTCGCCGAACACCAGCGCGGCTGCCGTGCCGTAGATGAAAAAGTCGTACCACTCCATCGCGTTGCCCGCGACGGATGCCGCCACGACGCGCCGGGTTCGCTTGCGCTTTGCTTCGTCGTCGGCGGACAGCGCCGCCCCTTTGTATGCCATCGTCATTGCCGCCCCTTGGATTTTTGAATGGATGAATGGCGCGTCAGCGCGCCACGCGATAACCGGCCGCATCCCTGTCCCAGGTGTCGCCGGTAATACCTTCTTCCCGCAAACGGAACTTGCGGACCTTGCCGTTCTCGGTGCGCGGCAGATCGTCCAGCACGCGCACGTAGCGCGGCACGGCGAAATACGGCATGCGGGGCTGGCAAAAATCAAGCAGGCCTTCGGGCGTGGGCGCGTGACCGGTCTTGTAGACCAGCGCGGCCATCACTTCGTCTTCGGCCAGTTCGGAACGCACGGCGTACACCGCCGCCGTGGCGACGGCGGGATGCGACAGCAGCACCTGTTCCACTTCGTACGACGAAATGTTCTCGCCCCGGCGGCGGATGGCGTCTTTCATGCGGTCTAGAAAGCGGAAATAGCCATCGGCATCGCGCACGACGCGGTCGCCCGTGTGAAACCACAGGTTGCGCCAGGCGTCGACGGTCTTGTCGGGCATGCCGAAATAGCCGGTGGCAATCGCAAACGGCGGACGCGCGCGCAGCAGCAGTTCGCCCGGTTCGCCATCCGGCACGGGCGCGTCATGTTCGTCGGCGACGATGGCGTCAAATTCCGGCGCCACCCGGCCCATCGTGCCCGCGCGCTGGTCGGCCAGCACGCCGCCCAATGCAAAGTTGGTTTCCGTGGACCCATAGCCTTCCAGCAACGCCATGCCGGTGCGCTTAGCGAACACGGCATGAAAACGTTCGGGTACGCCGGGCGCCAAGGCAATGCGCGTGCGGTGGCCGCGTTCTGACGGGCGGGATTCTTGCGCCAGCAACATCGGCACCATGGCGCCCAGCAGATACGTGACGGTGGCGCCCGTGGCTTGCAGGCGGTCGAAATAGCGGCTGGCCGAAAACCGTTCGTCGCAGATGATGGACGCGCCTGTCACCAGCGCCTGGAAGCAGGCGTTCAGGGCGTTGGTGTGAAACAGCGGCAGGCTGGTGTAGAGCACGTCGGCATCCGAGATTTCCAGATTGCGCGCGGCGATCTTGCCCCACCAATAAAACTGCGCATGCGGACAGCACACGCCCTTGGACGGGCCTGACGTGCCCGACGTGTACAGAATGGCCAGCATGTCGCCCGGCTGGATCGTGGCGGCAGGCAATGCCGGCGTGTCGGCGTGCGGGGCCGGCGGCGGCGCGCTGGCGGGCACGGGCAATTGGCAATCGGGGTCGGCGGGATCCAGCAACCAGATCGCGCGCAGGGCCAATGGCGTATCGTGCGCGGGTTGTGCGGGTTGCGCGGGTTGCGCGTCCTGCACGGATTGCACTGGTTGCGCCGGCTGCCCAGCGTGCGACAGCGACGCCAGCGCCGCCACGGCCGGACAGGACGCCGCATCCGCCACCAACAACACGCATCCGCTGTTGCCCAACATGTGCTGCAACTGCATGCCGCGCGACGCGGTGTTGATGGGCACCACCACCGCGCCCAGCCAGCCGCAACCCAACACTATCGACAGGAACTCATGACGGTTGCCGGCCATGAGGCCCACGCGATCGCCGCGCTTGACGCCCGCGGCAGCCAGCCGCGCGGCCCAGCTTGCCGCATGCGCCGGCGCATCGCCAAATCGCAACGCACCGCCCGGCGCCTGCACCCACAGGCGGTCTCCCAAGCGGGCCGCCTGTTCCACCAACAGCGACGGTAATGTCAACGCATGCATGACGACGGTTCCCCCGTTGCACTCTTGTGTAGTTGCGGTCGCATCAGCGTGCAGGCGCGTCGCGGCCGGTGTGTAGCGTGAAATTAGTCTAGGAATCAACTATTTATGTGTCAAATTTATGGGTATTATTTATCTTATAAATGCGATTGATATCAGGGGCGTGCGTGGACTTCGACTTGAATCTCATGCGGGTTTTCCTGACCGTGCTGCACGAGCGCAGCGTGACGCGCGCGGCGCAACGGCTGAACCTGACTCAGCCGGCCGTCAGCTACGCGCTGGCCCGTTTGCGCGAACAGTTTGACGACCCGCTATTCGTGCGCACCGCCACCGGCATGCAGCCCACGCCGGTGGCGTTTGCGTTGGCCGACCCCATCGAACGCGGCATGAACAGCTTTGCCGAGGCGGTCAGCCTGCGCCAACAGTTCACCCCCGCCACCAGTACCCGACGGTTTCGGCTGTCGATGTCGGATATCGGCGAAATGGTGTTTTTGCCGCCGCTGATGGAACGCGTGCACGCCTTGGCGCCGCGCCTGCGGGTCGAGGTGCTTGAGGTTCCGCTGGAGCAACTGCCGCAGGCTTTGAAGGACGGCCAGGTGGACTTGGCCATTGGCAACCTGGCCGGGCTGGCGCGCCATACGTGCCACGCCGACCTGTTCAGTGAACGCTATGCCTGCATGGGGCGGCGCGGCCATCCCGTGCTGTCGGCGGGCTTGACGCGCGGGCAGTTCAAGCGGCTGGATCACATCCTGGTGGCCTCGCGCGCCAGTGCCCACCGGCTGCTGGACGATGTGCTGGGCGAAGCGGGCTTGCAACGCCAGCCGTACCTGACGCTGCCGCACTTCTCGGCCGCCGCCGAGATCGTGCGGCGCACCGATCTGACCGTGACGCTGCCGCATCGCGCAGCGCTTTGGTTCAACCGAGACAAGGCGTTTGAGATCCGGCCGCTGCCGATTGCGCTGCCGCCCTTGTCGGTCACCGTGCACTGGCATGCGCGCTTCGAGAGCGACCCAGGCACGATGTGGCTGCGGCGACAGGTCCAGGCCACGCTGGCCGACGCCGCGCCGGACGCCGCCTTGGCGGACCGCGCCTGATCTGCTCGAAGCGCGCAACAGACTCTGGCAAAGACAGGGATAGATCGACGGGATTCACGCCACTAGACTGGCCGCTTCCCTGACCCCACCCTGCGAGCCGCAATGACCCTCTTCCCTTTCGCACGCCGCCTGCTACAGACCGCCGCGCTGGCGCTGTTGATCGCCCCCGTGCTAAATGCCCCCGCCCGCGCCGCCGGCACGGACCTGACGCTGACCCATTTCAACCCGGGCAACGACGCCATCTTTCCGGTGTCTTCCGTCCTGGTCGCCGGCAAGCGCGATGCCATTTTGATTGATGCGCAATTTGGCAAGTCGCAGGCGGAAAAGGTGGTGGCGATGGTGCGTGACAGCGGCAAGACGCTGACCACCATCTACATCAGCCACGGCGATCCTGACTTCTACTTCGGCCTGGACACCGTGTTGGAAGCCTTCCCGGGCGTGCGCGTTGTTGCCACTGAGCCGACCGTGCGGCACATCAAGGAAACCGTTGATGGCAAATTGGCGTTCTGGGGTCCCAAGCTGGGTGCGGACGCGCCGGCCAAGGCCGTGATCCCACAGGTCCTGGCCGGCAACTCACTCGCGCTGGAAGGTCATCAGCTTGAAATCACCGGCCTGGACGGCGCGCAGCCTGACCGCAGCTATGTGTGGATTCCGTCGCTAAAGGCAGTGGTGGGCGGCGTTGTGGTGTTCGGCAATCTGCACGTGTGGATGGCGGACACGCAGACGCCGCAGTCGCATAAAGACTGGCTGGCCACGCTGCAACACATCGAAGCGCTCAAGCCGGTCACGGTCATTCCCGGCCACTACGCTCTCGGCGCGCCGCTGACGCTGGAATCGGTGCGCTACACGCAGGGCTATATCCGCGCCTTTGACGCGCAAACCGCCAAGGCCGCCGACAGCGCGGCGCTGGTCGCGGCCATGAAGGCGCAATACCCGCAAGCGGGCGGCGCCGCGTCGCTGGAACTGAGCGCCAAGGTCGCCAAGGGCGAAATGAAGTGGTAGGCAGGCGCGGGGCAAGCACGCCGCACTGACGACGCGACAGCAGCGTCGCCACCGCAACATTGCCCCAACCGCGTGGCCTTGGCGACGAAGCCCAGGCTACGCGGTCACTGAAAGTGGCTGCGCAGCCCGTGCCCCCATCCCGCGCGGCGGGCCTCAGCGCATCGCCGCCAGCATCAAGTCCAGGTTCTGCACCGCCGCGCCGGACGCGCCCTTGCCCAGGTTGTCAAACACGGCCGTCAACAACACCTGTCCATGCTGCGCGTTGCCATAGACGGCCAGCCGCAGGTCGTTGGTGCCGTTCAGCGCTTGCGGATCCAGATTCGTATGGGTGGCGGCGTCTTGCGGCGCCACCACTTGCACGTGCGTTGTGTCCGCATAGTGCTGTTGCAAGGCGTCATGCAGCTGCGCGATGGTGACGCTGGCGGGCAGCAACCGTAGTTGCAGCGGAATCGTCAGCACAATGCCCTGGCGGAACGCGCCATAAGCGGGCACGAACACGGGCCGCTGCGTCAGCCCGGCATGCGCTTCGATTTCGGGCGTGTGCTTGTGCGCCAGGCCCAGGCCGTACAGCTGGAATGCGGGCTGGGACGCCGCATCGGCGCCTTCGTACGCGTCCACACTGGCGCGCCCGCCGCCCGAATAGCCCGACACGGCATGCACCACCGCCGGATAGTCGGCGGGCACCAGCCCCGCCTGGATCAAGGGCCGCAGCAAGGCGATGGCGCCGGTGGGATAGCAACCCGGGTTGCTGACCCGCTTGGCCCGCGCGATGGCGTCGGCCTGGCCCGCCGCCATTTCCGGAAACCCATAGACCCAACCCGGCGTCGTGCGATGCGCCGAACTGGCGTCGATCACGCGCACGGCGGGGTTCACGACGGATGCGGCCGCCTGGCGCGCCGGCTCGTCGGGCAGGCACAGGATGGCCACATCGCTGGCGTTGATGGCTTCGGCGCGGCGGGCGGCGTCTTTGCGCTCGGCGGCCGGCAAGGTCAGCAAGCGCAGGTCGGTGCGGCCATTCAAACGTTCATGGATTTGCAGGCCGGTCGTGCCTTGGTCGCCGTCGATAAAGACTAGGGGTTGGGTCATGGCTGCTCCGTCAGGAAAAGGAATGGGGGCTGGGTGCAAGCCGTATCATCGACCCGCGCCATGCATAAGAAAAGTCGAATATCATGACCGTCAAATTCATCTTTTCTGAACGACGGAAGATCACCTCATGCGTGAAATCAGCCTAGACCGGCTGCGCACCCTGGTTGCTATTGCCGACCTGGGTTCCTTCGCCGAGGCGGCGCGGGCCTTGCACCTGGCGCCGCCCACCGTCAGCCTGCACGTGGCCGACCTGGAAGCCCGCGTGGGCGCGCCGCTGCTGACGCGCAAGCGTGGCCAGGTGCGCGCCACCGCCATCGGCGACACGCTGCTGGAACGCGCGCGCCGCTTGCTGGCCGAAGCCGATCAGGCGCTGGATGATGTGCAGCGACAGGTGCAGGGCTTGTCCGGCCGCGTGCGGCTGGGCGCATCCACCGGCGCCATCGCGCATCTGCTGCCGCGTGCGCTGGAAACCCTGGGCAAGCATCACCCCGGCATTGACGTGCAGGTGGCGGTACTGACGTCGCAGGAAACCTTGCAGCGCTTGAACGATGGCAGCCTGGACGTGGGCTTGGTGGCGTTGCCGCAACCGCCTATCGATGGCTTGGTGATCAAGCCATGGCGGCGTGATCCGGTCATGGCGTTTTTGCCGGCCGGCTGGAGCGCGCCGGCACGCGTCACGCCCGCGTGGCTGGCCACCCGCCCGCTGATCTTGAACGACGCCACCACGCGGCTGTCGCGCCAGACGGGTGAATGGTTTGCCGCCGCCGGGCTGAACCCGCGCGCGCGCATCCAGCTCAACTACAACGATGCCATCAAGAGCCTGGTGGCGGCGGGCTACGGCGCGACCCTGCTGCCGCACGAAGCCACCGCGCCACAGGCGGACGCGCGCATCATCATGCGCGCGCTGCGCCCGGCATTGTGGCGGCCGCTGGGCATTGCGCATCGAGCCGAAAAAGTGGAACGGTCAACCCAGCATGTGCTGGACGTGCTGTGGCAACTGCGGGCGGCAAGCGGCACGTAGCGACGTAGCGCGTCTGAAAGCGGGACGCGCGCGCAGCTGCGAAAGGGGCGTCTGAAAGCGGGACGCGCGCCCCCTGCGATAGGCGCGTCTGAAAACAGGAAACGCGTCTGAAAGCGGCAAACGCGGCGACGGTCCAAAAGCACAGCAACGGTCAGCAAGCGCGGCGGAAATACGCGGTGCGCCGCGTTTCATCGCGCAGCCGTTGAGCCCGCGCGCGGAACAGGTCGCGCCGGCCCACCAGCCCCAGCAAGCGGTGGTTGGCGCGGTCCACAATTGGCACTCGCCCCACGCCAGACAACGCCATGCGGTCGGCGATGCGGCTGGCCAGTTCGTCCGGATACCCCAGCACCGGCTCGCGCCCGACCAGCGCATCGGCCAGGGTGCGCGTGTCCTCGGCTTCCTCCAACGCCCACGCCAGCGAATCCGCGCGAGTCGCCGTGCCCACGACCACGCCATCGTCGTCCACCACCGGGTAGCTGGTATGCACGTGGCCCAGCGTCGTGAAATGGGCAATGGCCTGCGCCACCGTCATGCTTGCCGCGAAGGTTTCAACGGGATGCGTCATCACCGCTTCGGCGCGCAGCAGTTCGAAGGGATCCACATGGTATTCACGGCTGACGTGATGCCCGCGCCGCGCGATTTTCTCGGTCAGGATGGACCGCTTCAACAGCAGCACGGTCATGCCGTAGGCGAACACGCAGGCCGCCAGCACGGGCAACAACGCGCTCAGGTTGCCGGTGAGTTCGACGGCGAACAGCGTTGCGGTCAGCGGCGCGCGCATGGTGCCGCCCATCATGGCTGCCATACCCACCAGGGCCCAGAAACCGGGATCGGCCTGCGGCAGCCACGGCGTGGCCAGCGCGCCCAGCGCCCCACCAAAAATCAGCAAGGGCGCCAGCACCCCGCCCGAGGTGCCCGAGCCCAGTGCGATGGACCAGATCGCCACCTTGACCACCAGCAAGACCAGCACGGCTTGCAACGCCAGGTCGCCCGCCAGCAGGTGGCGGATGTTGTCATAGCCCACGCCCAGCGCCGCCGGGTCGATCAAGCCGCCGATGCCGATGGCCAACCCGCCGAACGCGGGCCACCACATCCAATGCAAAGGCAATTTTTCGAACAGGTCCTCGGCTGCGTACACCAAGGACGTCAGCACGCCCGAGCCCAGGCCGGCCAGCACCCCCACCGCCGCGCACGCCAGCAGGTGGCCCGGCGTAAAGGACAAGGCGCCGGCATAGGCAAAGATAGGCCCGGCATCCAGCATGAAGGCGCGCGCGGCGGCGGCTACCAGGGCCGCCATGGCCACGGGCAGGAAGCTGCGCGGCTTCCATTCGAACAGCAGCAATTCCACCGCCAACAATATGGCGGCCAGCGGCGTGGCGAAGATGGCCGTCATGCCGGCGGCGGCGCCCGCCACCAGCAAGGTCTTGCGCTCGCCGTCGTCCAGGTGGATGGTTTGCGCCAGCAGCGACCCGATGGCGCCGCCCGTCATGATGATGGGCCCTTCCGCGCCGAACGGCCCGCCGGTGCCGATCGACACGGCGGACGACACGGGTTTGAGCACCGCCACTTTGGGCTGGATGCGGCTCTTGCCGATCAATATGGCTTCCATCGCTTCCGGTATGCCGTGGCCGCGAATCTTCTCGGAGCCGTACCGCGCCATCAAGCCGATGATCAGGCAGCCCACGACCGGAATGGCAACGGACGCCCAGCCCAGCGCACCGGTCGTGATGGGTTGGTCGACAAAGGAAAACTGGCCGTGGTAGGCCAGGTTGGTGCACAGGGCGATCAACCGCAGCAAGGCCCACGCGGCCAGCACGCTGGCCAGGCCCACGGGCACGGCCAGCGCCATCAGCATCACCACGCGGCGGTCGGTGGTGAAGTCGCCCAGGCGGTGGGCGCGGGTGGATGCGCCGGGTTCGGGGCGGCCAGACGTTGGGGCCGATTGGGACGTTGGGGACGTTGGGGACGTTGGGGACGTTGGGGACGTTGGGGACGTTGGGGACGATTCGAACGTTTGGGACGTTTGGGACGTTTGGGACGTTTGGGACGTTTGGGACGATTGGGACGATTGGGACGATTGGGACGATTGGGACGGCGGGGCCAATGGAGACGTCGGGAAAGTCGTAGATGCCGCGGCCGTCGGCAAGGTGGCAGACGCGCGCGATGTTGCGGGCATTGAAGGGGTGGACGATGAAGGCATGGAAGTGCAAGAACGGTTCGGTTTCGCTTATGTATATCGTATCACGACATATATTAGAATTGCGCTTGTGAAAACGTCTCCGTCCCCCACTCCGCTGTCCCCCGCCGACTACGAACTGTTGGCCGACTTTCGCTACGCGCTGCGCACGTTCGCCGCGTTCAGCGAAGGCGCCGCCGCCGAATTGGCGCTGACGCCGCAGCAGCATCAAACCCTGCTGGCCATCAAGGGCACGCGCAAAAACGCGCCCGACCGGCGCGGCCTGTATGTCGGTGAAATTGCCGACCGACTGTTGATCCGGCCGCATACGGCGGCCGAGCTGGTCGGCCGTCTGGCGCGTCTGGACCTGGTCAGCCGCGAGGCGGATCCCGAAGATGGACGCCGCGTAGAAGTCATTCTGACGCCTAAGGCCGAACGCTTGCTGGAAAGCCTGTCGGCCTCGCACCTGGAAGAACTGCGCGCCATGCGGCCCTTGCTAGGCCGCCTGCTGGCGCGCATCGGCGACGACACGGCTTGACGGGCGCCAGGGGCGAGCGTGCCTCCTGTGCCGCCCCTGCCGCCTGCCCTGCCCATAAGTTCATAACCGGCCAACACCGTGCCGCGTGATAAATTGTCGTCCCGCGACATATTTCAAGCACGCGAGGAGATCGTTTTGGGTGTGGCATTAAAGCGCTGGCTGAGCGCATTCGCGCCAGCGCCGGTGGGCGTCAACGGGCGCGAAAAGCTGGTTGGCGTGCTGGGCGCGCTGGTCGGGCTGTTCTGCACGGAATGGGTGGGGCGACACGCGCTGGGCGCGGCCAGCCCCTGGTTCATCGCCCCCATGGGCGCATCGGCCGTGCTGCTGTTTGCCGCGCCGGCCAGCCCGCTGGCGCAGCCCTGGTCCATCATGGCGGGCAACCTGGTGTCGGCACTGATCGGCGTGTTCTGCGCGCAGATGATTCCCGTGCCAGGCGTGGCGGCCGCCGTGGCGGTGGCCTTGTCCATCGGCGCCATGTTCAGCCTGCGCTGCCTGCATCCGCCCAGCGGCGCGGTGGCGTTGACGGCCGTGCTGGGCGGGCCGTCGGTGGCCGCCCTGGGCTATGGCTTCGCCCTGTGGCCCGTGGGCTTGAATTCATTGATCCTGCTGTGCATTGCCGTGGCGTTCAACGGCGCCTTCAAGCGCAACTACCCGCGCCGCCACGCCGACCCCGCGCAAAGCCACCACACACGCGATGCCGCGCCCAGCACCCGCCTGGGCTTTTCCCGCGCCGACCTGGACGAAGCCCTGGCGCAGCGCGGCGAACTGCTGGACATCAGCAAGGAAGACCTGGAAGACATCGTGCTGGCGGCCGAGCTGCGTGCCAGCGTGCGCCGCTTTGGCGACGTTTCGTGCGCGGACATCATGTCGCGCGATGTCGTCACCGTGCAGGAACACGCCCCGCTGGACCACGCCGTACGCCTGTTCGACAAGCATCGGCTACAAGCCTTGCCGGTGCTGGACGCAGCCGGTCGTTACGCGGGCATGGTCGCGCAGGCGGACGTGCTGGCGCGCAAGACGCGTCCGCTGGTCGCCATGCCGGACGGCACCCCTCCCCAAGAACTGCTGGTGGCCGATTGCATGCGCAGCGAAGTGCCCTTCGCCACGCCCGGCCTGCCCGTGATCGAGCTGGCCCGCCCCATGTCGGACAGCGTGCATTGCGTGCCGGTGCTGGACGCTTCGCGCACCTTGCAGGGGCTGGTGACGCAGTCGGACCTGGTGGCTGCGCTGTATCAAATGGCGGTCTCGGCCAGCTCGCAGGCCGAGACCGGCGACCATGCCCCCCAGCGCGCGGCCTGACGCCTGCGTAACCATCGCCTCCCTGACCATCGCCGCCGAAGCCGTCGCCCCCGAAGCCGTCGCCCCCGAAGCCATTGCCCCCGAAGGCATTGCGTTCGTAACCCACGCCTCCGTAACCCTACGGATGTCGGGGCGCGCTTGCCGCAAGGCATAATTTCAAGCGTGAATCCCTTATCGCGCTCCCGCGCCCTCCTCTGCTGGCTGGTTTTGTTCTTGCTGGGTGCCGCCTGGATCGCCCGCCAGGAATACCTGGACCAGCACGACCGCTTCTTTCAAAGCACCAGCATCGCCCAGCGCATGCTGAGCCAGAAGACCGTGCAACACGAGGCCGTGCTGGCCACGCTGACGGCCCTGTCGCATCCGCCCACCCCCGAACGTCTTTACCCCAGCCTGCACCCGGCCATGCCGCAGCTGCTGGGCTTGGGCTATCTGGCCGATGGCGCGTGGGCCGGCAGCCTGCCGCCGCCACCGGATCTGTCCGCCGCCGTGACGCGCGCCACGCAGTTGGGCCGGCCGGTGACATTGCCGCTGGACGCCGCCCGCTACTGGCTGATCGCGCCGTCCAGCTGGAGCCTGTTGATCGATGCCCGCCAACTGGTGCCGCCCGCCGACTTCCCGCCCAACCTCAGCAACCTGAGCCTGTTGGTGGATCAGCGCCCGCTGGCGCTGCTGGACAAGCAGCCCGAGGACGCGCGCGGCTTGCCCATGACGCTGCAAAAGCCGCTGGGCGCGACCAGCCAACCGTTTCAGATGCGCAGCAGCCGCACCCTGACGCCGTCTTATTGGCCCTGGACGGCATGGACCGCGTGGGCGCTTGCCAGCGCGCTGCTGGTGGCCGGCGCCGCCGCATGGCAGCGTTCCCGCGCCGAAGCCCGCCGCCAGCAGGAACAGGCGCGGCTGGCCGCCATGGCGCGCCTGGGCACGCTGGGCGAAATGGCCGCCGGCATCGCGCATGAATTGAACCAGCCCCTGACCGCCATCCTGGCGCAGACGCGCGCCGCCCAACGCCTGCTGGACGACGAGGACGAGCGCCCCGCCGTGCGCCACGCCCTCTTGGCCAGCGCCGAGCAGGCCAAGCGCGCGGCCGACATCATCAGCCGCATGCGTGCGCTGGTCCAACCCCGCCCGCCCGCGCGGCGCGAAGCGCTGGACCCCGACGCGCTGGTGGCGGCGCTGCGATTTCTGCGGGAAAGCGAACTCGCCCGGCAGGGCATCCGTCTTGTCTGGCACAACGCCAGCCCCGGCGCGCGGCCGCTGGGCGACCGCGTAGCGCTGGAACAGATTCTGCACAACCTGGTGCAAAACGCCGCCGACGCGCTGGCCGGCACTGACGGCCCCCGAGTGATCCAGCTGGAAGGTCGGCTGGACAGCCGCGCCACGGGCGACGTCTACCGGTTCAGCATCAGCGACAACGGCCCCGGCATTGCCGCCGACGCACTGCCGCGGCTGTTCACCCCGTTCTACACCACGCGGGAACAAGGCATGGGCCTGGGGCTGGCCTTGTGCGAAACGCTGGCCGGGTCGATGGACGGCAGCGTGGCCGCGCACAACCTCAAACCCTCGGGCGCGTGTTTCACCGTCAGCCTGCCTTGCAACAAGAGCCCCGCATGAACCTCGCACCCAACCCTGCGCCCAACCGCACGCCCGAACTGTCACCCCGGGTGTACCTGGTGGACGACGACGACGCCGTGCGCGACGCGCTGGCGCTGCTGCTGCGCAGCGTGGGCCTGGCCAGCAGCGGCTTTGCCGACCCGCAGGCCTTTTTGTCGGCGCTGCCCGCCAGCGCTATCGGTTGCGTCGTGCTGGACATCCGCATGCCCGGCATCAGCGGCCTGGACGTGCTGAGCCGCCTGGCCGACCAGTCCGACCTGCCCGTCGTCATGTTGACCGGCCACGCGAATGTGGACCTGTGCCGCCGCGCCTTCAAGGGCGGCGCCATGGAGTTCCTGCAAAAGCCGGTGGACGATGACGTCTTTTTGGACGCGGTGCAGGCCGCCGTGCGCACGCATGTGGCCAGCCGGGAAAGGCTGGCCGTGACGCAGGCCGCCGCCGACCGGCTGGCGCGCCTGTCCGGCCGCGAACACGAGGTGCTGGAACGCATCGTGCGCGGCATGAGCAACAAGGAAATCGCACGGGAATTCGACTTGTCGCCCCGCACCGTCGAAACGTATCGCGCCAACGTCTTCGCCAAGCTGGAAGCCGACTCGCTGGCGCAACTGATCCGCCAATACGCCACCCTGCTCGACGAGCGCGCGCCAGGGCCTCCGTAACCCTACGGAGGCGCGCGCGTAGTCGGGCGTATACCGCGCAACGCCGGATTTGGCCACACTGACTGCTCCTACCGAACGCTCTGAAATCAAAGGATGCAGACCATGAACCGTGTCACCCTAGCCACCCTGTTGTCCACCCTGGCCTTTGCCGGCGCCGCCCACGCTGCCGTACTGACGGAAAGCAACCTGTCGATGGCCGATGCGCAGAAGCTGGCCACCGCCACCGTCGCCGCCTGCCAGGCCAAGGGCTATAACGTCAGCGCTTCGGTTGTGGACCGCGCCGGGCTGCTCAAGGCCTTTGCCCGCGCCGACAACGCCGGCCCGCACACGATCGAGGCCAGCCGCGCCAAGGCCTTCACGGCGGTGTCGGCCAAGACGCCCACGCTGACGATGATGGAAAACGCGCAAAAGAACCCCGGCGCCGCCAACCTGACCGACATCCCGGGCTTTCTGCTGCTGGGCGGCGGCGTGCCGGTCAAGGCAGGCAGCAACGTGATCGGCGCCATCGGCGTGGCCGGCGCACCCGGCGGCAACCTGGATGCGCAATGCGCCGACACCGTGCTGGAAGAGAACGCCGCGCTGTTCAAGTGATCGACGGCGGGCGCGGTCCAGGCGATCCGCTCAAGTAATCGACGGCGGGCACAGTCCAGGCGATCCGCCCGCGTTTCGGGTTCTGGTTTCGGTTCTCGGTTCTCGGTTCTCGGATCTCGGTTCTCGGATCTCGGGTTTCGGATCTCGGGTTTGGGATCCCGAATTTCGGATTTCGAGTTCGTGTGGTCGCGGGTTCGTGGGGTCGCGGGTTCGTGGGGTCGCGGGTTTCCGGGTGGCGATTGGCGCGCGCGGCGTCAACAGGCTAGGCTTACGGGCGCCCCATCAGAAAAACGCCCCGATCGCCCTAGCCTCCCATGCCCTTGCCGCCGCGCCCCGCCTTGCTGGACGAAACGCTACGCATCGTCGCCCGACGTTATCGGGTGCCGGCCACCCTGGCCGGCGACACGGACCCAACCGTGTCGTCCCAGCGCCATTGCGCGACCCGCCTGGCCGTGGCCATCGATCAGGCCCGCCAGGCCTTGGCCAGCGCCACCACCCCGCCGGCCTCGGTCAAGCAGTGCTTTATCGACGCGCTGGCCCAACTCATCCACGAAGCCATGCGCCCTGACCAGGGCGACCCTGCCATCCAGGCGATGGTGCTGCGCCACCAGGCGCCGCAGGTTCGCGAATACGCATCCCTGTCCGCTGGGGCCGAGGCCGACCGACGCGACGTAGTCGCCGCCGTCAACGCCATCGCCCACCCCGCCAAGCTGGAACGCATGCCCGCGGGCGCGCTGCGCACAGTGTTGGCCCGGCTTCAGGCGGCTGCCTCTGCCGCGTCCTGGCCCGCGCTGGCGACTGCGGTGGCGCAACTGGAATCGCTGCGGGGTGCAGCTAGCGACCCTGGCAAAGACCTTGCCGACGGCCCGGCCAATGCCCCTGACAACACCCCAGCTAACGCCCCTGACAACGCCTCGGCCACCGCCCCTGACAACGCCCCAGCCACCGACCCCGCCAACGACCCCGCCCTGGCGCGCAGCCTGTCCCGCTTGCGCGACGGCGCCGCATTGGAACGCTTGCAACGCCTGGACGAGCTGGCCCTGGATCCGGGGGTACGGCGCTACCAGGCGTTATGGAACCGCAACGGCCCCCGCTCGGGCAGCCCCGGGGCCGTGGCACAAGGCGTGGCCGCGCAGCAGCGCGGCGCGGCGGTCGAAGCGCGCGCCTCACAGGCGCTGCAAGCCCTGGCAGACCGACTCAACGCGGGGCCGGACGGCAACGCCGCCTACCGCGTGGTGACCTCAATGCGCGTGCCGCCCGCATTGCCCGGCGATGCCGACCGCGCCAAAAGCGAATGGGACGCCGCGCTGCTGCGCCGTGTGGATGCGCCAAACGTGCCGAACGCGCCCGCCGCCCCGCCCGCCGCCTGGGACGTCTGCCTGCTTGTCGAAGCCAAGGCTTCCGTGGACGCCGCCAGCACCGACTTCGCCCGGCTGTTGCGCGGCCTTGCGCGCCTGGCACAGGCCGAGCCAGGCGTGACGTATCCGTTTCACACCCACCAGGGCCCCGTGCCGATACGCGGCGCGTCCCTGGCCGCCTTGCCCACCGGCGACACCGACCTGTCCCGCGCCGTGCTGTATTGCAGCGACGCGCCGGCCGACCCCGCGCCGCGCCTGCTTAACGCCGCCTGCCGCATGCAACTGCTATCCGCGCCCGCAAGCGTGGCCTACGCCAGCGAGCTTGCCCAAGGGCGGCCGGCCGACACACGCGGGCTGCAAGCCGTCTGGCAGTCGTTGTTGACATCGCCCCAGTGGGCGGGCGTGTTGAATCAGTACCCGCAGCTGTACCTCGTGCGCGAGCTGATGGTGCATGCCGATGACCTGTTGGCGGCCGCGCAACAGGCTGCGATGTAACCGTCGGCGCTGCTTTTTTTCCCCGTAAAATCCCGCAGTCGGCAACACGTGTCGGCACTACGCTGATACCCGCCGGGATGCACGTCGATCTCTACACCCTTTATTTCCTAGTCATCGGAACGCTGCTTGCCAGCGCCGGCATGACCTATTGGGAACACCGGACCAACGCCAAGCGCGGCAAGCAACTGCGGCTGCTGGCCACGGGCTTTGCCACCATCGCCGTCGGCTGTACCGGGGTGGTGCTGCGCGGGTATCTGCCCGCCTGGCTGGGCCCGGCCTTAAGCAACCTGATCATCCTTGGCGGCTATCTGCTTGTGCTGCAAGGCGTGGCCGCCTTCAACGGCCGGCGCTATCGCGGCGGGTCGGTGGCATTGCTGGTCGTCATGGCATTGATCTGGGCTATCGCCGGGACCCGTTGGCAAGGCCTCGTCTGGGCCTACGTCAGCGCGGCGCCCATCGCCATCGCTTCCGCGTTGACCGCCTGGGAAATGTGGCGCTGCACGCCCATGAAGGCGCTGACGCCGCGCCGCTTTGTCGTCGGCATCGCCGGCATCCATGCGTTGTTCTACGCCTTTCGGGCGCTGATCCTGCCCTGGCTCGTTGCCCGCCACGGGGCGTCCGTGCAGAGTGCGGCCAGCAGCATCACGATGTACGAAGGCGTGCTGTATTCCGTGTTGCTGCCCATGGCGTTGCTCAAGCTGGTGCGCGAAGAAGCGCATGGCCAACTGCTGCTCGAATCGCAGACCGACTACCTGACCCGCCTGGGCAACCGCCGCTGGTTCTTCGAGGAAGGCGCGCGGCTGCTGCGAACCAAGGGCGCACAGCAGCCGGCCGCGGTGCTCGCCTTCGACCTGGACCACTTCAAGTCCATCAACGACCGCCACGGCCATCAGGCAGGCGATCAGGTGCTGAAGACGTTTGCCGATATCGCCCAGGGCGAGGCCGGAGCGGGCGTACTGCTGGCCCGCATCGGTGGCGAGGAATTCGCCGCCTTGCTGCTGGGAGACGACGCGCGCCGCGCACAAGCGCTGGGTGAGACGGTCGCACGGCGCTTCGCCGAATCTACGTCCGAACCCGGCGACCGCAGCGCAATCCGCGCCACGGTCAGCATCGGCCTGGCGTCTTACGAATGTGACGTGCCGCCGCTGGCCGACAGCTTGGCGGCGGCCGATCGCGCGCTGTACCGTGCCAAGGCAATGGGCGGCAACCGGCTGGAACTGGCGTAGCGCCCGCGCGCCGGTAAAGATAGCGGGCGTAGCGCTACCTCGCTTGCCCCCCTCCTTATCGCGCAGCGGGAATCAAGCGGATGTGTTCGCTGCCGTCGCGCTCCAGCTGCGCCACCAGCCCCAACTCCCAATCCAGGTACTCCCGAAATCCTTCGTCGCGCGCCGACAGGTCTTCAAAAAGATAGGGGCTGATGCTCTGATCGTCATCGCCGGTCAGCACACCCGCCGCGCCGGTGTCCAAGGCCAAACCCTGCGCCTTCCAGGCCCGGGTTCCGCCCAGCAGATACTGCACCGCGTGCTTGCCGCGCCACGCCAATTCGGCGGCCACCACGCTGGCCAACACGCCGTCGGACGACGTCAACACCACGGTGCGATGATCGTCGGGCGACAGGAACTGCGCCAATCTGTCCGGCGCTGCAAAGCGCGCGCCCGGCACATGGCCGCGCTCGTAGGCCACGCGCGATTCCACGTCAAACACAATCACTTCATCCGCATCCAGTGCCGCGCGCAGCGCCTGTGGCCGCACGCTGGCCGCCTCGGGCCGATGGCGCAACACACGGCGCGGCTCGGAACCGCTTTGCAGCGCGGCCCACGCCGGCGGCTGATACAGATAGACTTCCACCGCGCCCAGTTGCGCCAACCATGCGCCCGTCGTCAACGCCCGCACGCCATCCCAATCCGCCAGCACCACGCGCGCGCGGCGGGTCGCCAGATAGTCGTCGGTGGCCTGCACCAGTTGCCCGCCCGGCGCCCAGCGCCAGCCTTCCAGGTGCCCCGTTTCGTATTCCTCGCGCGTGCGCACATCAAACTTGTACAGCGTGCGCGTGTCCTGCTCGGCCTCAAAGGCGTGCAAGGTCGCCGCATCCACATAGCCGATGCCGGCGCGCTGCGCGACATCGCGCGCCTGCTGCCGCGCCGCATCCCGCGCGGCTTCGCCCGGCTCGGGCAAGGCCGCGTGGCGGCCATAGGCCAGCTCGCGGCCGGACAGCAGCCACTGCATCGTGCCATTGCGCAACGAGGCCACCCGGTTCGGAATGCCCGCGTCGATCAGCGTCTGCGCGCCCACGATACTGCGTGTGCGTCCCGCGCAATTGACGACCACGAACGTGTTCGGGTCCGGCGCCAGCTCGCGGATGCGATAGACCAGTTCAGCGCCCGGCAGGCTGTGCGAGAACGGCAGCGTGAAGTGATGGAATTCCTCGGGCGTGCGGCTATCGACCACGACGATATCGTCACCGCGCGAGATGCGTTCGTGCAGCTCGTCCACATCGATCCAGGGCGTTTGCTTTTCATGTTCGATGACTTCGCCGAACGCCTTGCTGGGCACGTTGGTCCCGGTAAACACCTCCAGCCCGGCACGCGCCCAGCCATCCGTGCCGCCTGCCAGCACGGACACGTCCGACCAACCCAAACGCGTCAGCTTGGCGGCGGCCAGATGCGCCTGCGATTCGTCGTCGTCCACCAGCACAATGCGGGTGTCGCGCCGGGGCACCAGCCGGTCGGCCAACACTTCAAGCCGCCATAGCGGCGCGGGCACGGCGTACAGCAGATGGCGACGGGCATAGCGGCCCGCCTCGCGCACATCCAGCACGGCGATCTCGGCGTCGCCGCGCAGCGCCTCTTGCAAGGCGTCGGGCGACACGCGCGCGTGGTAAATGGCGGCCGGCGGCGAGAACGTCCGGTACGTGCCGCCGGCCGTGCTTTCGAACACCACCCGACCGTGCAGCCGGTCCAGCGCCAGCCCGTAGAAATGCAGGTGCGCGCCGGCCTCGTCGCCGATCAGTTCAATGGTGTGCACATCGTTCGGCCCCAGCACGATGGAACTGCCCGGCCCCACGTCCACGCGGCGCACATGGGTCAGCGCGTCACGCAAGGGGTCGGCCGTGGGCGCGCGGCGATAGACCTCGTTGCGCTCGTTGCCGTGCACGCCGGCAATGATGGCCCAGGTGGTGTGGTCGTGCGGCGGCTGGGCCTTGCCGGCCTCGCCCAGCGACAGGTAGAGCGCATAGCCGCCGTCCACGTCTTCCGCCAGGCGGTAGAGCGTGCCGGGACGGCCCGGTACTAGCGGAAATTCCTCTGCCGGAAACAAGTCGCGTCGGCTGCCCAATGCCTGCAACAAGGCGGCTGCCTCGGCCAGCTGCTGGGGCGAGGCGCGTGCCGCGTCGGGCACGCGCTTGCGCACGTCGGCGATGAATTCGCGCACGGCCTGCGCGCGCTCGGTGTGCTTGCCGGTGGCCGGGCTGGCCGCTTGGCTGGCCGCTTGGCTGGCCGTTTGGCTGGCCGTTTGGTAAGAGGTGCTCATGAGGTGACCCGCAGTGTCGGATAAGGGAATGGCTGAGGCTACGTGCCCCGTGCGCCGCCGACAACGTAGAAATGCGTCTATGGATATGCGAACCGTTGTCGCACGGGTTCCGGCGCGCCCTATCTGGAATCGCCCGGCCCGAAATTTCAGAGAAGTTCTATAGACGGCCGGGTGGCGGCCTGCGCAAGATGATCAGTCAACCTGACTCGTCCGGAGGCGCCTGTGTCATCGCACGCGAACGATTTTCGTTTTAGTTTTACGCCCGCCAGTGGCGCGGCATTCGACGTCATTGAATTCACGCTGGACGAGGCGCTGTCCGAGACGTATCGGCTATGCGTGGAGTTGTCCAGCTTTGATCCCGCGGTGGATTTCGGCGCGCTGCTGGATCAGCCGGCGCTGTTCACGATATGGCGCGGGGCGGTGGCTGTGCGGCACGTGCACGGCGTCGTCACTGAATTTGTCCAAGGCGACACGGGCTTTCGGCGCACGCGGTATCGGCTGGTGCTGGAACCGTCTTTGGCGCGCGCCGCGCTGTGTTCCGATTGGCGCGTCTACCAGCATCTGTCCGCGCCCGAGATCCTGGCTGACGTCATCAAACGGCAGGGGATTACCGATTACGAACAGGTGACGACGCAGGAACACCTGCCGCGCGAATACTGCGTGCAGGCCGGCGACACGGACTTGGCGTTTATCGATAGGCTGGCGGCCGAGGAAGGCTATTTCTATCGCTATGCGCATTCGGAGCATGGGCACCGCCTGATTCATGGCGACCGGATTTATATCCACGGCGAGATCGCGGGCGGGCCGGTGGTTTACAACCCGATGCCGGGCGGCGATCAGGCAGATCCCGCGTTGCATCGGTTTTCTTATGCCGAGCGCGTGCGCACCGCCGTGCAGACGCAGCGCGACTACACGTACACGCATCCGCGCTATAGCCAGGAACATTCGCCGGTTGCATCAGATCTTTCTCATCAGGATGCCCGCTACGAACGCTACGACTATCCCGGCCGCTACAAACGCGACGAGGCGGGTCAGCCGTTTACCCAGACGCGCTTGCTGGGCCGCCGCCGCGATGCGCGCGTGGCACTGGTCGAAGGGGATGACGCGCGCCTGGTTCCTGGCGTGGCGTTCGATCTCGTGGGCCATCCTCGTGAAGACTGGAACCATGGTTGGCGACCCGTGCGGATGCAACATCGGGGCGTACAGCCGTCGAGCCAGGAAGAAGACGGGTTCGGAGCCGAATACGGTCAGCAAGGCGGGCTGGATCATGGCCCGATGCACCGCTCGGAATATCGCCCGGAGCACGGCACACAATACCGCTACACCGCTGAACTGGTGCCCGACAAGGTCGATTGGAAGCCCGAGCCCTTACCCAAACCCCGCATCGACGGCCACCAGATGGCGACGGTGGTCGGACCGCCCAATGAAGAAATCTATTGCGACGAGTGGGGCCGCGTCAAAGTCCAATTCCCGTGGGATCGCGTAGGCGAGCACAACGAACATAGCTCGTGCTGGATTCGCGTATCGCAGAACTGGGCCGGTGCGCAGTGGGGCCACATGGCGATACCTCGCATCGGACAAGAGGTCATCGTGCAATTCGCAAACGGCGACCCGGACCAGCCGCTGATAATCGGCAGAACTTTCCGGGCGACCAATCTGCCGCCCTATGAACTGCCACGGCACAACGTCCTGAACACCATCAAGAGCAAGGAATTCAGGGGCGATCGCGCGAACGAATTGCGGCTGGATGACACGTCCGCACAGATCAGCGCGGCGTTGATGAGCGAACACGGCGACACGCAGCTGCATCTGGGGTATCTGACGCATCCGCGTCCAAGCGGTGGGCAAGCTCGCGGTGAAGGGTTCGAACTGCGCACGGATGAACATGGAGCGCTGCGGGCGGCGAAGGGGTTGTTGCTGACGGCCGAGACGCAACTGCACGCCAAGGGCGGGCAGTTGGATAGATCCGATATCGTCGCGGCTTTGCAAGCGGCGCTGGAACTTGCCCGCAACCTGGGGGATTACGCCGAGAAGCATGAAGGCGTCGCCCACGACGCCCAGCCGCAGCAGTCACTATCGGATGCGGTGCGCGACCTGGGCCACGGCGCCAACAACCAGTCGGACGGTAGCGGCCTAGGCGACGTTGGCGCTATCGCGCTAAGCGCCCCAGCCGGCATCGCCGCCGCCACGCCGGCAAGCATCGTATTGTCGGCCGGGGGCAATGTGGACAGCGTCGCGCAGCAGCATCAGCAGGTCAGCGCGGGCGACAAGATCGTGCTGAACGCGGGCGGCGATGTAGGCCTGTTCTCGCAAAGCGGCGCGCTGCGCCAGATCGCGCATCAAGGCGAAATGCTGCTACAGGCTCAGCACAACGCCATTCGCATCCAGGCCGATCAAAGCGCGGAAATCACGTCCAGCAAGCAACACGTGCTGGTCGCCGCCGACAAACACATCACGCTGTTGTGCGGCGGGGCGACGATCAAGATTGCCGACGGCAACATCGAACTGGGCATGCCGGGCACGTTTACGGTGAAAGCCGCCTCGCACAATTTCTCAGGCCCAGGCGGCCAAAGCGCCGCCCTGCCCGTCTTCAAATCCCCCGACGTCGCCGCCGGCGACTACGCCGGCCGGTTCCGCCTGCACAAGACCGACAACCGCCTGTTCGAACGTTATCGGTACCGCGTCATGACAGGCGCCACGCTGCTCCTGGAAGGAACCACCGACAACGACGGCGCGACGGATTTCCTGGACACCCCGCGCGCCCGCGACGTGCAGACCTACAAGACGATCATGCGTGAGGACCAGAAGATCCCAGACGACCCTGGGCAGCTCGCCGAGCGTGTCGACAACATCAATCCGCATCACGCCGAGCACGGACCGATGGACGAAGCCTTTCTGGATTCCCACGTTGAAGGAGACCTCTGATGGCCGCCCCCGCCGCCGCAGCCGCCCTCGTCTGGGGCTACCGAGCCTATCGCGCCTACGCCGCGCACGAAACGGCCCAAACCGCCATTGAAACCGCCCAAACCGCGGCGCAAATCAATGAGCGCAAGAAGGAAGTCCAAGCCATTCTTAAAGACACGATTCAGAACATGAAGGAAGAAATCGACGTCAAAAGTTCCACGTTCGTGCGCACTGGCGGCAACAGCACCGTGTCGCGCGGACGTAGCGAAAACGTGACGTACCGGCAGTACATCGAACGCAAGATCCCCTTTCGGCCAGTGATCAGCACGGTATGCCAATGGGCGCTGAAGTCCCCGTTGACAGTGCCCCGGCGTCTGCGCAAGAAGATCCGGGGCGAATTCATCGACACCACGATAGATATCGCACTGAAACAAACCACCGCGTCGTTGGTGTTTGAAGTGGTTGATGACTTGTTGAAATGGGAAAGCCCGCTCAAGGCGGAGCCGGTCTACGACGGCACGTCTTACAAGGCGATGCTGGGAGAGCCTTCCACACGTCCGAAGCGCATCAGCGAGGTATTCCCCTTCTGGCCCCGCCCTAAGGGCAGCCTGGCCCCGGATCTTGTAATCGTTGAATACAGGCAGCAGCCGTTTGAAGTGGGCAACGTGTTCGCGGCGGTGGAAATCAAGTTTCCGAAGGACTGGGTAAAGCGCGACCAAATGAAGGACTACGTCAGCCTGATGGGCGGTGACGTCCAAAAGGTTGTGCTGCTTCGAGTACCGGAAGACTGCACCGGAGCTTCCGGCTCGGCACGCACATCCGGCACAAAACCAGGCCATTCAAGCCGGAGCGGAAAATGAGTACTACCCACCCATTGATCGACGATCAGGATCTGGCCGGCATGATCGAAGACCTGAAAAAATGGCCGAACACTGCCATTCACAACGGGTCTTTTGAACTGTCTGTCAGCCCGTTTCTCACCTTCTATTTCAACTACGACCGCGATCAATATCAGCGCACAACGCTGGACCTGATCGACGTGCACGAGTCGTTTGAAAGCCTGTTAGGCCATCCTTACACGGTCGCGACACACCCACGTTCAGAAAGACCCCATCGGTACGGCTCGGAGCGCCTGGGCGAACTGCGAGACTGGGCCCGGAAAACTCCCGTAGACAAGAATTTCACCGTCAACTTTACGGACGAAGCCGAACACAAAAGCTCGCCCACCCATGGCGCATATCTATGGAGAGCTTCCGACTGGGGCGGTGGCGACCAAAACTATTCATCGCTTCAGCTCTATTTTCGATGGCGCTGGTGGTTGGCCAACAAAGAGGCGTGGCGGCAATTCGTCCTTGACGCCATCGCTCGGTTAAAGCCGGCTCAGGTCTACAGCGGCTTTGCGATGGCGAACCCGCTGGAGTTTGGCATGCGCTCGGAGGTAGCCGTGTGGGATCGGGCGCTGACGCCGCATTTCTATGGCTTGGACACGGATGACACGTTCGGCATGACGTTCATGCCACAGCTGCCTGCCGGCATACGCCCGCCCACCTGGGGCTTCTTTCTGTCCGACATTTGGCGCGAGAAGCTGGACATCTCGCGCGACGAGGTTGTTGCCCAGCTTTCCGATCCCCGCATCCGGATCGACACCCTCAGTTGCGGCCAATGGATAGAACTCGGTCCGCAACCGGAACTGTATCCCGTCGAAGAAGGTGTGCCGGAACTACCCGTCATGCTTAACCACCTGCTGCGCCGCATCCGGCACCCGCAACTCGATCTCGTGGGCTCCGGCGAATGGGATGGCGACCCCAACGAGCGCTTCGATCGTCGCGACACGCAGCGTTGGCTGGCCCGGTTTGACGACGACAGTGATTGGCCGACTCCTGAAATTCGAGGCCGCACCCCGGGCCCGGCGCCTGCCGAACCCACCCCCACCCATGTTGTCGTCGGCGAAGACATCCCGTCGGACGGCTGGTGGTACACGCTGGCAAAGACAGGCTCGCGCCAGT
>NZ_JCBAMR010000051.1:0-31123 GCF_059760425.1 Achromobacter sp. RT286_PF
TCGGGGGGCAGCCCCCGACGCCGTTTCTGGCAAGCCCTGCGGCAGTCAAGCCGCAGGCTTGCAAACCGCTTTAGCTGTGATAAGCCGATTCGCCGTGGCTGGTGACGTCCAGACCTTCGCGTTCCTGATCTTCCGGCACACGCAGGCCGCACAGGGCGTTGGCGATCTTGTAGGCAATCCACGCCACCACACCGGACCAGACGATGGTCAGCAGCACGCCTTCCAGCTGCACCCACAGTTGGTGGGCGATCATGCCGGGTTCGGCCAGACCGGGGCCACCGAGGACCTGCGCATTGAACACGCCGGTCAGCAAGGCGCCGACGATACCGCCCACACCGTGCACGCCGAACACATCCAGCGCGTCATCGGCACGCAGCAAACGCTTCAGGCCATTCACACCCCAGACGCAGACGATGCCGGCGATCACGCCGATGATCAGTGCGCCCACCGGGCCGACCAAGCCGGCTGCCGGCGTGATGCCCACCAGACCTGCGATCGCGCCGGACGCAGCGCCCAGCATCGACGGCTTGCCCTTGACGGCCCATTCCGTGAACAACCAGGCCAGAACGGCACCGGCAGTTGCGATCATCGTGTTGAAGAAGGCCAGCGTGGCGTTCTCGTTGGCGGCCAGCGCCGAACCCGCGTTGAAGCCGAACCAGCCCACCCACAGCAGGGCGGCGCCCACGAAGGTCATCGGCAGGTTGTGCGGTTGCATCGCTTCGCGGCCGTAGCCCACGCGCTTGCCCACCACATAAGCACCCACCAGGCCGGCCACACCGGCGTTGATGTGCACCACGGTGCCGCCGGCAAAGTCCAGTGCGCCCTTGGCGTTCAGCAGGCCGGGCGCCGTTTCGGACGCGAACCACACCATGTGGGCGATCGGCACGTAGGCAAACGTGAACCAGATCACCGTGAACACCAGCACGGCCGAAAAGCGGGCGCGCTCGGCAAAGCTGCCCACGATCAGCGCGCAAGTGATGCCGGCGAACGTGGCCTGGAACGAGGCAAACAGCAGCTCGGTCAGGGTGTTCGACATGGCGTACTTGCCGTCAGCCGGTGTGAACATGCCAGAGAAGAAGGCGCGCGACAGGCCGCCGAAGAATGCATTGCCTTCGGTGAAGGCAAGCGAATAACCGTAGATGAACCAGAGAACCAGGCCCAACACGAACGTGCACAACACTTGCAGCAACACAGACAGCACGTTCTTGCTGCGTACCAGGCCGCCATAGAACATCGCCAGACCGGGTACGGCCATCATCAATACGAGCAGGGTAGAGACGAGCAACCAGGAGATATCTGCTTTATCCATTTTCAGGCTCCAATGAGTCTTTCTTTATTTATTTACAGCGCAGCTTCGCCAGCTTCACCTGTGCGGATACGGATCACCTGTTCCAGCGGGGCGGCAAAGATCTTGCCGTCACCGATCTTGCCGGTACGAGCGGCTTGCTCGATCGCCTCGATGACCTGGTCCACAAGGTGATCGGGCACGGCGGCTTCGACACGCAGCTTGGGCAGAAAGTCCACGGCGTATTCCGCGCCGCGATACAGCTCGGTATGGCCCTTTTGACGGCCAAAACCCTTTACTTCAGTAACAGTCAGGCCCTGGACGCCGATCCCGGATAGAGCCACCCGCACTTCGTCGAGCTTGAAGGGCTTGATGATGGCGATGATGAGTTTCATGGCATTTCCTCTCATGGTTGCACGTTGGCTCCGACTATCAAGCAATATCCATGCCATGTTTCCCGGCGCGTGGAATGCGGGCTGCACGCGCGCATGTTGTGCTTGTTCGCACCAATCTGGGGCGTTATGCACCACGGAGCGGCCTCAATATGGTGCGTGATGCGCGCCATTGGGTGCATGCAACGAAATATGTTTCCAAAGCGGCATTTGTAGCCAGTTGATGCCGTGGCCGTTGCGGTTTGTATTGCCGTTTTCTTCGGTGTCCGCTTTGCCCGGTCGGTGTGAACCGGCCGCGAAGCGTTGCGGCGCAACGGTGACCCGGGTTTCAAGGCCGCCGTGTTCGGTATTCGGGCGGCTATTCAATCGGCCAAATGGAGGATTCCCTTGATACCAGGGATTACAGGCGTCGGCTTGTTGCCGGGGGACGGGTGAAGAAGAATCAAGACAACTCCGGCTGAGGCAAGCGCCAAGCAGTAAGCAGCAAGCAACGTCAGGCGGCCAAATCGCAGTGGGCTGCCGTTGCTGGCACGACGCCGCTAGCGGCGCAATGCAAGCAGTCGTCGGATTTATATGCGCGATCGGCAAGCCAGATGGGTTGCCTGTAACGATGTTGGTAGGGGGTTGCCGCCATGGCAGCCCGGTTTTCTCCTGTGCTTTGATGGGCGGTCACCGCATGCGGCCCGCCCTTTTTTTTGGCGCGCGCTGGCGGGGCGTGGCTGCGCCAGCTCGGCAAGGCACTACACTTGAGGCATCAAGAACCAGAGAGGCCGCTATGAATAATCGCACCCAGTGGATGGAAGACATCCAGAAAAATATTTCTGACCTGATTGCCCGCAGCCCGGCTGCGGATGTGGAGCGCAATGTGCGCGCCATGATGACGCAGGCGTTCTCGAAGCTGGACCTGGTCACGCGCGAAGAATTCGACGTACAAGCCGATTTGCTGGCGCGTACGCGCGCCCGCGTGGACCAGCTTGCCGCACAGGTACAACAGATGGAATCGCGCTTGTCCGCGCTGGACAAGTGATGTGCCGTCAGGAGCTAACCGTTAGCAGCTAGCCGCTCACCGTGAGCCGCTCACCGTGAGCCGCTCGGCAGTCCCCGTCACAAAGCAAAGCAAAACGACCGCACCGTGCGGTCGTTTTGCTTTTGGGGAACGGGAAGGGGGGCACGCGCAAGCGATTTCGGAGAAGTGATCGGGGCCTGGCGATCGGGGGCAGGGGGGGCAGAGGAGGGGGAACGGGAGCGGGGAGCAGGAACGGGGAACAGGAACGGGGAACAAGGAACAAGGGACATCATTGTCCCGCTCGGCCCATCGCGCCGGACGGAATTGCGGATACTGACGGTCTTGTATTCACGGAGACTGTCTTGACGCTTGCCGTACTTGCCAGCCGCGCGCTCAGCGGCATGCACGCGCACGCTGTTCGGGTCGAGACCCATTTGGGCCCCGGCCTGCCCAGCTTCAACGTCGTGGGGCTTGCGGACACCGAAGTGCGCGAAAGCCGTGAACGCGTGCGTGCCGCGATATTGAACAGCGGGTTTGATTTCCCGCCCGGCCGCATCACTGTCAATTTGTCGCCGGCCGACATCCCCAAGGAATCAGGTCGCTTTGATCTGCCTATCGCGTTAGGCCTGCTGCTGGCTTCCGGTCAGCTATCCGCGCCCGTTGCGGGCCAAGGGGAGGGGCAGCCCAGGGGGCCTGATCCCTCTTTGGTTGATCTGGTGTTCGCCGGCGAGCTATCCCTGACCGGCGCACTGGTGCCCGTTGCCGCACCGTTGGTTATTGCCTTGAGCGTGGCGCGGGATGCACCCGGCGCCACGCTGATACTGCCGGCGGGCAGCGCTGAAGAGGCCGCATGGGTGCCGGACCTGCGCGTTTTGTCCGCGCGCAGCCTGGCCGATGTCGCTGCGCACGCAGCCGGCTCGCATCACCTTGCCGACGCCGTCCCCAAGGCATGGCCACAGGCGCCACCCGGGCCGTGCCTGTCGGATGTCCGGGGGCAGGCGGGTGCAAGGCGGGCGCTGGAAGTGGCGGCGGCGGGCGGCCATAGCCTGCTGATGGTGGGTCCGCCGGGCGCCGGTAAAAGCATGCTGGCGTCGCGTTTGCCGGGCTTGCTGCCGCCGCTGGATCGATCCCAGGCGTTGGAAGCGGCCGCCGTCTCCGCCTTGGCGGGCTTGCCGCAAACGTTGATGGGCCAGCCGCCGTTTCGCGCACCCCACCATTCCGCCTCGGTCGCCGCCTTGGTGGGCGGGGGCAGCCGGCCCCGCCCAGGCGAGATCAGCCTGGCGCACAATGGCGTGCTGTTTCTGGACGAACTGCCCGAGTACAGCCGGCGCACGCTGGAAGCCTTGCGCGAGCCCTTGGAGGCGGGCAGGGTGGTTATCGCCCGGGCGTTACACGCGGCGCAATTTCCGGCGCGTTTTCAATTGATCGCGGCAATGAATCCCTGCCCGTGCGGATGGCGCGGGCACCCGGTGCGGGCCTGTGTATGCAAACCGGACCAGATTGCGCGCTATGTGGGCAAGATATCGGGGCCACTACTGGATCGGATCGACCTGCACGTGGCACTGCCACCCTCTGACCCCGAATCAATGGCGGGCCCGCCTGGCGAAGCCTCGCGGCACGTGCTTGAACGGGTCACGCGCTGCCGACAGCGGCAGCACGACCGTCAGGGCAAGCTGAACGCTGCGTTGAGCGGCGCCGAGCTGGATCAGCACTGTGTGATGCAGGCGGATGCGCAGGCGCTACTCTTTCAGGCCATGCGGCGTTTGTCGGGTTCCGGGCGGGCGCTGCACCGGGCGCTGCGCGTTGCCCGTACGATCGCCGATCTTGAAGGGGCCGACGCGCTGGCTGCCAGTCATGTTGCCCAGGCGGTTCAGTACCGCCGGCCGGGTTTGTAGGGTTCCTTGGAAGCCGGCTGTGCGTCCACCTGGGGTTTTTCCGCATTCCGGCTCGACAACACCCAGGAAATCACCATATAATCAAAGGCTTTCCCGGATCTGGCGTGCTTTTTAGCGGCAGACGTTCCAGGAAAGAAGTAGCAGCAAAGAGATAAGCCAAGCTGGCCGCGCTGAAAATCAATAGGCGTTTGCCGGTAGTAGTACAGCAATGTCTCGGCAGTACCTCAGCAATACCCAGCAGTACCCCCCAAGAAGTGGCAACAGGTTTACAAGTTTTGCCGTTGTGTCGGTACCAGCCTTCGGGCTGCCAGCCACCAGCGCCCAAGCACCTCGCGTCATGTCAAATCAACAACGAGTTTAAGTTTAGGGAATCATCATGCCCAAGATGAAAACCAAGAAAAGCGCCTCCAAGCGCTTTAAGGTTCGCGGCAGCGGCTCCATCAAGCGCGGTCAGGCGTTCAAGCGCCACATTCTGACCAAGAAGACCACGAAGGCCAAGCGTCAATTGCGCGGCTCGACGGCCGTTCATGAATCCAACGTGGCCTCCGTCAAGGCCATGATGCCTTTCGCTTGATAAGGGAGACTTAATATGCCTCGCGTCAAACGCGGCGTAACTGCCCGCGCACGTCACAAAAAAGTCATTGCCGCCGCCAAGGGTTACCGTGGCCGCCGCGGTAATGTGTTCCGTATTGCCAAGCAAGCAGTCATGCGCGCTGGCCAATACGCCTACCGCGACCGTCGTAACAAGAAGCGCACGTTCCGTGCTCTGTGGATCACGCGTATCAACGCTGCTGTCCGCGAACATGGCGTCAGCTACAGCGTGTTCATCGCTGGTCTGAAGAAGGCTTCGATTGAACTGGATCGTAAGGTCCTGGCCGATCTGGCCGTGCGCGACAAGGCCGGCTTTGCCGCCATCGTGCAGCAAGCCAAGGCTGCCTTGGCTGCCTGATCGCGCGCTTTAACTCATCGCGCATCGCTGCAAACGGGGCTGTAATAGCCCCGTTTGCGTTTTGAAGGCTGGATTTCATGACTCTATTGGTTGACGACCTGGTCTCCCAGGCGCAAGAACGGTTCGCCGCGGCTACGGATGCCGCCGCGCTCGAGAACGCAAAGGCTCGATTCCTGGGTAAGGAAGGCGCACTGACGGTGCTGCTCAAGGGTCTGGGCAAGCTCGATCCCGAGCAGAAGCGCGAGATGGGCGCCCGTATCAATCAGGCCAAGCAACAAGTCGAAGAGCTCCTGAATTCGCGCCGCGCTGCATTGGCGCAGGCGGAACTGGACGCCCGACTGGCTTCTGAAACCATTGACGTCACCCTGCCGGGCCGCGGTCGCGCGCCGGGGGGCATCCATCCGGTGATCCGGACCTGGGAACGTGTGGAAGCTATCTTCCGTTCCATTGGCTTCGACGTGGCCGACGGCCCCGAAGTGGAAAACGACTGGACCAATTTCACCGCATTGAACAACCCGCTGGACCATCCGGCGCGTTCCATGCAGGACACGTTCTACGTCGACATGAACGACGCCGACGGCCTGCCGCTGCTGCTGCGCACGCACACCAGCCCCATGCAGGTGCGTTATGCCCGCATGCACAAACCGCCCATCAAGGTGATTGCACCCGGGCGCACCTATCGCGTCGACAGCGACGCCACGCACTCGCCCATGTTCCACCAAGTGGAAGGGCTCTGGATCGCCGAGGACATCTCGTTTGCCGACCTGAAGGGCGTGTACACCGATTTCCTGCGTTGCTTCTTTGAAAGCGATGATCTTGTCGTGCGCTTCCGCCCGTCGTTCTTCCCGTTCACGGAGCCGTCCGCCGAAATCGACATGATGTTCACCTCGGGTCCCAACTGTGGTCGCTGGCTGGAAATTTCCGGCTCGGGCCAGGTGCACCCCGAAGTGGTGCGCAACTTCGGCCTTGATCCCGAGCGCTACATCGGCTTTGCCTTTGGTTCCGGCCTTGAGCGCCTGACGATGTTGCGCTACGGCGTCAACGACCTGCGCCAGTTCTACGAAGGCGATTTGCGCTTCTTGCGCCAGTTCAACGAATAACAGACGGCTGATCATGCAATTTCCCGAATCCTGGCTGCGTACGCTGGTCAACCCTCCCATCGCAACCGACGAACTCGCGCACCGCCTCACCATGGCCGGCCTGGAAGTCGAAGAGACGGCGCCTGCCGCACCGGCCTTTACCGGCGTTGTCGTGGGTCACATCGTCGATATCGCTCCGCATCCCGACGCCGACAAGCTGCGCGTGTGCCAAGTGGACGATGGCTCCGGCGAACGCCTGCAAATCGTGTGCGGCGCACCGAACGCGGCTGCCGGCCTGAAGGTGCCATTGGCACGCGTGGGCGCTGAACTGCCTGGCGGCATGAAGATCGGCGTAGCAAAAATGCGCGGCGTCCAATCGTCGGGCATGTTGTGCTCGGCCCGCGAACTGGGCTTGTCGCAAGACCACGCAGGCTTGTTGGAACTGCCCGCCGACATGGTGCCCGGTCAGTCTATCCGCGAAGCGCTGGACCTGGACGACACGCTCTTCACGCTCAAGCTCACGCCCAACCGCGCCGACTGCCTGTCGATACTTGGCGTGGCGCGCGAAGTGGCCGCGTTGACGGGCGCACCGTTGTCGGTTCCCACGGCCGTTGCCGTGCCCGTGCAGCTTGAAGATCGTCTGCCCGTCAAGATCGAAGCTCCCGACCTGTGCGGCCGTTTTGCCGGCCGAGTCATTCGTGGCGTGAATGCTCGCGCCGCAACGCCAGACTGGATGAAGACGCGCCTTGAGCGCGCCGGCCAGCGTTCGTTGTCGGCATTGGTCGACATCTCGAACTACGTCATGCTTGAGTTGGGCCGCCCGTCGCACGTGTTCGATCTGGACAAGATCGGCGGCGATATCTCCGTGCGCTGGGCGCGCGAAGGCGAGACGCTGGAACTGCTGAACGGCCAGACCATCACGCTGGATCCGAAGGTCGGCGTGGTGGTGGCCGGCGATCAGGTGGAAAGCCTGGCCGGCATCATGGGTGGTGAAGCCACGTCCGTAACGCTGGACACGCAGAACGTCTATCTGGAAGCCGCGTTCTGGTGGCCGCAGGCCATTGCGGGTCGCGCGCGCCGCTACAAGTTCAGCTCGGAAGCCAGCCATCGCTTCGAGCGCGGCGTGGACTACGCCAGCATTCCCGAACACATCGAATTCATTACGCGCTTGATCGTCGACATCTGCGGCGGCCAGGTCGGCCCGGTGGATGACCAGATCGTCAACCTGCCTACGCGCGCGCCGGTCCGCATGCGCCTGGCGCGCTGCCATCGCGTGCTTGGCGTGCCCGTCACGCAAGAGCAGGTCGCCAAGATTTTCGCCAGCCTGGGTCTGGAATTCACGGTCGAAGGCGATGACTTCATCGTCAGCCCGCCGTCGTACCGCTTCGACCTTGAAATCGAAGAAGACCTGATCGAGGAAGTGGCTCGCATCTACGGCTTCGAGAGCATTCCCGATGTGCCGCCGATGGCGCGCGCCAAGATGTTCTCGCAGCCCGAAGTGCATCGTGGCGCGCATGCGCTGCGTCGCCTGACGGCCGCCCAGGATTACCAGGAAGTCGTGAACTACAGCTTCGTTGAAGCCGATTGGGAACGCGACTACGCCGGCAACGACACGCCGGTTCGCCTGGTGAATCCTATTGCCAGCCATTTGTCGGTCATGCGTTCCAGCCTGATTGGTGGCTTGGTCGCCAACATCCGCCACAACGCCAACCGCAAGCAGTCGCGCGTTCGCGTGTTCGAACTGGGTCGCGTCTTCATGCGCGACGCCAGTGCGCAAGACGGTCCGCTGGAAGTTGCGGGTGTGCGCCAACCGATGCGCTTGTCGGGCGCTGCCTGGGGCCCGGCCGTTGAAGAGCAGTGGGGCGTGGCCACGCGCCAAGTCGATTTCTTTGACGTGAAAATGGACGTCGAGGCGTTGTTTGGCGCCCGCGGTCGTCGTCTGCGATTCGAAGCTGCGTCGCATCCCGCGCTGCATCCGGGCCGCAGCGCCCGCATCGAGCTCGATGGCAAGCAAGTGGGCTGGGTCGGCGAACTGCACCCGCGTTGGGCGCAGCAGGCAGACTTGGCGCACGCGCCCGTCGTGTTCGAACTTGACGTGCAAGCCTTGTCCGAAGGCGAGTTGCCTCAAGTGCGCGAGCTCTCGCGCCAGCCCGTGGTCGTGCGCGACCTGGCGCTGTGGGTGGACGCTTCGGTGTCCACGCAATCGATGCTGGACACGGTGTTTGCCGCGGTCAAGGCGGATGCGCAACTGGCAGTTGTGCAGGACGCGCGCGTGTTTGACGTGTGGCGCGAGAAGGCCCATGGCAGCGAGCCCGTCACGGAGAAAAGCCTTGCTTTCCGTTTCTGGCTACAGGACACTGAGGTCACCCTGGACGAAGCCCGTGTGGCGGATTGCCTGTCCCGCATCAAGGATGCATTGGTCGGCGCCCACGGCGCGCGCCAGCGTACATGAACCATGGGGAACAGTATGCTTGCTGCCGAGCCACGCACCCTGACCAAGGCTGAGCTTGCCGAACTGCTCTTCGAGCGGGTCGGCTTGAACAAGCGCGAGGCCAAGGACATCGTCGATACCTTCTTCGAAGAAATCCGTGACGCCTTGGCTCGCGGTGATTCCGTGAAGCTTTCGGGTTTCGGCAATTTCCAGGTGCGCGACAAGCCGCCACGACCTGGCCGCAATCCCAAAACCGGCGAGACCATTCCCATCGCCGCACGCCGCGTGGTCACGTTCCACGCGAGTCAGAAACTCAAGAGCGTGGTAGAGCAGGCGACCCCTGCTGCACCCGACGCCGCGGAGTGATACGCTTTGTCGGTAATTGTTATCGGCACCCAGCTTACTCGCGGCATAAAATTCGCTTATGACACGTACTGAATCCACCGTTACCCTGCCGCCCATTCCCGCCAAGCGTTACTTCACCATTGGTGAAGTCAGCGAGCTGTGTGGCGTCAAGCCTCACGTCTTGCGGTACTGGGAACAGGAATTCACCCAGCTCAAGCCGGTCAAGCGGCGCGGCAATCGCCGCTACTATCAGCATCACGAAGTGCTGCTGATTCGCCGCATCCGTTCCTTGCTGTATGAACAAGGCTTCACGATCAGCGGTGCGCGCAATCGCCTGGGCGATGCGCGCGATATGCCGCACGATCAAGACGCCGCCGTTCGCTTGTCGGGCGCCGAAATGCAGGGCCTGCGCAACGAGCTTGCCAGCGTCTCGACGATGTTGGCAGACGCCTTGGGCCTGCCCGCTAACGTGACCAACGTGGCCGCCAGCGCAAGCAGCGGCACCGTCAGCACGGTGGCATAAGTCGGTCGGCCTCATCCGCGCCAACCCGCATTTGATAGAAAGCGTTATCCGCAACGCGCGTCGCTGATCCGCTTCGCGCGCGGCAACAAGCAGTGCATTGCGCTTCATGCGCCGTCTGATAGATAGCTAGTGCAGACGACGAACATGAAGCGCAAATTTTTTTTGAGTATTCAGCACTTTTTTTGCACCAATGCGTGCAAACTTATTTTTGTTCTGCTATACTCTTTTTCTTTCGGGGCGTAGCGCAGCCTGGTAGCGCACTTGCATGGGGTGCAAGGGGTCGCGAGTTCGAATCCCGCCGTCCCGACCAGCAATACCCTAGGGGGTTAGTGATAGTAATCACTAACCCCCTTTCTCATTGCGGGAACTTTCTGGGGACTTTGCTCTATTGTTGTCGGCGCAATACCGTCAACGTAGGCGTGTGATCATTGGTGCGTGTAATGCGATTGGCCAATTCGATCAGCTTGCCCAGCTCCGCGGCAGAGTAGTGCGACGTGACGCTGCCATTTGTATGGCCCAACAGCACCTGACGATCCTCATGCGAAACGTCGCAGCCCTAAGCCGACGCCCAAACGTGTGTTTTAGATCGTGCACGCGAAGCCGTGCGAAGTCCGGATGCGCCGGCTTGCCGTATTTCTTCTCCCAAGCCGACGCAGCACGCTTGCGCGCGCTACGCCACGCGGTCGCGTTCATTCGCGACATCGGACCTCCTCCGAATGGGAACACCCATTCCTTATCTAAACCGCGTTGAAGCCGGATGACCTCACTGGCGGCGTCGTTGAGCACCACGAGCCGCTCTTCGCGATTTTTCACCCCTGAGTCGTCAAACCGGCCACCAAAGTCTGCTGGCAACAAGAAGACCGAAGTGCGGAGCTCAGGTACGTGAATCTCCCATTCCCAGCGCAGTTTGCACACCTCTTGCTCGCGGCAGCCTGTATTGGTCGTGTACAGCGCCATCCGCTTGAGATACAGCGGCAGCTCGCTCATCAGGAGGTCTTCCGAGAACTTGTACCCGTGCTGCCTCGAATTCTGCCGACCCCCTTGATTTACTTGTCGATGTGCCAGATCCCGTTTTCTTGGTATAGGCCTGTGATTTTCTGCGCCATGTCCCGGTGATTCCTTCCTGAAATTCTGAATTCGCCTGGCCTCGCGGCAACAAGGGCTGGATGTCTTTTTCGACCGCGTGTACCTGCTTGTAGTGTTCGGCGAATTGGTCCAACTCGATGCGGTTAAAGCCGATACCTTGATTGCCTATCGAGAACTCGAGCAGGTGCGGCCTCGCATCGCGCGTGAAGACGGTGCGGGACATCCCTAGAGATGCCGGTGCCTTTCCCGCCCGGTTGAAGTGGGGCTTCAACGTGCCGAAGTCAACGCTGCACGATGTGTTGCAGGCTTACCGTGATTTGGCCGGGCCAGAGAGGGAAGGAGCCTTGACGAGCTTGGACTTTGCTACGCGCCGGTGTGGACTCGTGGCGGTCATGGACGTACCGCAATGAGCTAGGCATCTACAGCGGTTGCCCTCAAAACAAAATGGGCCGCCTGTTTCCACGCGGCCCACTTGCCTTCTAAGACGTAAGGCTGCGACTTAGAAGCTGAATTTGACGCCGACTTGTCCGCTGACGTCGCTGAAGCTGTTGCTGCCTTGTTGGTAGCCCACGCTGCTGTAACCGCTCCATCCGCGACCGATTTCGAACTGCGCGCCGACCTTGGTTTCCAAGAGGTTCTTCGGCAGGTCATGGCCCAAGCGTTCGCCGTCCATCGCAATCGACGATTTGTTGCCACCCGACCACCAATTCACTTCCGCAAACGGTTGGATTCGGTTTGTGCTGTTATCCAACGAACGGGCATACACGCGGGCACCCAGGCGCGTAGTCGTGCCACCCGCCTTGCCGCTTTGCACGAGCGTCCCGTTGTCTTCGCGCACGTCGTCGCTGCGGTAGTTGGTGTGGATGACCTGCGCTTGCGGCTCCAGATAGACACCGTAACTTTCGCCTTGGTGCACCTTGAACGAGTAGCCGGCTTCCAACGAACCCGACCAAGTGCTCGACTTGTACTTCTCGCTATCCAAGTGGTCGCCCTTGACCGTGTTGTCGAAGTCACCATATTGCAGCCAGGTGTCCACATAGGCGCCTTCGGGTCCCTTGGGGTTCTCGAACCACGTGCCGTAGATGCCGACGTTCTTGCCATTCACCGTGCCACGCGCTTTGTGGTCGGTGATGTTGGATTTAGCATCGGTGGTGGCGTGGCCGTAGCCGCCCATCACGCCGGCATGCAGGCGGCCCGTGCCGACGTCGAATTGCTTTTCCACGCCTAGTTGCATGACGGTCGTGTTGGTATCAACATCGATCTGGCCGCCGATCTTGCCGGAATCCAATTTGCCAGTCCGCACGCGCATCCAGGTTGCGTAGCCTTCGCTGCTGTCTTTGCGAGCGGTCAAGCCAGGTTCGCCGACACGGTCATGCATGGTGTGCTCGAACATGCGGAGCGCGGCATTCTGGTTGCCCAGGTAGGCGCCCGGTTCCGAGCGTAGCGTCGGTTTACCGGGCTTGTTCGGGTTCTCGGGCACACCAGGAACTTCAGGCGTAGCCGGATTTTCCGGCGTTCCTGGGGTCTCAGGCGTACCCGGGTTTTCAGGCGTCGCCGGACCCTCGGGCGGGGTCGGGTTCTCGGGCGGAACCGGGGGAGCTTCAGAGCGCAAGTACCAGTTGCCATCGTCCGGCGTCGCTTTGCCGCCTTGGTACAACTGATAGTCGTAGAGGCCTGCAACGGCACGGCCTTGGAGCGCGAAGGTGCCGTTGGATGCGCCCGCCACGTTGATCAGCTCGATACCGTTGTCGGTGATCGCACCGGCACCGCCGGCGTTCTTCACCTGCACAAAGGTCTCTCCGCTGGTGCTGCCACCGACCACGAGCTTGTCAGTGACCGAATTGTCGCCGCCAAGCACGGTGTTCATCAACAAGGTACCGCCGTTGCCGACGTAGTCACCAGCCACGGTTAAAGTCGTACCGGCCACCGGCCCACTGCGCCCGGCAGGGTTGGAATTGCTTGTGAAGGCAATCGCACCCGCGTTGTCCAGGCTGGCAATGTTCTGGTCGAAACCACCTAGATCCAGTGTGGCCGCAGAAGCCACCTTGAAGTTGGAATTGCCACTGAGCGCACCAGCCACCCCTGCCTGCAACGTGCCGGCCTCTACCGACGTCGTGCCGGTGTAATCGTTCTCGCCAAGCAGGCGCGCGGTTCCCTTGTTGAATTTGTTGACGGTGAGGTCGCCGGTCATCGTGGCGGCCAGCTCGACGGAATCGGTATGGTCAAAATTGACAGTAGCCGCGCCGTCCCCACCGATGATGTAGGTGGCGTCCACGTTGCCCGCCAGACCGCCGTTGCCGACGTTGAGCGTGCCAATGGAATCTGGGCTGGCGGCAAGAAAGACACTGCTGGCCTTGATGCTGCCTTGTTCAGCCACCGTCAGAGTGGCTTTGCCGTATTCGCCGACGCTCACAAGGCCGGCGCTGTCCCACACCGAGCCCTGCCCACTGACCAACGCGGTGCCCTCGGAACCCGCTTCGCTGCCGATGCGGCTGAAGTCGCTACTGACCATTCCACCGTCGGTAATGTTCAATGTGCCGGCGCCCTCGTGCCCGACGTTGATCGAACTGCCGACCTGCCACGTGGAACCATCGCCGACGACGTTGACGTTGCCGTTGGCACCCGCCATGTCTCCAACGTTCGCGTAGTCATGCGTGATAACTTGCCCACCGTCGACGATGGTCATCGTACCGGAACCGGCCTGGCCAACAAGCACGCTGCTGTTAGTCCAAGAGGACCCGGCGCTGGCTACGGTTACGTTCCCGACGGCGTTGCCATTCGTACCGACGCTAGACGCGCCGCTTACGACCGCAGCCTGATCGGTAATATTGAGTGAGCCATTGGCTGCTTTGCCGACATCGAGCGTTCCGATAGATGTCCAGTTCGAACCTGGGCCACTCACCATAACCGTGCCGGTAGAACCACTGACGTTGCCTATAGAGCCTGTGCCGCTGGTGACGCTCCCGCCCTCGGAGATCTGCAAGCTGCCGTTGCCTCCGTTTCCGACTTTTAGCGCAGTGCCAACTTGCCACTGAGAGCCTTCGCCGCGTACGGTGACGGCGCTAGTGGAAGCGGACTGATCAGCTACCGTCGCATAATCCTGTGTCGTCACTTTACCGCCGGCTGCGATATCCATCGAAGCATTACCGTAGAAGCCCACCAGTAGGTTCTGATTTGTCCAGGTTGAGCCGGCGTCTTGAATGAGGACCGCGCCATTTGAACTAGGATTGTTTCCAATATGGCTGTTCCCGCTAACGACAGAGCCTTGATCCGCGATGGTAATTTTTCCGGTCCCATTTATGCCGACCCACAATCCATTTTGGATCTGCCAGCTTGAGTGGGCGCCGGTTACCAAGACCGAGCCTTCCGCTGTACGGTTATTGCCCACGCCGCGGCCCATACCCACACCGGCTGTGGCATTGCTAGTTACGGAGCCGCCATTCTCTATTATCAAGGTTCCAGAACCATTGGCGCCCACGTCAAAATTGACGCCGCTAGTGACCCAATTGGATCCAGCGCCTGTGACCTTTACTGCACCTATCGACCCTTCGTTATTGCCTATATAGGTTGTTCCGCTAGTCACCGTGGCGCCGTCGCTGATCGCGAGCGAACCCGCGCTAGTCGCGTTGCTGCCAATTTGTAACTCGCCAGTTGTTGCCCAGGTCGAGCCTGCGCCGGCAACCGTTACGGCCCCAACGGAGCCCGCGCCAAGGCCAACTTTTGCAGTCGAGGTGCTCACCATGGCGCCATCTTGAATGTTCAGCGTGCCGTTACCGTCTGGTTGGCCTACCCACAAGTCGCTGCTGTTCAAGGTAGACCCGGGGCCGGTGACATTTACTATGCCCGTCGAACCCCTACCCGAACCGATCGACATGAAGCCAGCGTTGACTGTTCCTTGGTCGGTGATGGACAGGCTACCTGTGCCGCCGGTGCCTATACCCACCACAAGGTCGCCGGTATTCCATGTCGAGCCGTCCCCGTCCACGACGACGGAAGCTGAACTGTTCGCGCCAAAGCCAATGTAACCATACCTCGGCGTGTTGACTATGCCGCCTTCAGTGATCGTCAAGCTGGCAGAACTCTCAGCCTGATAGCCTAATCGAATGGTCTGCGGATCCCAGGGGCTGGGCTGAGTGCCTCCGCCCGCGCCGGAGACGGTGATGTCACTGTTGATGTCAGCGGCTACTGCCGTAGACTGCAGGCCAAAGGAGACGGCGATAGCCAGCACCCCGGCGCCAACCACAGCGGACGTTTTGCCGCCGCCGCGGCCTGTGGCGAGCTCGGACGCGACGACCCAGGCGCCTGTCGTCGCATTGCGGACGACGCGATAAATTTTGTTCATTGAAGTACCCGTCACATAGGAAAATAACGACTCCGATGCTAGGGGTTAACCCGGGGTTTCACTATGGGACGGGTACTAAAGGACATGAGTCCCTAATAAAGAAATGTCAGGTCAGAACGCCGATACCAGAATTGCCGCGGGGAGATAGGGTGATGCGACGTTCGCCTTGGCGCTCAAGTTCGAGTAGACGCTGGCGGCCAAGTGGTGCCGGAGGGGTGCGTTTCCACCGGCGCCAACACTCAGGGCGACAACCGCATTAACCGCCAGTGGTACTGGCCGCTCCAGAAAATGTGGCGTGGAAGCTGGGTAACAGTATCGGTCGTACCCTAGGAGTTATCGATGAGAGTGTTTAGGAAGTATGTGCCGGAGGATGCAATTCCAGCGTGCAGTACCTTCAGGACGACGATGGCGTAACGAATTAAGTTTCTTCGTCATGCATGGGGTGCAAGGGTCGCGAGTTCGAATCCCGCCGTCCCGACCAGAAGTTCCAAGGCCGTTAGGAGAAATCACTAACGGCCTTTCTCATTTCCGCTTTCGGTTGGTTGCACCGATATCTGCACTTATCGCGCCGACATCTGCCCGGCGCTTTTCGCCCGTTCACTATCCGCCGCCCAGTCTCTCCGCCGTCTTCCCCACGCGCATTTTTCTGCTGAAAACGACGCTTAGCGAATGATCTGCCGTGCGCACGAACGTCACGTCGGCGCTGGGGCGTGCAACCGACATCACTGCCATCACCGCCATCGCGGCAGTCCATATCAGTCCAATGACGGGTATGGACGCGATTGCGCTGTGATGCAAGCTTGTAAAAGGGTTCGACGGCCTATTCACGACACGGCTTTTCAGCCCGGCTTGCGCCACCAATTCGCCTGCGCGTAGCAGGGTGGCTTCCATGTCGTGGACGTTTTCCATATAGAAGTTCTGCTTGTCGAAAAGCGCGCTCGAAAGCAGCTGTGCAAACTGCGCTTCGCTGATTTCGTTCATGTAGTAGGTGCGGGCGAAAGGCATAGGGTCTTCCCGGTTTTGATATCAGCAGCTTGTGGCAGCTTAGCCGAACGACCCCTTGGCCGAACAGCATGCCGGCGGAACAAAATGCGTCCAGCAGCGCCCACATATTCTGTTCATCAACGTGCTGGTATAACTAGCGTCCAGACTCCGTTCGTAAAGGGTTCCCGTGGCTCGAAAACTCGCTGGTAGGCGTCTTATCGCGTTGACCTTCAACGCCATTGGCAAAAGCGGCCGCCACATGGTGGCGTCGGCGCCATGGTCCTTGTGCGTGTTTTTTCTATCGCTTCCTTTTGCCTTGCTGGCGTTCAAATCTGTCGGTGCGATGCAGTTTTTGTTTCTGCTGCTGGCGTTGATCAATTTGCTGGCATTGGCACGAATGACCTTCGCATGGACGGATGTCGTCGCCGGCAGGGACGCCGTGGTCGAACAGCCGAAGCGGGCGGCCAATGCCGAGGCAAAGCACTTGGCGCTGTTGGTTCTTTTCGTGGTCGTGGCAGGCGCGGTGTTGCGAGCTTCCGCCGACATTCCGCTGTGGCTCTACTTCGCGCTGAATAGCGGTGGCGACGCAAAGTTCTTTGGCGCGTTGTTCAGCGTGCTTGGTCTGATCTGGGTGCCAACGATATACGCCGGCGCGGTATATGTGCCGAGCCTGCCGCGCGCCGCGTCATCAGGCGAATACGGATTCAAGGAGGTGCGCCAAACCATGGTCTTTCGGCGCTGGCCGTTGGCCATTGTGTTGTTTGGCCTTGTCGTGTCGGCGGGCGTCACGAAGACCTTGGTCGTCGACGTTGCGCGCCGCGTTACCTTGTCCGGCATCGCTTATGGCCTGCTCGGCATGTTGATCTGCACGGCCATGATGGTCATAGCGGCGGTGATGGCCGCGGTCGCCTATCGCGAATCCTCACGCGGCAGCGAGGAGAACATCGGCGGCGCTGCCGTGGTGGTTTGATTGATGCGAAGCCAACATCACATAACGAGTGGCCGGGCGTCGCTTTTTGCCGAGACGGCGGGACGTGGCGACCCGGTGGTATTCCTGCACGCCGCCATCTGCGACAGCCGTATGTGGGAGGCGCAGATGGGTCAAGTCGCGAAAACAAATACCGCTATTGCCTATGATCGTCGCGGCCACGGGCGGACGCGTGCCGAAGTGGAAGATTATTCAGCGGTTGCCGATCTGGTGGCAGTGCTGGATACGTTGGCAGAAGGCAAGCCGGCAATTCTGGTGGGTTGTTCGCAAGGCGCCCGCGTTGCACTGGACGCGGCGCTGTTGCACCCGTCGCGAGTGCGCGGCTTGGTGTTGATTTCGCCGACCGTTGCCGGCGCGGCCGACCCGGTGCATTCGCCAGCGGTGCACGAACTGATGGAAGAACTGAAGCGGGCCGGCGCGGCGGGTGATCAGGAACGTATCAATGCCTTGAAGGCGCGCCTGTTCCTGGATGGCCCGTTCGAGCAGGAAGGGCGGGTGTCGGGCGCCGCGCGCACGCTGTTTCTGGAAATGAACGGCGCCATATTAAGCGCGCCGTATCGCGGCTCAAGCATCGATAACGTGGCTGCGTACCAGCGCCTGGGCGAAATCGAAGTGCCGACGCTTGTGTTGTGGGGCGCTTGCGACTTTCCACATATCCAGGCGCGTAGCAGACAAGTTGCCGCGTTGCTCCCTTATGGCATTGGCACAGAATTGCCCTGCACGGCGCATTTGCCCAGCCTGGATCGGCCTGCGGAACTGAACGCGCGCCTGGCCGCGTTTATCGCGAGCGCTACCTGATCGTCCGCCTGGCGCGTGCCGTGCACGCTCCGGCTTGAGAGATTGACGATGCACCGGCGCGCGGACGTTTAATCGGCTTAACGCTTCTTACCCGCGCCACGCGGCATGGGCGGTAGCGGGGAGCCGACGTGTGAGGCCAGCCAGTGTTCGATCTTGTCGTCGCGGCGGGCGGCCCAGTCTTTGCCAATTTCCAGGACAAGCATGTTGCGGGTGTCGCCAAGGTCCGGGGCGTCCTTTGGCAACATGACGCGCCAGATTTCCGAGGCGACCATATCGGTGGTCAGCAGCACGCCGATGCCTTTGGCGTCGATCCATAGCGGCGCTGCGCGATCGTCGACAAACTTCTTCAGGTTTTCCAGCTGCTTTTGCGCGAGTGACGCGTTGTCTTTTGATGCCGCGATCAGGACCAGGTATTGCCGGTGGCCGACTGCGGGTTCTTCGGCGTCGCCAAAGGGGTTTTCCATGATGCATTCCTTGCAAAAGTAAACGCGTTCGGGTGCGCGATTGCGGCCCGGCGCGGTAGTGCGCGAACGCAATGGCGGCTTGGCGTGAGTGCCGCTGCGCGCGATTGCGATCCAGCACCACAGGGTACTCGACTCCGCCCCTGCTGTTATGGCGAAAATCTCCGTCTTCTGTGCCTGTTGCAACGTGGCTGACCGCGCGCATACTCGTCGCCTTACCACCGCCAAAGAGAAGACCGCATGCGCTACCGCTATGTCACTGCCGATGTGTTCACCGGCCAAACCTATTGTGGCAACCCATTGGCTGTCGTGTTGGACGCGCAGGGGCTGGATGGCGCGCAGATGCAGCGCATTGCGCGAGAGTTCAATTATTCGGAAACCAGCTTCGTGCTGCCACCCAAGGACGCCGGTAATACGGCCTGGGTTCGGATATTCACGCCTGATCGCGAGGTGCCGTTCGCGGGGCACCCCAACGTAGGCACCGCCGTGGTGCTGGCGCGCGAGATGGTCGCGGCGGGGCGCCCGATGCCGGACGCGTTTGTCTTCGAGGAAGAAGCAGGCTTGGTGCGCATTACGTTGCGCGCGGGCACCAAGGGTGTGGAAAGCGTCGAGCTTCTGGCGCCGCAACCGCTGTCACGCGCCAGCGAAGTGTCGGCTGCGGATCTGGCGCGTGCGTTGAAATTGAACCCCGAGGACGTGGACACGTCCGAGCATGCGCCGCAAGTCGTGTCGGTGGGTTTGATTTTTCTGGTGGCGCAGCTGGCCAGCCGTGATGCCTTGCGCCGCGCATCGCCGGATTCGCAGGGCTACGCCGCGTTGCTGCCGCTGGATGGCGCAAAGTCCATTTACGTCTACACCACGGATACCGCAAGCGACACGATCGATGCTCCCACCGATATCCAGGCGCGCATGTTCACCGGCCGCATGACGGAAGACCCCGCCACCGGTAGCGCGACGGCCGCTGTCACGGCGCTGCGCGCGGCGTTGCGGGACCAGGGCAAACTGACGTTGCGCGTGGGGCAGGGCGTCGACATGGGGCGGCCAAGCCTGCTGCTGGCCCATGCCGAGCCGCGCACCGACGGCGTGTGGGCCGGGGTGGCGGGCCATGCCGTGGTGGTCATGGAAGGCACGTTGCCGGCGCCCGGCGCACAGTAAGCCGGTATTCACAGTAAGCCTGTATTGATCCCAGGGCAGGCGCTCGTGTAAGCTTGCCCGCATGAATCCCCATGATTTTCCTGCCGCATGCTTGGCAGACAACCGACGAGCCGCTCGACGTTTACGTTGAGTGGCTAGTCACGTACAGGCGCCGACCCTTCGGCGCTTGCCCTGAAGGCCACGATACCTCTCGTGGCCTTTTTGTTTTTGCGGTAAGTCCTTCGCCGCCCTGTAGCTTCCGAGGCGTATCGCCGGGCCTTCGTTTCCCTGATTGAAGGAACGAAGCATGACCTGCGAAACCCTGGCCATCCGGCCGTACCAACCTGCTGACGAAGCGGCGCTGATCCAGCTATGGCGCGACTGCGGCCTGACGCGTCCCTGGAACGACCCCGCCAAGGATATTGCCCGCAAGCTGACCGTGCAGCCGGAGTTGTTTCTGGTTGGTGAGATCCGCGGCGTGATCGTCGCCACGCTGATGGGTGGCTATGACGGGCACCGCGCCTGGATCAATTATCTGGCGGTAGCGCCCGCGCACCAGCGGCGGGGCTATGCCACCGAGCTGATGCGCGCTGTCGAAGCCAAGCTGCTTCAGATGGGCTGCCCGAAGATCAATCTGCTTATCCGAACCGGCAACGTCGCCGTGCAGGGCTTCTACAGAAGCTTGGGCTTTGAGCTGGATGAAGTGATCAGCATGGGCAAGCGCCTGATCCCTGACAGGTAGGCCGCGTTGCCACCTGGCGCATCGTGCGCCAGGTGGCTTAGATGGCTTCGGTAAGGTAGACCGCTTCCCTGCCGACGATCGGCATGCGCGTGGGCATGAAGATCGTGCAGCGGTCGCAAGGGGATCGGATTTCCTCGTCGCCGTTCATCGCGATGAGTTCGCCCTTGTCGAAGGTTTCAAAGCCGATGACATGGCGAGTGAAATGGAAGTCTTCGGACTTGACCATGTGCACTTCCAGCAAACGGAAGCGTTGCGGAACGGGCGGCGGTGGGGCGTTCAGGGGCGCATCGATGAGGCCGGTGTGGGCCAAAAAGCGCATCGTCACGTCGGTGGCCAATTCGGCGGCCGAGCGTGCGAAATGCTGGCCGCATTCGACAACCAAAGCTCCCTGGCTGTCGGACAGCGGGTCCCCATGATGGCCGTAGCCCATGACGCCCGTGCCGGGAAATTTATGCTGCGGCATCACCAGGTGCACCGCGGGCGCGCCAACGGCGGCCGCCAGGGCGGTATTGCGGTCCATCTCGTTGTAGACCCAGAACGGCTGCACGGGGGCGCGGGTCGAGTGGATGTCCAGCACAAAATCGGCGGCGTCCAGCACCGGTCGCAGTTGGCGGGCGCGGCGCAGTTCGGGGCTGTCTTCTGTTCCGTCCAACATGGCCGCCGACCAGATGCGATTCAGGTTATGCACCAGCTGCCGGTTCTCGTACGGGTTCTCGATGTCGAAGGCTTCATACGCTTCGACATGGGCAAAGCTGACGGTCAACGTGCCGATCTTGGGGCGCACACCGGTGTCCAGCAGATGCGTGGCGGCGACCATGCCACAGATTTCGTTGCCATGCGTGATGGCGTTGATCAGCACGTGAGGACCCGCGACGCCGGATTCAAAGCGATGCACGTACGGGATGCCCGTGTTGCCTTCGCGGTATGCAGACAGGTCGCGGGGCAGGACTTCGAGGGGGGCTGTGTCGGGTTCAAAAGGTAATGTTTGCATGGAACGAAAGGCCTCTTGGTGAACGTTGCAATATACCCCCCGACCGCGCCGAGCAAATCGCCCGCTGTGATTGCAGGAATGAAAAAAAAGACCGAATCGGCTTAAAAAGACGAAATTTCGATGCCATGCGCACGTGTGCAAGATGCTGGAGTACTAGGTGTACTAGTGCTTCATGACCCACTAAAAGCACTGCTTTTCAGTACCATTTTTTTTTGGCATATTGCGCGCGGAGTGTTTGATTTCAGGAGCGCGGAATGGGGGCGGGACCGCAACGCCATATCGATGGTTTTCAAGTGGGTTGTGAGATCGTGAGTCTGGATGCTGGCGTGATGGCTATCGAGGTCATCGTAAGCCGCCCAGGCAACGGAGGGGCGCAGCTGCAACGCTGGTCTTTGCCCCGCTTTGTCACGTTCGCGGATGCCGACGTGGCGCGGCGTCATGCGGAATTGGTGCTGTCTGGAATCGTGTCTGTGGATGCGTCCACCGGCGAACCGAGGTACGGCATTCTGTAGGCGCGCGGCAACGCCGGGCATGAGGTCCTGTCGGGGCAGCCTCTACTAAATGTTGCAGCAGCAAGGAAAGAGTTTCGGCCCGCGCAGGCCCATGGCTGTTGGATCCGGGCCATTGCGCACGAGATGAAGGCGGGTAGGTTTTGTTTCGTTTTACACAATCGTGTGCCTTGCTTCAGCGGGTTTGACCGGTACAGTGGTACTGGCTGACAACAATAAAGGAGAGTTCCATGCTTGACACTTTTCCTGTTCTGCGTCGTGTAGGTATTGCCGCGACGATCGGGGTAGCCGGTGTGCTGTTTGCCGGTTGCACCACGACCACCCCGAAGTCCTCGGCTACCTCAACCGAAAAGCGCGATTCCATGAATAGCGCGGCCAACGCCACACTGACCAAGCTGTACGAGGCTTCGCCGCAATCGAAGGAATTGGTGGCGCGCGCCAAGGGTGTGCTGGTGTTCCCCGACGTGTTGAGCGGCAGCTTCATCGTGGGCGCCGAGCATGGCAACGGTGTGTTGCGGGTGGGCGGCTCCAATGCCGGTTACTACAGCACCACGGCGGGCTCGATCGGCTTCCAGGCCGGCGCGCAGTCCAAGGCCATGGTGTTGTTGTTCATGACGGATGACGCCTTGAACAAGTTCCGCAACAGCAGTGGTTGGACCGTCGGCGCGGACGCCACGGTTGCCGTGGTGAACATCGGAGCCAACGGCCGCATCGATACCAATACGGCGCAGCAGCCGATCGTGGGTTTCGTGATGAACAACGGTGGCTTGATGGCGGGCGTTTCGCTGGCCGGCACCAAGATCTCGAAGCTTGACTGGTAAGCCTGACGGCTGAAAACCTTTCGCCAAGAAAGACGCCGCGGATTCAACTCCGCGGCGTTTTTTTTGCGGGGGCTATGGGTTAGCCGAGCAACGTGTCGCCGTTATTGCGCACGGCGCTTTCGCGCTGGATTTCGGCTTCTTCAATAGCCGGATCCAGGCCGCGCCACCGCAGTATGCGGCCGCGTTCGGCTTCGGGTTCCCAACCCAGCATGCCGTATCGGGTGATTTCAGTTTCGCCTGTGTCGAATTCCACTTCGAAGTAACCCTGACGATCGGGTAGCGCGCTGCCGGGTGACCATTCTGTTTCGGGCATGGTTGCTCCTTGCTAAGCGATGGGAGGGAAGCCGGCGCGCATGCCGCGCCGACGAATCATTGTGCGGGCGGCCGCCTGATCCCGCAAGTGTCGGAACGCGTCGCCTGGTATCCGTCAGGCAAGCGGAACGGCGGTGGTGTACAGCACCTGCTTGAGCGCGAAGCTTGAACGGATGCTGGCCACGCCGGGGATGCGCGTGATGTGCTCGACGATCAGTCGTTCAAGCGCATCCACGTCGGGCACCAAGGCGCGAATGAGGTAGTCGGCGTCGCCCGACATCAGATAGCACTCCATGATTTCCGGCAGCACGGCGATTTCGCGTTCGAACACGTCCAGCGCGGCTTTGCGCTGCTTGTCCAGCGAGATCTGGATGAAGACGTTGACCTTCAGGCCCAGCTTGCGCGCATTGAGCAGGGTGACGCGGCGGTCGATCAGCCCGTCGGTTTCCAGCCGCCGCACGCGCGCCAAGCAAGGCGAAGCGGACAGATTCACGCGGGCGGCAAGTTCGACGTTGGTCAGTCGCGCATCGCGTTGCAGTTCGTTCAGGATTCGGATGTCGGTCGCATCCAGGTTGATTTCCGGCATAAGTCACCTAGTTGTCGTTGCTTGGCAATTCGTTCGTGCTGGGCAAGCTGTGTATCGGAGCAAATTGAGGTGAAATATGCTGGGGTTAACCCTATAGACTATTTCTTTCTTCGGCAAATGGGCCGAAGTGCGGAATATTCAAGCGGTAGATCCTGTGGTGATAAGTCAGCAAAGCACGTTGCGCAAGTTTTTGCCGCTGGTGGGCGCGGTCATGGTCTGGGGTGGAAACTGGCCCGTCATGAAGATGGGGTTGGCACACATGAGCCCGTTGTGGCTTGCCGCCAGCCGGTTCGGGTCCGCCGCCGTGGTCAGCGTGCTGGTGTTGGCGGCGCTGGGTCGACTGCGGTTTCCCAGCCGCCAGGAATGGCCGCTGGTGGCCGGCGTGGCGCTGTTGCAGATGGGCGCGTTTACCGCGCTGGCGTTGTGGGCGTTGCAGTACGTGGCGCCGGGACGAGCGTCCGTGGTCGCCTACGCGACGTCGATTTGGGTCATCCCCTTGTCGGCACTGATTCTGAAAGAACGCCTGAACGCCGGCCAATGGGTGGCGACGGCGCTCAGCTATGCGGGCATCGGTGTGATCGTGGCGCCGGCATTCAGCCCCTGGCAGGCGCATACCGTAGTGGGCCTGGTCATGCTGCTGGGCGCCTCGTTCGCGTGGGCGTGCAACATCATCCAGCTGCGCGGCAATCGTCACGTGCGCCTGGGCGCCGACATGATTCCCTGGCAAACCGCGCTTGCCACGATTCCGTTGGCGGCGTTGGCCTGGATGCGCGATGGCGCGCCCGGCTTTTTGACGGTGCCCGATGCGTGGCCGATCATCCTGTACACCGGTCCGCTTGCGACGGCACTGACGTTCATCGTGGTGTTGGGCATGACGCAAAAAATGCCGCCCGTGGCTACGTCCATTGCGATGCTGTGCGTGCCGGTGATCGGCCTTGTCGTGTCGTCCGTCGTCTTTCATGAACGCCTGTCGGCCGACCTGGCGCTGGGCCTGACGTTGATCGGCATCAGCGTCGCCGCCTCGGCGGTGGCCGCGCGAGTGAAGCGCCCGCTTGCACTGCGGCCTTCGTAGAACGCACTAGAATGTCGCGCCGGGAGGGGCCTGGCAACGCATGGGGATGCGCGGCAGAAATGCGGCAAATGGGGCAGAAATGGATTCGCTATATGTGCTGGTCGTGTTGGGCGCGGTGGCTGCCGGCTTCGTTCAGGGATTGTCTGGGTTCGGCTTCGGGATGGTGGCAATGTCGTTCTGGGCGTGGACCATCGACCCACGCCTGGCTGCCGCGATGACGGTCTTCGGCGCACTGACCGGCCAGCTGCTGGCGGCATTCACCGTGCGCCGGGGCTTTTCATGGTCGAACCTGCTGCCGTTCGTTCTAGGAGGATTGGTGGGTATCCCCATCGGGGTAAAAGTCTTGCCGCATCTTGACCCCTTGATATTCAAGACCTTCATCGGCGGCTTGCTGGCCGTCTGGTGTCCGATCATGTTGTTCGCCACGCGTTTGCCGCGTATTACGGCGGGCGGCAAGGTGGCGGATGGAGTCGTGGGGGCGATGGGCGGCATCATGGGCGGCATCGGCGGCTTCACGGGCGTCATCCCGACGTTGTGGTGCACCTTGCGCGGCTTCGAGCGCGACGTGCAGCGCTCGGTAATTCAGAATTTCAACTTGTCGATGCTGGCGGTGACGATGGCAAGCTACATCGTCACCGGGGTGGTAACGACAGACATGCTGCCGCTGTTTGCCATCATCGTGCCGGCCATGCTGGTGCCGACATTACTGGGCGCGCGGGTGTATGTCGGCATCAGCGACGTGACGTTTCGGCGCGTGGTGCTGGGCCTCTTGACGTTGTCCGGCATTGCCTTGCTGGTGTCGTCGGTGCCCAAGCTTTTTGCATAGCCGGGCGGGCTTGACGAGCATGCTATCGTTAAAGCCATTGAAGAGAGAATCAGCATGGCATTGCATCGTTTTCAGAAAGGCGAACTGGGTCATTGGCTGCGCATCGTGGCTGACAACAGCGAACCCGGCGCCGCACAAGCACAAGTGCCTGTCGAAATTTCGCAGGCACTTCAAACTTTGCGCTGCATTCAGCCCGGCGAAGATGGCCGCTGGCTGATCACCGAAAAGGGCAAGCTCGCCCTTCGCATGGAAGAGCCCAGCGCCATCCACGTGCGCTGAACGCTGCCCGCCGGCACGCTCGCCGGCTTTCTTGCAGCACATATCGATCCCCCTTGTGCGTTTTGGCTTGCTGCGGTTTGAAGCAAGTTGCGCCCAATTGCCGCATAGTTTGCGAATGATTTCGCGTTATGTCGCACGGCAGGGGGTATTTATAGGGCAGTACGGGAATCTCCTGAGACGGAATGTGTGATTTGGCATCTTCCGGACGTATCGCGCTTGTTATCTCGCCAGTAAGATGAACTTGCGTGACGCTTTCAGGTCTATTCAATTACGCGGGATTTCGTCCCGCCACGTCACGCGTGGTTCACGCGTTTAGGTAACCGACTGGGAGGTAGCACATGCAGCATCGTGACCAGGAAGTACTGATCGACGTTTCCACAGCGGCCATGGATACCGGCGGATATGGCGTCTTGCTGACGGTAACGGCCGAGGGCGGCACCGAAGTGGATGCCGCGTTTTCCCACTTGGGCAACTGCGCTTCATTAGACGAAGCACGAGATCGCGCGGAAGTATTCGCGCAGAACTGGGTCGAGGAAAACATCTTCCGATAGGGCTTATCCGCCCTGGACGGAGCTGATCGGTGGTACCGGTCTGTGTGTGCATGAGGCTGCGGAAAATACTCCAAAATTTGCGACGAAATTTTCGGTTATCGTTGCTGCTCCAAAACCTGGGGCCCTTTTCGGGTATGGGTCGTTCCAAGATGATTGCCGCACAGACCACTCCTATTCTGACGGAGCATGTCCGCGCGTTACGCGCACATTTCGACTCCGTCATCCTGCCGCTCTGGATGGGGCAGGGTTTCAACGGCGCATTGGGTCTGCCCTACGAATCGCTGGATGCCGCAACGGGCAAGCCGCTGCCGCCCAGCCGATATCGGGCCATGGCATGCGCGCGTCAACTCTATGTTTTCTCAGAAGCGTCTGGTGCTGCCGCGGGCCAGCATGCGGACCGCTTGTTTGCGTCCCTGTGCCGCGTGTTTCGCAATGAACATGGCGGCTGGCTTTACAGCGTGGACGCCGAGGCGCGCCCGTTGGACGACACCCAGGACTTATATACTCACGCCTTCGTGGTGCTGGCGAGTTCGGCGTATTTTCAGCGCAGCCGTAATGCGGATGCGCGCAAGCTCATGCTGGCGACGGCGTCGGCAATTGAGGCGCGCTTCAAGACAAATGATGGGCTCTACCATGCGGCGCTTAGCGCCGACTGGCTGACGCCGCTGCGCCCGCCCGCGCAAAATCCCATGATGCACCTTACGGAAGCGTATCTGGCGGCCGCCCAGGTTGCCGAGCCCGCGCTGTTTGCCCAGCATCTGCGCACGCTGGCACAAGGTGTCAGCCAGTTCTTCGTGCACGGTCCCACGCAGTGCATTTCCGAAGCGTTGCAAGGCACGGCGGGCAACCGGCTTGAACCGGGTCACCAGTTTGAATGGCTGTCGCTGGTGCACGGCGCGGCGCAGGTGTTTGAAGGGCTGGAGCTGGTGGAAACCTTGCCGCGCGCGGTGCAATGGGCACGCGCGCACGGGGTGGACGTACAAGGCCCGGGCGTGCTGGCGTCCTTGGATGAGTCGGGGGCGGTGGTGGACGGTACGCGGCGGATTTGGGCGCAGACGGAATACCTGAGGGCGCTGGCGGTGCTGGGCGACTGGCCGGCGCTGGAGTCGGGGCTGGCCAGTTTTCGTGCCCATTTCGTCCATGACGGCGGTTGGTACGAATGCCTGAACGGGCAGGGCGAGGTCGTGCGTGCCGACATGCCGTCGACATCGCCGTACCATTTGGCCACCTGCCTGGCGGCGATGCCTAACGTTGTTTAAACGCCCTCGTTAACAATTATTGTCGTTCAATTGTTATAAATCGATAGAAAAACATTGGTGAAATCCCTTACAATTTGCTAACACTGTTTGTGGGGAAGCATCAATGAGCGTTATGTGTTTGGCTTGCCAACGCATTAACCCGGGCCTTGCCGGCGTCGCGCCGCATTCGCACCTGGGACATCAAGGTTTCACCAATCCCACGCAGAAAGGGCGCGAAGAGAGTCGCGAAGATCACTTCCGGTGCCTGAGCTGCGGGGCGAAATGGTTGCGTGAAACCGATAAGTGGGGCGTGGACCTGGGATTCAAGCTGGCACCTTGATCGTTTTATCGCCGCACTTAAAGTCGGGCCTCTGTAAAGAGGCCCGTTTTATTTGGTTTCAAGTATACCGCGCGCGGTGAAACCAGAAGTGTCGATGGCGACGTCCCCAGACTTCATGGTTCCGCCGTTTTCACGACGCCGATCTGGCCGCGATAACGTCGGGGTCGGCTTGGGCCGTGTCCAGCAACCATTGCCGAAAGCATTCCAGCGCGTAATGGTCGCGACGCTGCGCCGGCGCGCACAGGTGGTATCCCCGGCTCAGCCGAATCGGCAGATCAGGGAAGGGCGCGGCCACCCGGCCGGATTGAAGTTCGTCGCGCACCAGGCAGCGTTGCAATACCGCGACCCCCATATCCGCCATGACCGCGCGGATCAAGATGGACACCTGATCAAACCCCTTGGACAGCGTAACGGCATGGCGTGGCACGCCGGCTGCGTTGAACCATTGCGCCCAGTTGTCCTGGCCGTTGGTGTGAAAGAGCAGGGGTTCGCCCAGCAGGCCGTGCGGGGTGCTCCATAGCCCTTGCGCCTGGCGGGTGGCCAAGCGGTCGGGGTGGCAAATAACGACCACTTCGCGGCCGATGACGTAATCGGCCTGGCATCCGGGCCATTGTTCCGGAGTGCCGGACAAGATGCTGGCGTCTGGCGTGGTGCTAGAGAAATCCTCATTGCGCCGATAGGCTGCGAAATTAAGCTGGATATCGGGATAGCGCCGATGAAAGTCCGGCAAGTGCGGCACCAGCCACGCGCTGGCCAAGGTCGGCACGGTGGATAGCGTCAAGCGCAACCGGCGGTCATCCGCCCGCAGGTCGGCACTGAGCTTTTCGATGGCTTGTAGCGGCGTGTGCGCGCCGTCATACAACTTCTGGCCCATCTCGGTCAGGGTCAGACCATGCGCATTGCGATGCATCAGCGGCTGCCCGAAGTGGGCCTCCAGGCGGGCAATGGCACGGCTGATGGCTCCTTGGGTGACGCACAGCGTCTGGGCCGCCAGGGTGAAGCTTCCCAAGCGTGCCGCCGCGATAAAGGCGTGCAGCTCGGACATGGACGGCGAATGCAGCCGCATTTAGCATGACCTTTGGTAATGAAGGAGTGCAATATAGTCGTTTGAAAGGGGATCGTAAAGTTTGGACACTGGCGGCCTGTCTCTGTCTGACAACCAGTTCTGACCCTTACTTCAACGTTTCCCTTTCGGAGTCGATCCATGTCTCGCCGCCTGCTTGGCCGGTCCGCGCGCTTTGCGCTTGCCGGCATGTTCGCCACGCTGTCCTTTGCCGGCATTGCCCAAGCCGCCGACTACCCTTCGCGTCCCATCAAGCTGGTGGTGCCGTTCGCCGCGGGCGGTTCGACCGACATCGTTGCCCGCCTGGTCGCGGAATATGCCGGTCGCGACCTCAAGCAAACCATCGTGGTTGAAAACAAGGCGGGCGCAGGCGGCTCGATGGGCATGGAACAGGTGGCGCGATCCACGCCCGACGGCTACACGATCGGCATGGCGACGATGAGCACGCACGGCTCGAATCCGGCCGTGTATCGCAAGATGAATTACGACCCGATCAAGGACTTCGCGCCTGTGGCGAACGTGCTGGCGGTGCCCAGCATCCTTGCCATCAACCCGAATATCCCGGCCAAGAACATGGCGGAATTCGTGGCGCTGGCCAAGAAGGCGCCGGCTGACCGCTACAGCTTCGCCTCGCCCGGCGTGGGATCGCTGGGGCATGTGAACATCGAGAATTTCATGATGCTGTCCGGCATCAAGCTGCTGCACGTGCCTTACCGTGGGGCGGGTCCTGCGTTGAACGACGTGATGGGCGGGCAGGTCGACGCCATCACCGACAACCTGTCGTCCACGCTGCCGCAGGTGCAGGGTGGCAAGCTGCGTGCGTTGGCCGTGCTGGGCGCCGAGCGTTCGCCGCTGCTGCCGGACGTGCCGACCTATATCGAACTGGGTTATCCCGACATGGGCACGGGCGGCTGGTTCGGATTGGTGGCCCCGGCCGGTACGCCGACGGCCGTGATCGAGCGCCTGAACCAGGCGGTGCGCGCGGCGATGCAAGACCCCGAGTTCCGCAAGAAGGCCGAAGACGTGGGTGGTACGCTGATGCCCACGACGCCCCAAGAGTTCCAGGTCCAGATCGAACAGGCCCTGGCCCGCTACGCCAAGGTGGCCAAGGCCGCCAACATTCAGGCTGACTGACGATGACGCTTGCCGATTTCAACGTGGTTTCCGTGCATGAACCTCAGGGGCCGGCCTTGCCGCTGGTCTGTGATTCGCCGCATAGCGGTGAACGCTATCCCGACGATTTTGGGGCGGTGGCAACGCAAGCGCAATTGCGCCAGGGCGAAGACACGCACGTGGACGCGTTGTGGTCGGCGGCGCCCACGCTGGGTGCAACGTTGATTGCCGCGCACTTTCCGCGCGTGTACATCGACCCGAACCGCACCTTGCAGGACCTGGACCCCGACTTGTTGGCTGAACCGTGGCCGCAGCCCTTGTCACCGGGTGAGAAGACCCGCTTGGGCAAGGGGCTGATCTGGCGCCGCATGGACAAGGCCACGCCCATCTACGATCGCAAGCTGAGCCTGGCCGAGGTGCGGCATCGCATCCAGGCGTACTACGAGCCCTATCACGCGGCGTTGTCGCAGGCCATCAGCAGCGCCGAACAACGCTTTGGCGCGGTGTGGCACCTGAACCTGCATTCCATGCCCAACGACGCGTACGAACGCCTGGGCCGGCAAAGCGAACATCCGCTGGCGGACTTCGTGCTGGGCGACCGGGACGGTACAACGTGCGAGCCGGAATTCATCGCGCTGATCGAAAAAGCGCTGCGCGACCTGGGCTATACCGTCGCGCGCAACGATCCCTACAAGGGCGTGCAACTGATTGCGCAGATCGGCCAGCCGGCGTTGAACCGGCACAGCTTGCAGGTCGAGATTCGGCGCCCCTTGTATATGGACGAAGCCACGCGCGAGCGCAACGCCGGGTTCGACTTGTTGCGCGGGCATTTGACGACCGTGCTTGCCCAGGTGGCCGATTACGTACGTGTGCGCATGGACGCGGTTGCGGCGACCAAGTAGCGGTCGACAACATAACAGTCGACAAAATAGAGTCGTTTGTATGGCTGTGCCCAGGCAAAAAGCCGGCGTTGATGCAGATC
>NZ_JCBAMR010000052.1:0-31094 GCF_059760425.1 Achromobacter sp. RT286_PF
ATTCTTGGTCCGAATAAATCCGAACCAGGTCATACGTCGCTACTCAAAGGAAGTGAGGTATGTTCTTAAACTTGACGTCTAAGGTACTTCACTTCTAGTGAGCACTTGATTTCATTGTGCTTGTGAAGCAAGCCAAGGTTTAACCCCAGACTTAAATCACAGTGCATCGCATCAAGCGCCCACACTTATCGGTTGTTTAATTGTTAAAGAGCGGTACTGCAAATTCGGTACTACAAACTGCTTACTGCTACCTGCTGATCCTGCTAGCGCTGCGCGGCTTTTGCCTTGCGTCGCTTGCTGTTTTCAGCAGCAGAGAGGCGAGATTATGAAGAAATTTTTATCGCTTGTCAAGTCAGCTTCGTTCGCTTTCGCGCCACCGCTTTCTTGCCTGCGACCTCCTCAGGTCTGCTCTCTTTAGCAGCTATCGAAACATCAGAACACCCATCCGGGTAAACCCTAAGTTTTCAGCAACTGCCAAGCCTGAAACTATAACACGACTTTTGCAGATTATGCAACCGGCTCTTGCCTAATTTGCATCCTATCTTGCAACCCCGCCACCGGCTTTCGCTAGGGCGACTCTGGAAACCAGAGGTCGGTTACCACTCAGGTGGCTCGCGATTTCGATCCGGGTAAACCCTTACTCGTCATCACCAGCCAAGCCCAAGACTATAGCACGATTTTTGCAGATTGTGCAACCGGCTTTTGCCTGATTTGCACCCTTCCTTGCAATCCCACCTGACTGCCATCGCTGGCTGCTTGGCGGCGGGCCGGAGCCCGTCGTACTGCTACTGCTTGGCTTCGCCGTTCAAAAATGTCTGAACTGCGAAGGAGCGAGACTATAGCACAAGTTTCGGGCCTGTCATGAAGGAGACTCAAACGTCGACGCATAGGGTGCGCCGGCCGGGGCTACCTCCTGCCTCTTTATATATAGAGGACACCCCTCGACGCCCCGCCCCCCCTATATATATAGCGACAAAGCGTGGTCATGCTTATCGCCGGTGGAGACGTCTACCAGCGCAGATAATCCACGTTGCGCAGGCGGGCCAGTTCGCGGTGCACGGTGGTTTCGTGAACCAGCCACTCCGGTACGCCGACGTCTTGCATGATGCGAGGGTCCATGTCGGCGGCCACGTTACGCATGCGAGACTGCACGCGCCACAAGCGGAATGCCGCCCACAGCAGCGGCACCAACCCGGCGCCTGCCTGAAAGCTCGGGTGCCCGCCGGACGCGGTAGCCGGGAATGACGGTGAAACAGGTGAAAGTTGGGCAGACATGACCGTCTCCTTATTGCGTTTGACGATTCGGTAAGCGTAGCCGCCCAAATACCCGATGAAAATCCAATTGTTTTCGGCCTATTGGTCAGTTACGCTAACCACCCGATCAATGCCCGAACATTCCGCCATGCGCCTCCCGCTCAACACCCTGCCCGCTTTTAGGGCCGTTGCCGAATTGCAGAACCTGCGCGCCGCCGCCGAGCGCCTGCATTTGACGCACAGCGCGGTCAGCCAGCAAATCAAGGGATTGGAAGAGCAACTGGGTTTCGCGCTGTTTGAGCGCAGCGGACGCGGCATTGTCTTGAATAGCGCCGGCGCGGCGTTGTTGTGCAGCGTACAGAGCGCGCTGGCCCTGCTGGACGAAGGCGTCATGGCGGCCGCCGCGTCGGCTACCGGTAGTGAACAACGGCTGCGCGTGTCGGTACTGCCGTCATTCGCTCAGCGTTGGCTATTGCCGCGCATGGCGCGTTGGCGTGCGCGCCATCCGGGCGTGTCGCTTGAGATCGAGACGTCCCAGCAGGTGGTCGATCTGGTTCGGGACGGATTTCATGCGGCCCTGCGATTTGGCCGCGGACCGTGGGCGGGCGTGGAGTCCGAACCGTTGTTCGACATGCCGTTGCCCTTGATCGCCTTGGCGTCGCCAGAAACCGCCGCGTCGCTGGAAGACGACACGGCGCAAACGCTGGCCCGCCAGCCGTTGCTGGGCGAGCGGGAAATGTGGCAACACTGGTTCAACGCGGCGGGTCTGCGCACGCTCGTTACGCCCGTCGCCACGTTCAACGACGCCGGCATGATGTTGCAGGCCGCCGAACAAGGGCTGGGCATCACTCTTGGCCGCGAGCTACTCGCGGCAGATGCGCTTTGCGCGGGACGGCTCGTGCGCGTGTCGCCCATGCGCGTGCACTATGAGCAGGCGCAGACCTACCACTTGGTTTATCCGCCAAGCCTGCGCGAGTGGGCGCCGCTTGTCGCGTTGAAACAGTGGCTGCACGAAGAGCTGGAGCTGTCCCGCTGCGCGCTGGTGACGCCTTCGTCCGACACCGACACGGACACGGGCACGGACGCGGGGCCAGACCACCAGTGACGCCGGCTTAAGCAGCTTTGCGCGTCGCCGGTTTGTCAGCCTGCATCGAGTCCGTTTCGTTGAAACGCTGGTGCCACGAAAAGGCCTCTTCCAGCAGATGCGGGGTTTGGCCGCCGCGCTGGCAAGCGCGATCAAAATAATCCTGCGATGCCGCACGGTAGGACGGGTGCACGCAATTCTGGATAATGACGCGGGCGCGTTCACGCGGCGCCAAACCGCGCAGGTCGGCCAGGCCGCATTCCGTAACCAGCACGTCGACATCGTGCTCGGTATGGTCCACATGGGACACCATGGGCACCACGCTTGAGATATCGCCGCCCTTGGCCATCGACTTGGACACAAAGATGGCCAAGTGCGCGTTGCGCGCGAAATCGCCCGAGCCTCCGATGCCGTTCATCATGTGCGTACCGCCGACGTGCGTGGAATTCACGTTGCCGTAAATATCGAATTCCAATGCCGTATTGATGGCGATAATGCCCAACCGACGAACGATCTCGGGCGCATTGCTGATCTCTTGCGGGCGCAGCACGATGCGTTCGCGGTAATGCTCCAGGTTTGCCAAGATCTTGTCGTACACCGGTTTGGACACGGTAATGGACGAGGCCGACGCAAACGCCAGCTTGCCCTGATCCAGCAACTCGATGGCGCTGTCTTGCAGCACTTCCGAGTACATCGTCAGCGCCTCGAAGTCCGATGATTCAAACCCGTGCAGCACGGCGTTGGCGATGGTGCCGATGCCGGCCTGCAACGGCAACAACGCATTGGTCAGGCGGCCGGCGTCGACTTCACCGCGCAGGAACGTATTGATATGCCCGGCGATGGCATTGGTTTCGTCGTCCGGCGGCAAGGCGTTGGATGGGCTGTCCGGCTCGTGTGTGATCACGATGGCGGCGATCTTGTCCGGGTCCACCTGGATGAACGGCTGGCCGATACGTTGATCGGCGGTCACCAGGCCGATGGGCTGGCGCGCGGGGCGGTCGGCGGGCACGTAGATGTCGTGCAGCCCTTCGATGGCAGCAGGGATACCCAGATTCAATTCGATGATGATCTGGTCGGCCTGCTGCGCGAACGACGCCGAATTGCCCACCGACATCGTCGGCACGATGGCGCCCGTTTCCGTAATGGCGGCCGCTTCGATAATCGCCACGTTGATCGGTCCAATATGGCCGGCTCGCAATTGCTCGACCGTTTCGGACAGATGCTGATCGATAAAGGCAATATCGCCCTGATTGATCTTGCGCCGCAACGTGGTGTCGACCTGGAACGGCATGCGGCGCGACAACACGTTTGCCTGGGCCAGCATCTTGTCGGTGTCATGCCCCAACGACGCACCCGTGATCAAGGTGATCGACAGCGGCTCGTGTTCGGCGCGGCTGGCCAGCGCGGCCGGCACGGACTTACAGTCGCCCGCACGCGTGAAACCGCTCATTCCGACGGTCATGCCGTCCTTGATCAGCAATGCCGCCTGGTCGGCGGACGTGATCCGGGCAAGCAGCCCGGGATGGCGAATACGGTCGGAATGCATGGTGTCTCCACATTTAAAGGCCAACGGCTTGCGGCCGGACGCAACCATGACGGCCTTGCGCGTCCGGGCGCCGTCTGACGCGGCGTTTCCCGATATCCCGGCACAGACACAGGCACATTGCCGCCGTCCGGGACGAATTTTTCGCAGTATAGGAAGGCGCGTTGAAATCTCGTAATGACTTAAAATCATCCAAATCAGTCGTTTTTTTCATCGTTTTAATGGTCATTGCGCCCACGAGCGCACCGGGAGCCTGCCGCCATGGACGCGCGCGCATTGCGGTATTTCGTTGAAACGGTCAGGCACGCCAGCTTCACGCAAGCGGCCAAGACGCTGTTCGTGACGCAATCCACCGTCAGCAAAATGATCCGCCAGCTGGAAGAAGAAGCGGGCACGCCGCTGCTCATTCGCGATGGGCACACCGCCCGGCCCACCGATACCGGGCGCGTGATGTACCTGCGCGGTTTGCAGGTGCTGGAGACCATGCGCCAACTGACCGAAGAACTGCGCCAGACCGCCGACGTGCGGCGGGGCGCGCTGGAAGTGGGTATTCCGCCGATGATCAACTTGCTGTTCACGCCGGTGGTCAAGCGCTTCCGAGAACTGCATCCCGGCATCCACCTGACCTTGCGCGAAGGCACCGGCCAAGCCGTCGAGGCGCTGGTCGCCAGCGGAGAACTCGAGGTAGGCGCCACCATCCTGCCCATTGCGCCCGACGGTGGGCTGGCCGCCCAGCCCTTCGGGCGCTACCCGATCTGGGTGATCGGGCCGCCAGATGCGCCCTGGGCGGGAAAGACGTCGCTGCCCCTTAGCGCCCTGCGCGACGCGCGGCTTCTGATCCCCACCGACGACTTCGCCATCACGCGTCGGCTGCGCCAGGCGTTTGCCGACGCGGGTTTTCAGCCCGGCATCGCCGCCCAAAGCGCGCACTGGGACTTTCTGGTGGCAATGGCGTCGGCCGGGCTTGGCGTGGCGCTGCTGCCTGAACCGCTGATGCAGCGCATCAAGACGCGCGGGCTCAGCACCGCCAAGTTGGCCAAGTCCGGCATGCAATGGGAGGTGGGCCATATCTGGTTGCGGTCCGGCTACCTGTCGTTCGCCGCGCGCGCCTGGCTGGAGGTGTGCGACGCGGTGTTGGGCAAGCCCAGAAAGCCCGGCACGAGGGGGCCGGTGCCGCGGGCCGATTGAATCCAAACGTTGGCCTGGTAAACAGGATTTTCGAAGGCGCCTGGGCTAGCGGCGGTGTCCAGGCCTTTCCGGCGGAATCCGGCCCTATTTATCCGGCGGGCAGAAGACTGACTTGCCACGCGGCAAAAGGAATTTTGAACCGGGGACACAGCACTATTTTTGTTGCAACGGCGGGGCTCGCGGCTTGTTATGCTGCCGCCTCGACGCGAGTGATTCGCCCCCGGAATATGACCCCCATCGCCTCCCCTTTTTTCCCCAGCCTGCGCCACGGGCGCATGCGCGCGTTCGCCGCCTTTCTCGCCGCGATACTGCTGTCGCTGTGCTTGATGCCCGCCTTCGCGGCGCCGCCGCCCAACCCTACTGAAACCGAGGCGGTGCTGGCGGCGGCTCGCAAGCAGATCGACGACATCCGCAAGCGTTTTACGGACGAGACCGACGACGCCGCCCTGGTCAAGCAACGCGGCGACGCGCTGGACATCCAGTCCAAGGCCGATGCGGCTACCGAAGCGCTGACCCCGCAACTGGCCAGCGTGACCGCCAGGCTGAGCGAGCTGGGCGCTCCGCCCGACGGCGCAAAAGAAGCGCCCGACGTGGCGGCGCAGCGCGCGCAACTGGAAAAGAACAGCCGCGCCCTGGACGCGCAGCTGAAGCTGGCCCGGCTGCTGTCCGTGGACGCCGGCCAAACCGCCGAACAGATTTCGGCGCAGCGGCGAACCCAATTCCAGGCGCGCATGGGCGAGCGCCGCGATTCCTTCCTGTCGAGCCAGTTCTGGACGGAATTCCGTTCCGAATTTCCGCGCGATCTGGAACGCCTGGAAGCCTTGGGTGACGACCTGTCCACGGCCATCGGACAGACACCGAAATGGGGCTGGCTGCTGCTGATTGCCATGGCCGCGCTGGTGATCGCACTTCGAATCTGGATCGGCCGCCTGATCCTCAAGCTGACCGCGACGCGCGTGCCGCCAGGCCGCCTGCGCCGCTCGTTCCTGGCCGTGGCGCAGGTGATGTTGTCGGTGGCGACGCCGGGCGTCATCGCCCTGCTGATCCATACCGGCCTGGACTGGAATTCGCAGCTGTCCGACAACACGGCCGCGCTGTTGGCCACGCTGGTAGCCACGGTCTGTTTCGGCGGCTACGTGTCGGGCCTGGGCAACGCGCTGCTGTCGCGCAACCGGCCGTCGTGGCGCTTGCCGCCTATCCATGACCTGGTCGCCGCGCGCTTGCACTGGCTGCCCAATCTGCTGGGCACGCTGGTCGTCATGATCTGGCTGGCCGAGCGCCTGCCCGTTTTGCTTAACGCCAGCCTGACGACGACCATCACGCTGACCGGCATCGTGGCCGTGTTGATCATGGCGACCATGAGCACGGTGCTGGCCATCGGCCGGCGCTTGCGGCGCAAGATCGTTCAGGAAAACGAGGCGCCCGCGCCCTTCTGGGTGTCGCTGTTGCTTGGCGCGGTCTGGGCCGTGCTGATCCTGGGCATGGCCAGCCTGCTGGCCGGCTACGTGGCCTTTGGCGCGTTCCTGGCCAAACAGGTGCTGTGGATCCTGATCGTGATGGCGTCCGCTTATCTGCTGTCGACACTGATCGAAGACGGTTTCAGCACGCTGCTGGGCACGTCCCACCGGGACGGCGAACGCGAAGGTCCCAGCCTGCGCGACCAGGCGGCCGTATTGCTGTCCGGCGTGGGCCGCGTGGTGGTGGGCCTGCTTGCCATCATCCTGCTGCTGGCACCGTTTGGCGAAGGCCCGATGGACCTGCTCCAGCGCTTTGACCAGCTGCGCAAAGGACTGGCGATCGGAGAAGCGCAGATCCGGCCTGGCGCTGTCTTGCAGGCGCTGATGGTGCTGGCCTTGTCACTGCTTAGCGTCAAGGTGCTTAAGCGTTGGCTGTCCAACCGTTATCTGCCCACTACCGAGCTGGACCCGGGGATGCAGCTGTCGGCGGCCACCTTGTTCGGCTATGCGGGCTTTGTGATCTCGTTCGCCCTGTCGCTGTCCGCTGCCGGCATCGGCCTGGAACGCGTCGCGTGGATTGCCAGCGCGCTGTCCGTGGGTATCGGTTTTGGCCTGCAAGCCGTGGTGCAGAACTTTGTGTCCGGCCTGATCCTGCTGGCGGAGCGCCCGGTCAAGGTGGGCGATTGGGTGTCGTTGGGCGGGGTCGAAGGCGACATCCTGCGCATCAACGTGCGCGCCACGGAAATCCAGATGGGCGACCGGTCCACCGTGATCGTTCCGAACTCGGAGTTCGTGACCAAGACGGTGCGCAACGTGACGCGGTCCAATCCGCTTGGATTGGTGCAGATCAAGCTGCCCCTGCCGCTGTCAACCGATGCGGAGGCCGTGCGCGAACTGATGCTGCAAGCCTTTGCCGACCACGAAGATGTGCTGGACACCCCGGCTCCCAATGTATTTTTGGATGGCCTGGAAAATGGCCATCTGATCTTTAACGCCAAGGGCTACGTATCGTCGCCGCGCGCGGCCTACGGCGTACGCAGCGCCTTGCTGTTCACCGTTCTGAAGCGTCTGCACGATGCGGGCCTGGAGGTCTCGTCGCCGCCCACCATGCTGCTGGCATCGGCGCCCCCTGGCCCGCTGAACCCGCCCGAACCCACCGCAGCCGTGGCGCCCCCGCCCTCAGCGTAGGCGCCAGCCGGTTCATCGCGACCGGCCCCGGTTCAAGCCCGGCCATCCCAGTTCATCCCAGTTCATCCCGGCGAATACAGGTCGGCGAAGCGCTGGCGCTCCAGGCGCGGATTGCGCAGCGGCGGCGAGGCCAGCGCGGTGGTTTGCGCGGTTTGCACCGGCACCGCTTGCAAGGCGGCGGTGGTCGCAAGCGGGCGTAATTGCGCCTGGGGTTGCGAGGGTGCGGCCAAAGCGCCGGCGGGCTGCGTCCCCACAGCGGGCGCTCCGGCGGTCGCCGTGGTCGGGGCAGCCTGTGCGACCGCCGTCGTGTCAAAGCGGTGATCGGCCGTCGTCAAGGCGGGATTGGTGCACAAGCCTTGCGCCACCAAGGCCGCCTTGGTGCGGTCGTCGGTCTGGCACAGGATGTCGATAGCGGCCGTTTCCAGCCGCCGTGAACGATCGGCGTCCTTGGTCGACGCGGCGGCCTGCATGGTGCGTTCAAAATTACGCCGCAAGCTGCACTTCTGGTCTTCGATCGGAATGGCCACGTTCATGCCGAAGCCCACCACGGACCCGCCGCCACCGGCGGACACCATGCAGCTATCGGACGAAAACGAACCATAAAAACTCTGGCCGCCAACCGGGGGCACCGTCTTCACGGTGCTGGATCCGCTGTTGTTCGAGTTCAGCGTAATGCCCTGGTTGTTGCCGGCGTTGGTTGCCCCCGACGATGCAGACGTCGTGGAACTTGAATTGCTGGTCTGTGCAACGGCCGAGCCGGCTGCAAGCGACAGCGTGATGGCAAACACGATTTTCTTCATGATGTCCCCTCGACCGGACGGCCGTAGCCGTCCGGAAAATCGGTCAGCGATTGAACCCGCCAACGTGACCCATCGACCCCACACCACCAATCGCCCCGAATGCGCCGATGTTGGCGGACGCGAAGGTGCCGGAGGCCGTTGCCTTGGTTTCCGTGTTCCCGAACGAGGCGCCGCCGTTGGCGATGCTGTCGCCCACCATGATCGGCGCGTTGCCCGAAATGTGGCCGTAGGATTCGCTGGTGGCATATTGCCGCGTGCTAGTCACCACCGTGGTGCCGTCCCGATTGAACGTTCCGCCAACTTGCGCCACGCCGCCCGTTTCGCCAAACGAGGTCTGGCTGGACGAGCCATAGCCGTTGACCTGGGTGGCCACGACGGAACTGCCGGTCGAGATGGATGAAGCCGTGCCATTGATCGTGCCGGCGTGGCCGGTGATCGACACGGAAGGCATGTTTGGACCGCTGGCATACGCGGATGCGGCAAACAATGACAGCGCTGCGACGACTGCGAGCTTTTTCATTTGAGCTCCTCCTGATCCGTTTCATACGGATGCTCAGGTGCCGGTGGCCTACCGGCGCGGACCCCTACGTCATGCCGGGCGCCTGACTGAAATGTTGGGCGTGGGACTTTCGTATTGGTACGGAATGATTGCTCCGTCCTAGGCTCGTCGATATCGGCTAAACGGGCGACCGGTTCCGTAAGGATGCAGTCAAAGGCAGGTAGCGGGCCGCACGAATGGCGTGCCAACCGGCATCACGCCGTGCGTATGGCCGATGAAAGTCGCAGGCGCGTGCCGTGTCCGCAGGCCGACCTTCAACTCTAAGGATGGCTTGGCGCGCGGTCGGCTCGGACAAGGGGCCTACCGCGCACGCCGGGGATGAGCGAGCGAGTGACCTTTAGGCTTACTGTCAGCCTTGCGACAAGCTGACAATGCGCAGCAATTGTGCCGACTCGCGGCGCGCCAACCACAGGTCGCCGGCCACCAGCAGCAACAGGAAGCCGCACTCGGCAAGGTCCAGGTCGGACACGAGGTGGTAGCTGACCAGCAGTGCGATGCCCGACAAACCGGCCAGCCAGGCGGGCCAGGGCGACAGCAAGCTGTCGCTGTTGGCGGACGTGCCGCGCCGGACGCAAAGCCACGCCATCAGGGGCAAGAAAAGCATCGACAGGGGAATGTAGACGGCGATGGCCGACAGCAAGACCGCTACGCTGAACTGTGTGTGCAGTGACAGGGCCATCAGCGCAACGGCGCCGATGCCCACATACCAGAACAGGCGCAGGGTAATGAGACGAGTCAGGACGGCGGCTCGGGAATTCATGAACAGGCTAAGCAAGAAATTTTCAGCCATACTACTCCGGCCGGCCGGTGCTTACCCGGCCCCATTTATTTGGAGACTCGTCATGATCCAGGAAATTGCCAGCATCCACGTTCGCGAGGGCCAGGAAGCGCTGTTCGAAGCGGGCGTCGCGCAGGCCAAGCCGCTGTTCCTGCGCGCGCGCGGATGCCACGGCATGGAACTGCACCGCAGCATCGAGCAGCCGCAGCGCTACACGCTGGTGGTGGCCTGGGAAACGGTTGAAAACCACATGGTCGATTTCCGCGAATCGCCCGACTTCCAGGAATGGCGCAAACTGGTGGCGGGGTTCTTCGTCGAGCCGCCCGTGGTGCATCATGAACAGCAGGTGATCTGACCGCCCGGCGCCTGATGTCTGGGCGCCAGGCGTCAGGGGTCAGGGGTCGGGGGTCAGGCATTAGGCATTACGCTTCGCCAGGCGGATCGTCGTATTTGCGGGCGCTGCCCGCGAACCGGTCCGCCGGATATTTCTCAGCGTTTTTCACCATCTTGCGCGCCACGGCATCGGCAATGTCGATGCCTAATTGATCCGCCAGCGCCACCAGGTACATCTGCACATCGGCGATCTCGTCGGCAGCGTGCGCCAACTGCGCCGGCGTCATCTCGCGCGACTGGGCCTCGGTCAGCCACTGGAACAGCGACACCAGCTCGCCCGCCTCGCCCGACAGCGCCATCGCCAGGTTCTTGGGCGAATGGAAAGGTTGCCAGGCCCGCTCGGCCGTGAAGGCCCGCAGCGCCAGCTTGATATCTTGCAGATCCGACATCTTCGTTCCTACGCCGTGGCCAGCCGCGCATTGGCCGCCAGCGCCACCGCGACCGTGGTGCGCACATCAGCCAGCGCCCGGTGGGTAGGGATGGACGCACCCACGTGCCGCGCCAGGATTTCCAGTTTGTGGGAGGGCAATTCGGGCCACGCGCGGCGCGCCAACGCCAGCGTGCAATGCGTGGCATTGACGAACGGCAGGCCGGTGCGATCCGCCGTGGCGCCCAGAAAACGCCGGTCAAAAGACGCGTTGTGAAAGAACACAGGCAGGTCTTCAACGAATTCAAGAAACGACGAAAACGCCTGCATCACCGGCACGCCGTGACGGTCGACTTCGGCCTGCGTGATACCGGTCAAGCGGGTGATGAAGGACGGCACGGGCGACGACGTTCGAACCACCTGCGTGTATTCGCGCGCCAGCGTGCCGCAGGTCTCGACGCGCACGGCGGCAAATTCCAGGATCTCGCACGTAGCGGTCGACAGGCCGGTGGTTTCCAGGTCGGCCACGATGAATGGCCCCCGCAGCGCTTGAAGCGCCGAGGCCAAGGCCGCCGAAGCCTGCGTCTTGGCGGGCGTTCTTGCCGGCGTTTTGCCGGCAGGTCCGGCCAATGCATCGGTCGATGTCGTCAGCGCGGGCGACACCCCCGTGCGTGCGCGGCGATAAAAGAACGTCACGGCGTCACGGTCGTTGTAGCCAAGGGCGCAAAACGGGGCGATCCATCGGCCAACTGGCCAAAAAACAGCGAAGCCGGCCGCACCCACAGGCCGCGCTCGTGAGGCCACAGGTGTTCGTACACCACCATCGACTCTTCGGTTTCGGAATGTCGGGCCGTGCCCACATAACGGTAAAGGCCGCCCTTGTAGTGGCGGTGAGAGGCAAGAGCCAGGGCTTCGGATTCAGTCATGGACGGTGGCCGCAAAAAAATCGACCTGGGCGGGAATGCTCCGGCCCAGGCCTGGGATTCAAACAATACCGTCTTTATAGCGCAATCGGCGCCGGCTTCAGTACCGCACGTACTCCAAGACGGGCGCCGGCGGCAACGCCGTATTGGCCGCGGGCCGGGCGCGCAACGCGGCGGTCACCGGTTTGACCACGCCCGCGGGCTGACGGCTAGCCCGCGCCGCCTGCGCGTCAGCGCTGGCCTGCGTCGCGCGCAAGGTCTGTTCGGCGTCGGCCGTCATCTGCGTGATGTCTTGCGTGACACCGCCCAGCTTGGCCGACTGCGCCAGTGACACATTGACCACCTCAGCCATGATTTCCGTCACGCGGCGCGACGACGCCACAATGTCCTCCATGGTGACCCCGGCGGATTGGACCTGCCCCGCGCCGCTTTCGATCTGTTCAACCGACGTGGTGATCAAGCCCTTGATTTCCTTGGCGGCTGCCGCGCTGCTCTGGGCCAGGCTGCGGACCTCGGCCGCAACCACGGCAAAGCCCTTGCCATGCGCGCCCGCGCGCGCGGCCTCTACCGCCGCGTTCAAGGCCAGGATGTTGGTTTGAAACGCAATGCCGTCCATGACGCCGATGATTTCCGATATGCGGCGCGAGCTTTCCGTGATGGCGCCCATGGTGCGCACCACGCCCTGCACGGTCTTGCCGCCCTGCTCGGCCACCTGGCTGGCGTCCAGGGCCAGCGCATTGGCCTGACTGGCGCGCTCGGCGTTTTCGGTCAGGCCCTGGACCGCCACGCGCAAGGTCTGCGCCGCGGTGAAGCGCTTGGTAATGTCGGTGGCGAATTTCACTACCTTGAAGGGGCGGCCCTCGGCGTCGAAGATGGGGTTGTAGCTGGCCTCGATCCAGACCTGGCGGCCGCCCTTGCCGATGCGCAGATACTGGCCGGTGTCATATTGGCCGCTGCGCAACTTGCACCAGAACTCTTTATAGGCGGCCCCGCGCGCTTCGTCCGGGCGCACGAACATACTGTGATGCTGGCCTTCCACTTCCGCGGCCTGATAGCCCACGGTTTTCAAGAACAGGTCATTGGCGCGGATGATGGTGCCGTCAAGTTCAAATTCAATAATCGCCTGCACTTTCGAAATCGCGGCCAACTGCCCTTCGGTATCCGCTTGCCGTTGTTGCTGGTCGGTAATGTCGGTGGCGTATTTCACGACCTTGAGCGGCCGTCCGCGCTTATCGAAAATGGGGTTGTACGAGGCTTGCAGCCACACGTCCGTGCCGTCATGGCGCACCCGGCGATAGCGCCCGGCGTCATAGGCGCCCTGGCCCAGCTTGTGCCAGAAGGCCGCGTATTCCGCTGATTCCCGTTCTTCAGGGTCTACGAACATACCGTGATGATGTCCCACGACTTCATCCAGCGTATAACCCATCGTGTCCAGGAAGTTCTGGTTCGCCATGAGCACATGGCCCTGAAGGTCGAACTCGATTACGGCTTGCGCTTTGTGAATGGCGGATATCTGACCGTACAGGTCGGCCTTTTGCATGCCGCGATTTCCACGGAACAGCCGGCTTAATGTGATCCATTGCATAGGGTTTCTCCTGCCAAAGTGGGACGAGGTGCTGCCGATGACCAAAAGGTAATTTCAAATCAGAACCGATTGGCGCGTCCCAACCCTGCCTAGGCAATGCACGCCGCGCCGCATGCACTACCACGAATGGCCGTCGCGCCAACGGCGACGAAACCGACTAAGAAGATAAACCGTTCAGAATGTATCTAGTCGAAAATATTAATCCTATAAATGTACGTTTCTCCACCTTTTGGCTCGTTCAACGAAAAAAAATCGCGTTATTCGATAATCCTGCGGGTTTCTATGTTGGTATAAACCCGGTGCAACCGGAGTTACCACGTGGGCACATTGCGGTTTCTGACAATTAACTAAAAAGGGCCGACTCCATATATGGAACCGGCCCTTTTATTAATATCGAAAACGTCATTCGGATCTATCCGTCCCTTATAAAATACTGTCCGGTTTGTCACTTAATATCGACCATCCGCAAGCCGTTAATCTCTCCTGCTTTTGTCTCTGGCGCGTCGTGCAAACGATCAGGCTGCGTCCAACTCGCGATACTGGCGGAATATGCATTCGCCAAAGGGCAGCCGCCTGCCACTGGAAAAGTAGGGCTGCAATGCGGGCAGCGCCGCAACGCGCGCATGCAGCGCCATCACATTCGGATAATTCGACGCCACCGTCCCCATGCGCTTCGGAAAGGCGTAGAGCAAGCCATCAACCAGATGAAACAGCGATAGGTCCACGTAGGTCCAGCGGTCTTCGCCCGCCAACCATGCCTTCGGCCCGGCCAATACGCGCTCGAAATAGGACAGGAACTTCGGAATGCGCTCTTCCCGGAAAGTCCGGGCGCGCCGCGCGGCCTCTTCTTTTTGGTCTTCGTAGTAATCGTTGGCCGAAATGGGATGGTGGGTGTCGTGTGCCTCGGTCACCATATCGGCGATGGTCAGCTGCAATTGATTGACCCATAACCGCCCTTCCAGCGACTCGGGCGCCAGGCCGTGCTCTTCACCCAGGAACAGCAGGATATTTGCAGTCTGACCCAGCGTCATCTCGCCCGCCACCAGATAAGGCGGCGCAAACGGAGGATGCGGACGCGGCGTGCGCATGTCTTCGATCAACGCATCGTCCGAGGCGCCCGGCTCGCGCGCCCGCTCGCGATAAGGTATGGCGCCCGCTTCCAGCGCCAGGCGCACGAATTCACCGCGTCCGGGAATGGTTTCCCAATACCAAAGGTCGTAGGTCATGCCGTCTCCTTGCGTCGGGGGCAGGCTCAGGCGGGCAAGGCGTCGACGCTGTCTTCCTGCCCTTGGGGTTGCAGGCCTTGGGCCTGTTGATACTGGCGCGGCGATACGCCAAAGTGCGCGCGGAAATCACGCGAGAAATGCGCGCCGTCTGCAAATCCGCAGTCCAACGCAATCTGCGTAATGCTGCAAGGATTATTCAGCAACAACCAGCTTCCATATTCCAGCCGCAGTTGCCGCTGGAACGCCATCGGGGATTTTCCTGTCGCCTGCCGGAACGCGCGCTCCAGTTGCCGTCGCCCCACACCGACATAGCGGGCAATGGCGTCCAGCGGCGGGGGATTGTCGATGCGCTGCTCGATAAAGTGCGCAGCCTGGCGCACGCGCAGGTCCTGGATGCCGGACAAGTCGGTGCGGAAATGCGCCTGCGGCACCCGGCCGGGGCGCACACCTTGCAGCATCATGTGCCGCATTGCCTGCTGGGCCTTGTCCCGCCCGCAATGCCGGGCCACCAGATACAGCGCCAGATCGATGGCGGCCGTAGAACCGGCGCAGGAAATCAGGTCGCCCTCGTCCACGAACAGGCGGTCCACGACCGCGCGCGTTTGCGGAAAGCGCGCACGGAAAGCATCCAGCACATTCCAATGCACGCAGACCGTGCGCGGCCCGACTACGTCAGCCTGCGCCAGGGCGAACGTTCCGGTGCAGATGCCCAGAAGGCGCACCCGCCTTGCCGCCGCCAGCCGCAGCCAGTCGCGTAGCGGTTCCGGCATGCGGCCATTGATGTAGTCGTTGCCGCCGCACACGGCGACGTAGTCGAATTCGGCGGGGTCGGCCGGCAAGCCGTCGGCAACATCGATCGTCAGCCCGGCGCTGGCGCGGCGCGGTTTGCCGTCCCAGCTCATGACACGCCACGAGGTATGGATCTGACGACTGCGGCCGCCGTGGTCGCCCGCCAGGCGCAAAACATCCACCAGGCCGGCGAAAGCGGCCAGCGTGAACTGGTCCATCAACACGATGCCGACGTTCAATGCGGGTTTTTCCCGAGGCAGCGCGTCGTGGGCGTCGTCATAGGAGGGCGACTCGGCGGCGGGGTTTTCAGTGGCGGTCATGACGCAATTATTCAAGTTTTTGTCCCGCGCCTTCAAGCTCGTTTTCCCGCGCATCGCCCAAGATGCATCCATGGCAATGTCGGCAAGCGCCTCATTGGGCTCAGACTTCCGGAACATGCCAACAAATCGACAAGGGGAATCCACGATGGCAACACTTACCCGCAGCGCTTTGGCCGCCGCCCTGATGGGCGCCGGCCTCTTGATGGCCGGCCCCGCCGGCGCGCAGCAGCAGAAGATCACCGTCGCCTGGTACGGCGGCAACTGGGGCGATGCGTTTCGCGCTTGCGTGGCCGAGCCCTACACCAAGGCCACGGGCGTCACAGTGGTGCCTGAAGTGGGCACGTCGACAACCACCCTGGCCAAGCTGCAACAGCAAAAGAACGCGCCAACGATCGACGTGGCGTGGATGGACGGCGGCATCAGCGAACTGGCCGCGCAGGCCGGCGTGCTGGACACGCTGGACCCGGCCACCATTCCCAATCTGAAAAATGTGATCGACCAGGGCGTCTATCGCAATGGCGACGCGGCCTACGCGGTCAGCACCGGCTATTACTCGCTGGGCATCACCTACAACACCAAGGAAGTGCGCGAGGCCCCAACCAGCTGGAAGGACTTGTGGAAGCCCGAGTACGCCGGCGCCGTGGCCGTGCCGTCCCCCGCCAACTCTTCCGGCGTGCCGTTCGTGTTCTTCCTGGCGCGCGTCTGGGCGATAGACCCGTCCAACCTGGCGCCGCTCTACACCAAGCTGGCCTCGCTGGACACCGCGCTGTTCTTTGATAGCTCGGGCGCCGCCAGCAACGCCTACCAAAGTGGCGAGGCCATCATCGGCGCGCACTTCAACGTGGGCGCCTGGGACTTGATCGACAAGGGCCTGCCCATCGGCTTTGCCGTACCCAAGGAAGGCGCGTGGGCCACCGACGCCCGCCTGCATCTGGTCAAGGGCGCGCCCAACGCGGCGGCCGCCAAGAAGTTCATCGACACCGCACTGACGCCCGACGCCGCCGCCTGCCTGGCCACGCGCCTGTACCTGGGCCCGGCCGTCAAGGGCGTGCAGGTACCGCCGGACGTGGCCCGCAAGCTGCCGTGGGGCGCCGAAGGTTCCGTCAAGAACCTGAGCCTGTTCGACTGGAACCTGATCAACAGCCGCCGCGCGGAAGTCACCGACGCGTGGAACCGCCAAGTCGCTCGCAAGCGCTAGGCCGGGGTCGACCATGTCTGCGTTGCTTTCCATCGAAGGCGTGTCGATGCGCTTTGGCGCCTACCAGGCGCTGGACCGTATCGACCTGGACATCCAGCAGGGGGAATTCGTGGCCCTGCTGGGGCCCAGCGGTTGCGGCAAGACCACGTTGCTGCGATCGATTGCCGGCTTTCTGACGCCGGAATCGGGCCGCATCCTGATCGACGGCCAGGACATCAGCCGCCTGGCCGCGCACCACCGCCCGCTGAATACGGTGTTCCAGAACTACGCGCTGTTTCCGCACATGACCGTGTTGGAGAACGTGGCGTACGGTCCCCGGCGCCAAGGCGCGTCCAAGAAGGACGCGGCGGATCGCGCACGCGCCGCGCTGGATATGGTGGGGCTGGCCGACTTCGGTGCGCGCTACCCGCGTGAAATGTCCGGCGGCCAACAGCAGCGCGTGGCGCTGGCGCGCGCCATTGTGAACCAGCCCAAGCTGCTGTTGCTGGACGAGCCCCTGTCGGCACTGGACCTGAAGCTGCGCAAGCGCATGCAGCTGGAACTCAAGCATCTGCAAGCCAAGCTGGGGATCGCCTTCATCTTCGTCACGCATGACCAGGAAGAAGCAATGACGATGGCGGACCGCGTCGTCGTCATGCACGCCGGGCGCATTGAGCAGGTGGGCGCGGGCACGGATATCTATCGCCGCCCCGCCACGCGATTCGTGGCGGAATTTATCGGCGACGCGAACTTCATGACGTATACCGCGGCGGGCGACGACGCGCTGCGTCTGGATACGCAAGGCGTGCTGGTGCCGCTGGCGGACCATGCCGCGCCCGCACGCGGCGTGGCGGTGCTGCGTCCGGAAGATCTGGGCCTGGCCGACGGGCAAGACGCGTGCAGGTTGACGGGCGTGGTGGCCGACGTAATCAATGTGGGCAGCCACAGCATGATCCACGTGGATGTGGGCGGGCAGACGGTCGTGGCGCGCCATAGCGGCATCGCGCCGTCGGGCTTGCTGCCGGGCACGACCGTCAGCCTGTCGTTCGCGCCCGAACAACTGCACTTGATCGGTGAACAGCCATGACGCGCCGCACCTGGCTATCGCCCGGCTTGCTGCTGGCGGCGCCCGCGCTGTTCTTCGCGGCGTTCTTCCTGGCGCCGTTGGCCGTGGTTGCGGTGGCCAGCATCACCAGTGCCGCCGCCGGCCCCGACAGCGCGGGCGGCATGACCTTGACCGCGCAGCAGTACCTGCGCGTGCTGGCTGACCAGTACCACTGGGACGTCATCCTGACGACCTTCCGGCTGGCCTTTTTCACCACGATCGTTTGCGTGATCCTGGGCTATCCGCTGGCCTGGTACCTGGTGCGCGTCGTGCGCTGGCAGGCGTGGCGGCGTTTTTGCGTGATCCTGCTGGTGGTGCCCTTGTTCACCAGCAACATCGTGCGCGCGTTTGGCTGGATGGTGCTGCTGGGCCGCAACGGGCTGGTGAACCAGGCGCTGGTGGGCGTGGGCGCGGCGGACCGGCCGGTGCGCTTCATCGGCACCGAGACCGGCATCCTGATCGGCATGGTGTACGTGCTGCTGCCCTTCGTGGTGCTGGCGGTGGGCAATGCGCTGGCGCGCGTCGACCCGGCTTGCGAGCACGCCTCGGCCGACTTGGGCGCCAGCCCCGCCGCCACCTTCCTGCACATCACGTGGCCGCTGACGCTGCCGGGTGTGGTGTCCGGCGCCATCATCGTCTTCACGCTGGCGGTCAGCGCGTATGTGACGCCGGCACTGCTGTCGGGTGGACGGATATCGGTCTTGTCCATGTTGATCTTCCAGCAATACAGCTCGGTCTTCGACTTTCATTACGGCGGCGCGCTCAGCATGGTGCTGCTGGTTTTCACCTTGATCCTGGTGGCGCTGGCCAACCGCGCCGCCACCTTGCCGGGAGCCGCGCGATGATCGCCCGCCACCTGATCCGCCTGGTCGCGCTGGCTGTGCTTGCCTACCTGGCGCTGCCGCTGGTCGTCATCCTGGGCTCGTCGTTCACGACTACGCCGTACCTGGCGTTTCCGCCGCACGGCTGGACGCTGGACTGGTATCGCACGCTGCTGGTCGAAGCCGGCTACGTGGCGGCTTTCACGACCAGCACGGTGCTGGCGCTGGCGGCCACCGTGGTGGCGGTGTTGCTGACGGTGCCGGCCGCGCTGGCGCTGGCGCGCTATGACTTCCCGGGCAAGGCGGCGATGACATCGGTGCTGATGTCGCCGCTGGTGTTGCCGCACATTGTGCTGGGCGCGGCGCTGTTGCAGTACGGCGCGTACTTTGGGTTGACGCGCAGTTTCCTGTCGCTGTTGATCGGGCACATCGTCATCATTGCGCCGTTCGTGTTGCGCTCGACGCTGACGTTGCTCACGCCCGAGCAACGCGCGCTGGAAGAGGCGTCGGCCGACCTGGGCGCCAACCCATGGACCACGTTCTTCCTGGTGGTGCTGCCGCAGATCCGGCCCGGCATCGTCACCGGTTCCATCTTCGCGTTCATCTCGTCGTGGATCAACGTGGAGCTATCCATCTTCAACACCACGGCGGACCTGAACACCATACCCGTCAAGCTATTCAACTATGTGCAGTACACGATCGATCCGACCATCGCAGCCGTATCGGGCGCCACGATTGTGGTTGCGGTGATCGCTATCGTCATTCTGGATTTGACCGTCGGATTGGACATGCTGTCCGAACGCGGCAAATAGTTTCCCCCATCCGCTTTTCCCCTTCATCCTACTTAGTCTGGAGCCACAGTCATGCGCAAGCAAGACGCGTTCGATGTCATCTATACCCATACCGAAGGCGAGCCCCTGTGCATCGTGCACAGCGGCATCCCCTACCCCGCCGGATCCACCATCCTGGAAAAGCGGGCTTTTCTGGAGCAGAACTATGACTGGTTGCGCCAGGCGCTGATGCGCGAGCCGCGCGGCCACAAGGACATGTTCGGCGTGTTCCTCACGCCGCCGTCCAGCCCGCAATTCGATGCCGGCCTCATCTATATCGACGGCACCGAGTATTCGCACATGTGCGGCCACGGCACCATTGCCGTCAGTATGGCGATGGTGGCCAACGGCCTGGTGGCGCGCGGCAAGGACGGCATCACCAAGATCCGCTTTGAAACCACGGCGGGCCTGGTCGTATCGGAAGTCGCGTCCGAAGGCGACAACGTGCTGTGGACGCGATTTGAAAACGTGCCCGCATACGTGGCCGCGCAGGACATCCCGGTGGAACTGCCCGGCTACGGCAAGCTGTCGGCCGACATCGTGTGGGGCGGCAATTACTTCGGCATCGTCGACCTGTCAGGCTGCGACCTGCGCATCTCGCCGGACAACGGCACCGAGCTGTCTCGCATGGGCCTGATCGTGCGTGACCAGTTGAACGCGCGCCACCGCATCCAGCATCCGACCGAAGCGCACATCAACAACCTGAACTTCATCACCTTCTGGCACCAGCCCACAATCGAAGGCGCGTTCTACAAGAACGTGCACGTGTTCAGCGCCGGCCAGCTGGACCGCTCGCCCGGTGGCACCGGCACCAGCGCCATGATGGCCATGTTCGAAGCGCGCGGAAAGATGGGGCTGAACCAGCCGATCAAGTCCGAAGGCTTGCTGGGAAGCGGCACGTTTGAGGGCTGCTTGTTGGGCGAAGTGGACTTGAACGGCACGCGCGCCGTGCGTCCTACCGTCAAGGGCACGGCCAGCATCCTGGGCACCGCGCGTTGGGTCATTGATCGCAACGATCCGGTCGGCGCGGGCTTTCTGATCCGTTGATCGGGTCAAGCACCGATCGTCCAGAAACCACAATGCGCACCGGGCTACCCGGCCCGGCGCGCATTGTCTCATCGTGCCGCCGTGCGCGATCACGCCGTGGCGGCGTCTTCCAGAATCAGCTCGGCGCCGCGCTCGGCCACCATCATCACGGCGGCCTGCGTGTTGCCCGACACCATCTTCGGCATCACCGATGCGTCCACCACGCGCAAGCCCGTCACCCCGTTCACGCGCAGGCGCACATCGGTGACGGCGGCGGCGTCCGACCCCATGCGGCAGGTGCCGATGGGGTGATAGATGGTTTGCCCATTGCGGCGCGCGAAGTCCAACCATTGTTCATCGCTTTGCACCGCGTCGCCGGGGCTGAGCTCGGCCTGAATATAGGGCTGCATCGCGGGTTGCCCGACAATGCGCCGTGCAACCTTCATGCCGCCCACCAAGCTGTCGCGGTCAATCTGCGCCGACAGGAAATTCGGGCGAATGGACGGGCCCGCCAAGGGGTCCGCCGACTTGATGTGTATGGTGCCGACCGATTCCGGGCGCAGCTGCGCCACACCGACCGTCATGCCCGGTTGGCGGTCCAGGATGCGTTCGGCGGCATTGGCGTAGCTGGCGTGCACAAAGAAAAACTGCACGTCAGCCGTGGGCAAATCGGGCGTGCTTTTCACGAAGCCGTGCACCAGCCCCGTGCCCAGCGTCAGGATGCCGGTGTGGCTGGTGTAATAGCGCGCCACCTGCTGCGCCAGTCGCCAGCCGCGCGACATCTCGTTCAACGTCACCGTGCCCTTCACCCGCCAATTCATGCGGGTGGCGAAGTGGTCGATGTAGTTTTCACCCACTTGCGGCTGCGCATGCACCAGCGCAATGTTGAACGATTGCAGCAAGGCGGGGTTGCCGATGCCGGACAGTTCCAGCAACTGCGGCGACTGCACCGCGCCCAGGCACAGGATGGTTTCGCGGGCGGCGCGCACGGTGTGTTCCTGTCCGTTCTTGCGGTACGTGACACCCACGCAGCGCTTGCCTTCAAACACCAGTCGCGTCACGTGCGCGCCGCATTCGACGCGCAGGTTCTTGCGCCCGGCGGCCGGCCTGAGGTAGCCGTCCACCACGCTCCAGCGGCGGCCACGGTGCTGAAGCACCTGGTAATGGCCCACGCCTTCTTGCTTGCCGCTGTTGTAGTCGGGGTTCAAGGGCTGGCCGTCTTCTTGCGCGGCGCGCAGGAACGCGTCGGACACGGGAAACCGTTCGGCCACTTCTTCCAAATGCATGGGGCCGTTCTTGCCGCGTGTCTCGCCACCGCGCTCGTAATGCTCGATCTTGCGAAACAGCCGCTCGGCCTGGGCGTAATTCCACCCGGTTGCGCCCGCGGCTTCCCAGCCGTCGTAATCCCGCGGCTGGCCGCGCACGTAGATCATGCCGTTGATCAAGGTGGAACCGCCAACGCCTTTGCCGCGCGGCACGGCGATGGTGCGGCCATAGACGTTGTCTTCGGGCTCGGTGGCAAAGCGCCAGTTGTAGTCGGGGTTCACCAGTAGCTTGGAAAAACCCGCCGGTATTGAAATCCACATGCTGCGGGCTTCCTGGCCCGCCTCCAGCATCAAGACGCGATGCTTGCCGTCGGCGCTGAGCCGGTTGGCCAGGATGCAGCCCGCCGTGCCGCCGCCCGCAATAATGAAATCGAAATCGCCCATCGTTCTACACCTTGTCCTGATGTCCGCCGCCTGCCTAACTTGGCAGGCTTAGTTGGCAGGCTTATTTGGGTGCCGTCACGCCCAGCATTTCGGCCATCAATGCAATCTGGCAGACCAGCATCGGCGCACCGTAATGCACTTTGCACCCCTTGGCTTGCGCGGCCAGCAGCAGCGCGGTGTCTTTCGGCTGCATGATGACTTCGCACACAAGCTGCTCGGGCGTCAGGCGCTCGGTATCGAGCGGCAGCGCGTCGCCTTCCTTCATGCCCAGCGACGTGCCGTTGACCACCACATCATGGCCCGAAGGGTCGGGCGTACCCACGGCGATGTTCGCGTCGGGATGCAGCGACAGGATGCGCGCCTTCAGGTCCTCGGCCTTGGCCGGGGTGCGGTTGGCGATGGTCAACCGCGACACGCCGGCCTGCACCAAGGCAAAGCCGATGGCATTGGCCGCGCCGCCCGCGCCCGCCAGGTAGGCGCTTTTGCCGCGCAGGTCCACGCCGGCGGTTTGCAGGCCGCGCACAAAGCCTTCGCCATCCAGCATGTGCGCGGTGAGCTTGCCGTCGGCATCGCGGCGCACCACGTTGGCGGCGCCGATCTTGCGCGCCACCGGCGTCACGTCATCCACCAGGTCCAGGATGGCGGTCTTGTGCGGCATCGTCACGATGACGCCGCCCAGGTTCTCCAGCCGGCGCAAGCCTTCGACCACGGCGGCCAGATTATCGGGACGGGTGTGAAACGGCACGCAGACGCCGTCGTAGCCCAGCTGCGCGAACAGTTCGTTCATGCGCTGCGGCGTTTTCACGTGATGGATCGGGTCGGCCAGGATGCCGAACAGGCGGGTGTTGCCGGTGATTTCCTTCATGGGTTCTCCAGATTCAAAAGCGGTAGATTCAGGATGCGATGACTTCGCGGGCGACGGCGCCGATACCGGCCGCGTCCAGCTGGTAATGCGCGTAGAGCGTCGTGGGCGGCGCGATCAGGCTGTATTCGTCGTAGATGCCGTGGCGGCGCAGGCGCGTGCCGGTGCCGGCGTCGGCCAACACTTCGGCAACGGCAGACCCCAGGCCACCCAGCACATTGTGCTCTTCCACCGTCATCATGCGGCGGGCCTGGCCGGCGGCGGCCAGCACCGCGTCGCGGTCCAGCGGCTTGACGGTCGGCATGTCGATCACGCCAACGGACAAGCCATCCGCACGCAATTGCTCGGCGGCGGCCAGTGCGGCGTGCAGCGTGATGCCGCAGGCAATGATGTTCAAGTCAGAGCCGGTGGAATGCACGATGGCGCGGCCGAATTCAAACGGCGTGCCGTCTTCATAAACCTGCGGATCGCGGCCGCGCCCGATGCGAAAGTAGATCGGCTCAGGCCAGTTGACCGATGCCTTGATAGCGGCGGCCAGCTGCGGGCCGTCGGCGGGCGACACGACCGTCAGGCCGGCCAGGGCACGCATCGTCGAGATGTCTTCGGTGGCGTGGTGCGACGTGCCATAAAACCCCAGGCTGATGCCGGTGTGATGGCCGATCAGGCGCACGGGCAGCTTTGTGTACGCAACGTCCATGCGGATTTGTTCGCAGCACAGCAAGCCAAGAAAGGACGCAAAGGTGGCCACGAACGGAATCATGCCGGTGGTGGCCAGGCCGGCGGCGGCCGACACCATGTTCTGCTCTGAAATGCCGAACTGGATGTAGCGGTCGGGGTAGGCGGTGGCGAAGCGGTTCAGGCCGTTGGAGTATTGCAGGTCGGCCGAGCCGGCGACCACCGGGTGCCCGGCCTGAGCCAATTCAATCAGCGCATCGGATAGGTACGACAGCCCGGGGTTCACCGCGTTCAGCGCGCGGTACTGCCAGGAGTCGGGGGATAGGACTTGTGCCTGTGCCATTCAGATCTCGCGGGAAAGAATTTCGTCGACGGCGCTTTGCGCGTCTTGCGGCGCCAGGTAGCCCAGATGCCAGCCCGGCTCGGTTTCCATGTAGGACACGCCCTTGCCCTTGATCGTCTTGGCGATCACGCAGGCGGGCTTGTCGCGCGTGTCGTCCGCGCGCAGGCGGCGCAGCAGCGCGGTCAGGTCGCGCAGGTTATGGCCGTCAACCTCGTGCACCTCCCAGCCAAACGCCAGCCACTTTTCCCGCAGCGATTCCACGCCCATCACGTCGTCCACCTTGCCGTCCAGCTGGTAGCCGTTGCGGTCAATGACGGCGACCAGGCGCGACAGCCGGTGGTGGGCGGCGAACAGCGCGGCTTCCCAGACCTGGCCTTCCTGCATTTCGCCATCGCCCAGCATCACGAAGACGTTGAAGTCGCGTTGGCTCATGCGGCCACCCATCGCCATGCCGACGCCGTTGGACAGCGCGTGCCCGATCGAGCCGGAACTGAAATCGACGCCGGGGACTTTGCTCATGTCGGGGTGGTCGCCCAGCGGGCTGCCCAGGCGCGTATAGCCGTCCAGCAACGCGCGGTCGATGAAGCCGTGATCGGCCAGCACCGGAAACAGCCCGACGGCGGCGTGGCCCTTGCCCATCAGGAAGCGGTCGCGATCGGGCCAATGCGGCTCGCCCGGACGCAGCCGCATCACGTCGTAGTACAGCGACGCAAAGATCTCCGCGCACGAAAAGACCGAGCTGTAATGCCCGACCTTGGCAATTTCAATCAACCTGATTGTCTCCAGCCGGATGTAGCGGGCCTTTTCCCGCAGCATCGCAACTTCCCCCTCGGTGGGGGCCTCCTGGTGGTGGCGCATGGCGCGTCCTTTCTACGTTAGGATATATGATATATAATATACCCATTGTGCTCGGATTGGCTATGGCGGGCTAGAATTCATCCCGGATTCACCCGTTCCCCCTAATACAGCAAGCCCGAAACGTCATGCCCAGCCTTAAACCGGTAAAGAAAGAGAACCTGTCCGTCAGGGTCTACAACGAAATCCGCAATGCCCTCATCAACGGGCAGTACGAACCCGGCGAACGCCTGATCATCGGCGAACTGGCTCAAGAGATGGGCGTGTCGATCACGCCCGTACGCGAAGCTATCTTCCGGCTCATCAGCGAACAGGGCTTGGAAATGCAGGCGGCCACGGCCGTCTACGTGCCTTATGTGAATTCGGAAAAGTTGCGGGAAATCCAGCAGATCCGTTTCCACCTGGAAGGCATGGGCGCGGCCGAGGCCGCGCAGAACATCACGCGCAAGCAGCTGGACAACCTGATCGCCCTGCAAAAGGATTTCATCTCCTGCACGTCGACCGATCCGAAGCGCGCCAGCTACCTGAACCGCAAGTTCCACTTCGCCATCCTGGAAGCCAGCAACAAGCCCATCTTGCGCAGCACCGTCGAATCGTTCTGGGTCATTACCGGGCCGATCCTCAAGGTGTTCCACGTCAAGACCGCCGGGCTGGACTATTCCGAAAACGAACACCGCCACGAAGCCGTGCTGGAAGCGCTTGAAGCGCGCGATTCCGAAGCCGCGCGCAGCGCCATCCAGGCCGACCTGGTCTGGGGCGGCAAGATCATGATCGATTGGTTGGTCGAACGCGAAAAAGAGCTCGACTACCGCCCTCCCGTGCCACGCAAATAGGAAGACTTCATGCTGAAGATTTTTGGCGCGCCCAGCCGCTACATACAAGGCGCGGGCGCATTGGACACCCTGGGCCAGACCGCCACCTTGTTCGGACGCCGCGCGGCACTGGTCATCGACAGCTATGTCCATGGCGTACTGGGTCCAAGAATCGAAAGCCTGTGCGCCGGGCACGACGTTGCGGTGACACCGCTGATCGTCGACGGCGACCTGACGCCCGAGCTGATCGACGCCCTGCGCGCGCAAGCCGCGCAGGCAGGCATCGACATGGTGATCGCCGTGGGCGGGGGCAAGTCGCTGGATGCGGGCAAGGCGGTGGCCAAGTCTTCGCACTGCCATCTGATCACGGTGCCGACGGTGGCTTCCAACGATGCGCCCACCAGCAAGAACTACGTGCTCTACGACGCGCATCACAACCTCCTGGCCGTTGAACACATGCTGTTCAACCCCACCATCGTGCTGGTCGACACCGCCATCATTGCCACCGCGCCCGTGCATTTTTTCCGCGCCGGTCTGGGCGACGCCGTGTCCAAGAAATTCGAAGCCGAACAATGCCAGCGCAACGGCGGCAAGAACATGTACGACGGCGCGCCGCTGCTGACGGCGCAACTGATTGCCGACGGCTGCCTGCGCACGCTGCTGGCCGACGGCGTGGACGCCGTGGCCGCGGCCGGCACCGGCCAGCCCACGCCTGCATTCGAGCGCGTGGTGGAAGCGATGATCCTCATGAGCGGTCTCGGTTTTGAAAGCGGCGGCTTGTCCATTGCCCACGCGTTGACGCGCGGCCTGCCCAAGATCGGCGGCGTGGCCACCGCGCTGCATGGCCTGCAAGTGGCGGTCGGCCTGCTGGTGCAGCTGGACCTTGAACAACGCAACGACGGCATGCTGGCGGACTTGACGCAGTGGTACGCGCAGGTCGGCCTGCCCACCACGCTGCGCGAGCTGGGCGCGGCCGACATGCCCAGCGACGCAGACCTGACGCTGGCGGCCGAGCTGAGCCTGAAGGCCCGCCACGCCGCCAACTTCGATCATCCGCTGGACGTCGCCACGCTGGCGGACGCGCTGCGCCGCCACGCCTAGTCGCGCCTCACGCAGCGCGGCCGGCCAGGCCCGCCGCGCTTGCCGATCAGAACGCCACGTTGTCCCGCCCCTTCAGCCCCAGCTTGGCGCGCGCTTCGTCGGGCGTGGCCACTTCCAGGTTCAGCGCTTCGACAATGGTGCGAATGCGCTCGACCTGTGAGCGGTTCGATTCGGCTAGCTGGCCCGGCCCGATCCACAACGAATCTTCCAGCCCGACCCGCACGTTCGATCCCATTGCCGCACCGATGGTGGCCAGCGGCATCTGATTGCGGCCGGCACCCAGGATGGACCATTCATAGTCGTTGCCGAACAAGCGGTCGGCGGTGCGCTTCATGTGCATCAGGTCTTCCGGGTGCGGGCCAATGCCCCCCAGAATGCCGAACACCGACTGGATGAAAGGCGGCGATTTGACCAGCCCCCGGTCAACGAAATGCGCCAGGTTGTACAGGTGGCTGATGTCGTAGCACTCGAATTCAAAGCGCGTGCCGTTGGCGTTGCCCAGCGTCAGGATCGATTCAATGTCCTGGTACGTGTTGCGAAAGATCAGCGACCGGCTGTTCTCAAGATGCTCGCGTTCCCAATCGTGCTTCAGGTCCTTGAAGCGGTCCAGCATCGGGAACAGGCCGAAGTTCATCGACCCCATGTTCAGCGACGCCAGCTCCGGCTTGAACGTCGTGGCCGGGCGCATGCGTTCTTCGACGGTCATGTGCGGGCTGCCGCCGGTCGTGATGTTGATGATGGCGTCGGTCTCGTTCTTGATGCGTTCCAGGAACGGCTTGAACAGCGCCGGGTCTTGCGACGGCTTGCCCGTTTCGGGGTCGCGCGCATGCAGGTGCAGCACCGCTGCGCCGGCCTTGGCCGCGCCGATGGCGGCTTCGGCGATCTCATCCGCCGTGACCGGCAGGTGCGGCGACATGCTGGGCGTGTGGATGGCGCCCGTCACGGCGCAGGTGATGACGACTTTCTGTTTGGGCTTAGCCATTGTTGTCTCCGTCCTGTTGTTTGTGGCGCATCAAGCGCATCAGTTTTTCGTCGCGCCAGAAGCGGCGCTTGGCAAGGTCTGGTTCCGGCAGCAAGCGGCGGCGCTCGTCGGCCAGCGCTTGCACCAGCGGCGTGTCCCATGCCACGCATTCGGTTTGGTCCGCGCCTATGGACTGGTACAGCCCGCCATAGCGCGCACAGTAATCCGCAATGCCGCCGGGCGCATTCAGGTCGATGGTTTCAAACGGCCCCATGAACGACCAGCGCAGGCCCAGGCCGTCCTTGACGGTGGTATCGATGTCCTCGGCGCTGGCGATGCCCTCTTTCGCCAGACGGAAGGCCTCGTGCAGCAAGGCGCCTTGCAGCCGGTTCAAGATAAAGCCTTCGATTTCCCGGCGCAGCCGCACGGGCTTTTGTCCGATGGCGGTCATGATGCGGCTTGCCGCCTCCAGCGCATCCGGACTGGTCCACGGCGCGGGGCAAAGTTCCACAACCGGAATCAGATACGGCGGGTTGACGGGGTGCGCCACCAGGCAGCGATGGCGCCCTGGCAAGTGCTCGGTGAACTGGCTGGCCGGGATGCTGGACGTGGAACTGCCGATCACCGCGTCGGGCTCGGCGGCCGCATCCAGCTCGGTGAACAGAGCCCGCTTGATGTCGACCTTCTCGGGCGAGTTTTCCTGGATGTAGCACGCGCCCTTGACCGCATCGGCCAGGCTGTCGGCAACGTGCACGCGCTGGATGATGGCGTCGGCGTCGGTCAACAAGCCTTGCGCTTGCAGCTCCTGCAACTGTTGCAGGATCAGCGTGCGGGCCTCGGCCAGCATGGCGGCATTCACGTCATGAAGACGCACCTGCCAGCCCATGCGCGCAAATACGATGGCCCAGCCCTGGCCGATCAGGCCGGTGCCGATGATGGCGGCAACAGGGGCCGCGGAATCGGCGTCCATCAGTAGAGCTTCTGCGTGAAGCCGTCCACCACGATGGCCTGGCCCGTCACGCTGCGGGCAGCCTCGCTGGCGTTGAACAACACCATGTTGGCGATGTCACGCGCAGTGACCATGCGGCCCAGCACCGCCTGGTTTTCGTACTGCGCGGCAATTTCCTCAACCGGCCGCCCCAGCGTGTCGGCCTTCGCGGCGATCACGGCGCGGATGCGCGGGCCTTCCACGGCGCCCGGCAGGATGGCGTTGACGCGGATGCCGTGCGGGCCAAGCTCAATCGCCAGCGACTTGGTGAACCCGATCACGGCCCACTTGGACGCCGAATACACCGAGCGCCCGGCAAAGCCCAGGTGACCGGCAGCGGACGAAAGGTTGATCATCACGCCCGCCTTGGACTGCTTCAAATGGGGGATGGCCTGGCGCGCGCAAAGAAACTGGCCGGTGATGTTCACGGCCAGCGTGCGGTCCCAGTCGGCCTTGGACAAGGTTTCGACATAGCCCGTGGGGCCGGCAACGCCCGCGTTGTTGATCAGGATGTCCAGCCCGCCCAATTTTTCCTTGACGGCGGCAAAGAGCGCGCCCACGCTATCTTCGTCGGACACGTCGGCCACCATGGCCTGCACGCCCGGCAGCTCGGACGGGATGGCGGCCACTCTGGTTTCGTTCACGTCGCAGACGAAAACCGTGGCGCCGGCGTGGTGGAAAACCTTGGCCATCTCCAAACCCAGACCATCCGCGCCCGCGGTGATCAGCACCTTTTTGCCAGCGAAATCGACTTCCTCGAACATGCTGTTGTCTCCTGGTTTTTATGGGAAAGCTTGCGTTTGATCATATACGATATATGACAAAGCGCGGAAATTTCCCCGCTTTCCGGGGTACCCCGCGCCAGGGGGCCGGCCCTTTTCGCCAGGCGGAATATTGCGGTTAATTTCCTGCGTCATCGGCCGCTGAGGCTTTATTCATGCGGCTTTAGGGAATTCCCCGATTCGGCTTGCTGCGGCCCCCACTAGAATCCAAGGCGGGGTTTTTGTACCTGACCGGCGCATATATCATATATTTAAAAAAGACGGACAGCACTCAAGACAGTCCGCATCCCATACCGACAAAGGAGCGTAGACAGTGTTCAAGTTCAATAAAATTATTTTGGCGCTGGGCGTGTGTGGCGCACTGGCAAGCGGCACCGCAGCGGCCGATATGAAAGTGGGCGCCCTCTTCCCGTTCAGCGGTGCGCTTGCGCTCCTGGGTCAAGAGAGCTATCGCGGTCTGGAGTTGGCCGTCAACGAGATCAACGCCGCCGGCGGCGTCAACGGAGAGAAGATCGAAATCATCAAGGCGGACGCCGTGGACCCGACGCAGGCCGTGTCGGAAACCAAGCGCCTGATTTCGGCCAACGTGGTGGGCGTGTTCGGCAGCTACGCATCGGGCATCTCGTACGCGGCCTCGCCCGTGACGGAACTGGCCGGCGTGCCGTACTTTGAACTGGGCGCCACCGCCCACAAGATCACCACGCGCGGCTACAAGTACCTGTTCCGCAGCAACCCGAATACGGCGCTGTACGGCGTGTCGGTCGTCAACGCGCTGCATGACACCATTGCCCCGGGCATGGGGCTGAACCCCAAGGACATCAAGATCGGCATCATCCACGAAGACGGGCCTTATGGCACCGACGTGGCGGCCACCGAGAAAAAGCGCGCGCAGGAACTGGGCTACACCGTGGCCGAAGTGCTGCCGTATTCCGCCAAGACCGTTGACCTGTCGTCGTTGATCCTGCGCCTGAAGGGCGCCAAGGTCGACGTCGTGCTGCAAACGGCCTACCAGAACGACGCCATCCTGTACTTCAGCCAGGCACGCGCGGCGGGCTTCAAGCCCAAGGTCGTGATCGGCGCGGGCGGCGGCTATTCGCTGGCCGATACGGCCAAGGCCGTGGGCGCCGACATGAACGGCGTGTTCGACCTGGACTTTCCTCAGTCGTCCATCAACCCGGCCGGCGCGCCGGGCCTGGACAAGTTCCTGCAAGCCTACAAAGCCACCTACAAGAGCGACCCGCAGTCGGGCCACAGCCTGACGAACTACGTGGGCGCCAAGGCTTTCTTTGAAGCCATCGGCAACGCCAAGTCCACCGACAAGGACAAGATTCGCGCCGCCGTCATGGCCTACAAAAAGCCGGCCGGCCAAACGGCTAACGGTTGGGCGTTCGACTTCGGCGAAGACGGCCAGAACAACGCCTCCACGTTCTACGTCATGCAGTGGCAAGACGGCAAGCTCGTCACCATTGCGCCCAGCAACCTCGCACTTGGCAAGCCCGTCTTCAAGAAGTAAGCGCGACGCCAGTGATCAGGCGCTCGGGGGCGCCTGATGTTTCCCGGGACACGCGCGCCCCGGCGCGGCCGCCAATGCAG
>NZ_JCBAMR010000053.1:0-30685 GCF_059760425.1 Achromobacter sp. RT286_PF
GCCGCGACGGCATGATGCCGATCGCCGCCGCGCCGTTGCTTTGTGGGGCTTGCAGGTTCTGGGACACTTCGGCCGCCGCCACCTGGATGCGCGCCTGCAAGACGTCAAGGCGCGATGCCGACGTGTTCGCCTGGGCCGCAATGAAGACCAGGCTGCCCACCACCTTTTGCTCGGGGCTGAAGATCGCAGCGCCGATCCCCATCAAGCCGGGGTCGACCTCGCCATGCGATACGCATACGCCCGCCGTGCGCAGCCGTTTCAGGTTGGCGCGAAATTCGTCCCAGTCTTCACCCAGGCCCGCCTCGCGGATTTCGGCCGCGTGCCACAGCATCAGGTTGCGCAACTGGTAGGGCGGCAGATTCGCCAGGATGGGCTTGGCCGTCGCGCCCCGGAACATCGGGAACGGCCGGCCGCGCGCATAGCTCGATTCGATCGAGTTGTCGGTCCAGTAGCGGTCCACGCACATGACCTTGTCGCCGTAGTAGCTGCACAACATCAGGTTGGCGTGCAGTTCGTCGCCCGTGGCGCGCATGACGTCGCGCGCCGCGCGCATCAGCGGGTCGTGCTGGCGCAGATGGCGGTCCAGTTCGATGATGCGCGAGCCCAGCACGTAGGCCCCGCCCGCGGTGGGCGCCAGCAGCCCGCTTTCCGTCAGCGATTTCAGGTAGCGATACGCGGTGGCGCGCGAGCAATCCAGATGGGCCATGACGTCCTCCTGGAACGCGGCGGTGGTGTCGTCGCGAAAAAGGTCAAGGATGGACAGCATGCGGTCGGGAGTGCTCATTGCGCGGGGACGTGCCTAGTGAATGTGGAAGCCGCCGTTGACGTCGACCACGATGCCGGTTGAATAAGAGGACAGGTCCGAGGCCAGGAACAGAATGGCTTGGGCAACCTCGGCGGGCGAGCCGAAACGTTGCAGCGGAATGCCCTGTTTGAGTTCTTGTTCCCAATTTTCGCCGAATTTTCCCAGCGTCATGTCCGTTTCGATAATGCCGGGCGCCACGCAATTGGCGCGTACGCCGCGCGGGCCCAGTTCGCGCGCCAGCGCCTTGGTGAAACTGATGACGCCGCCTTTGGACGCCGCGTAATGCGAGCCGCCCAGCAGGCCGCCGCCGCGCAGGGCGGCGGTGGACCCCAAGTTGACGATGGCCGGTTGCCGCGTGCTTTCCAGCAACGCGGGCAGGGCGGCGTGCGTGACGTTGTAGGTGCCCGTCAGGTTGACGTCGACCATGCGCCGGAATTCGTCTTCGGGCAGCTCCCAGATTCGCGTGGCGGCCACGATGCCGGCGTTGTTGACCAGCACGTCGAGGCCGCCCAGCGCCTGTACGGCGCGGGCCAGCGCGGCCTCGCACGAGGGGCCGCGCGACACGTCGCAATGCAGGTTGACGCGGCCGTCCACCAGGGCGCCCGGGCCGTCTTCGGCATAGGCATGGTCCAGCACCGCGACGCTGGCGCCCTGCGCCAGGAAGAGCTCGACAACGGCCGCGCCGATGCCACGGGGATTGGCGCCCCCCGTGATCACGGCGCGCTTGCCGGCCAACAGCGACAGCGCGCCGTCCATCACGACTTCACCAGCGAGCAGCCGCCGTCCTTGAGCGGGCGGAACGCCTGTTCGGCCGGAATCTTGCGCACCAGGTTGTAGTAGTCCCAATCGCGCTTGGACTCCGACGGCTTCTTGACCTGGAACAGATACAGGTCGCGCATGACGCGGCCGTCCTCGCGGATGCGGCCGTTTTCCGTCATGAAGTCGTTGATGGGCGTCTCGTGCATCTTTTTCAGTACGGGTTCGGAAGCGTCCGTGCCGGCGGCCTTGACGGCATTCAGGTAGTGCATCGTGGCGCTGTAGTTGCTGGCCTGCACCATCGACGGCATTCGGCCCGTGCGCTTGAAATAGCGTTCGGACCATTGGCGCGCCTTGTCATCCTGGTCCCAATAGAACGGTTCGACCAGGTTCAGCCCTTGCGCGTATTCCAGCCCCACGCTGCGCACATCGACGATGCTCATGAACAGTGCGGCCACTCGCTGCTTGCTGCCCATGATGCCGAATTCAAAGGCCTGCTTGATGCTGTTGATGGTGTCGCCGCTGCCGTTGGCCAGGCCGATGACCTGCGCCTTTGACGCTTGCGCTTGCAACAGGAAAGACGAAAAGTCCGAGCTGGCGATGGGATGGCGCACGCTGCCCACCACCTGGCCGCCCTTGGCCTTCACGACCGCCATGGCGTCGCGTTCCAGCGAGTGGCCGAACGCGTAGTCGGAAGTAATGAAAAACCAGCTTTTGCCGCCGTCCTCGATCACGCCGTTGGCCACACCGGTGGCGTAGGCGTAGGTGTCGTAGGTCCAGTGCATGCCGTTGGGCGAACACGCCTTGCCCGTCAGGTCCGCCGACCCCGCGCTGGTGAAGATGACCACGCGCTTCATCTGGCGGGTCAGGTCCTGCACGGCCAGCGCGATGGCCGAGTTGGGCACGTCCAGGATCAGGTCCACCTTGTCGTTCTCGTACCAGCGGCGCGCCACCGACACCCCGATGTCCACCTTGTTCTGGTGGTCGGCCGAGATCACCTCGATGGGCTTGCCCAACACGTTGCCGCCGAAATCCTCGACGGCCATCTTCACGGCTTCCACGCCGAACTTTCCGGACAGGTCCGCCATCATGCCGGACTGATCGCCCAGCACGCCGATCTTCACGACGTCGTCCGATACCTGCGCCATGGCGGGAATGGAAAGGGCGCCCAGCACGCAGGCGGCAAGGCTGTTCTTGATACGGGTCTTCATGGGGTGTCTCCTTGGGGGCTTGTTCTTTTGCGCGCCGCCCTGTGCCGGGCGGTCATGCGGGGTCGTGCGGGTTGAGAAAGCCGGGGCTTACTCCAGCGTCTGGCCGGCGTAGGCGTCGATGAACAGATTGGGCTTTAAGAAAAAGCTGAGGACGAGCGCGCCGTTAGGGGCGCGCGCAATGTGCTGGTTGCCGCGTGGCCGCCAGACGTAGTCGCCCGCGCAGACTTCGCCTTCGGCGTCCACGATGGAACCTTCCAGCACATAGGTCTGTTCGACTTCCACGTGTTCGTGCAGCGGCAGTTCGGTGCCGGGCTGCCAGCGGAACAGGGCGGTCAGCAAGCCGGTTTCCTTGTCCTGCATCAGCACCTTCATGTCGATGCCTTCCACTTGCGTGGGTTTCCAGGGCAGGTCGGCCACTTTCAGAAAGCGCGACGCCAGGGGCGGCAGCGCATTCGCGGCGGGGCAGCCGGGGGTTTCGAGGGCCATGATTGTCTCCTAGCCAGAACTCGTTATCGAAGATAAAGCAAAAATCTTGTTATTGAGTGTTCAAAAATAGTCGCGTATATTGAGATTCATGTCAACCGTGTTTTGTACGAAGAAGCAGGGGCGACACAGGCCGGACCTAGAGATCCGATGCCTATAAAACAAGGAGACAAGCTTGAAACACGACTATCTGGACCAGACGTTCGGTCTGGCGGGGCGCGTCGCGCTGGTGACGGGCGCGGCAAGGGGCCTGGGCTACGCCATCGCTGAAGCGCTGGGCCGCGCGGGGGCGCGGGTGGTGGTCAACGACCTGTCGCAAGCCGCCTGCGACGCCGCGGCCGCCAAGCTGGCCGCGCTGGGAATCGACGCTCATGGCGTGTCTTTTGACGTGGCCGACGCGAGCGCCGTGACCGACGCCGTGGCGCGTCTGGATGACGCGGGCCTGTCCATCGACGTATTGGTCAGCAATGCCGGCAACCAGAATCGCAAGCCCGTTGTCGAGATGACGCCGGCCGAGTGGCAGGCCTTGCAGAACGTGCACGTGAACGGCGCGTTTCATTGCGCGCGCGCCGTGCTGCCGGGCATGGGCAAGCGCGGCTTCGGCCGCATCGTGCTGATGTCATCGGTGGCGGGGCAGGCGACCATGCCCAACATTGCCGCCTACGCCACCGCCAAGGGCGCCATCGCCGCCTTCACGCGCGCACTGGCGGTGGAATACGGCGCCAGCGGCGTCACGTGTAATGCGCTGGCCCCTGGCTTTGTGCGCACCGATTTCACGCAGGGGCTGCAAGACAACCCCGACTTCCAAACCTTCCTGTCGGCCTCGGTGCCGGTGGGCCGATGGGCCACGCCGCAAGACGTTGCGCCTGCCGTGGTGTACCTGGCCTCGAAGGCCGCCTCGTTCGTCAACGGGCATGTCCTGGCGATCGACGGCGGCCTGTTGGCCCGCATGTAAGAGGCCCACCATGACGACGCCAAGCACCCCAGCGGTTCTGTCCGCACAGGGGCTGGTCAAGCGCTTCGGCGGCTTCAATGCCGTCGATGGCGTGACCCTTGCCCTGCACGAAGGCTCCATCCACGCCTTGATCGGCCCCAATGGCGCCGGCAAGACTACCTGCTTCAATCTGCTGACCAAGTTTCTGACGCCCGACGCGGGCGTCATCCATTACCGTGGGCGCGACATCACGGCGCTGGCACCCGAGCAGATTGCCCGGCTGGGCATCGTGCGGTCGTTCCAGATTTCGGCCGTGTTCCTGGGCCTGACCGTGTTGCAGAACATGCGTGTGGCCTTGATGCGCCAGCATGGCGACGGCATGCGCTTCTGGCGCAGCCGCCGTAGCGTTGACCGCCTGAACGAACGCGCCATGGAGTTGCTGGACGCGGTGGGCCTGGCCAATCTGGCGGACACGACGGCGGCCATGCTGCCCTATGGCCGCAAGCGCGCGCTGGAAATCGCGATGACGCTGGCGCTGGACCCCGACATCATGTTGCTGGACGAACCCATGGCGGGGCTGGGCCAGGAAGACGTGGCCCGCATCGCCGCATTGATCCGGCGCGTGGCGGTGAACCGCAGCATCCTGATGGTCGAACACAACCTGTCCGTGGTGGCGGACCTGTCCGACACCATCACCGTGCTGGCGCGCGGCGCGGTGCTGGCGCAAGGCGATTACGCCGCCGTGTCGCGCGATGAACGCGTCATCACCGCGTACATGGGCTCGGACGAGGAGGCGCACTGACATGCTGGCCATCAACGACCTTAACGCCTGGTACGGGGAATCCCACGTGCTGCACGGCGTGAACATCGACGTTCAGCGTGGTGAACTTGTGACCATCCTGGGCCGCAACGGCGCGGGCAAGACCACGACGCTGCGCGCCATCATGGGCATTCTGGACAAGCGGCGCGGTTCCATCCGCTTGAACGGGCAGGAAACGGTGAACATGGCGCCGCACCGCATCCCGCGGCTGGGCGTGGTGTATTGCCCCGAAGAGCGGGCGGTGTTCCGCAGCTTGAGCGTCACCGAAAACCTGCTGCTGCCGCCGCGCCTGGCCGACGGCGGCATGTCGCTGGACGAAATCTACACGCTGTTTCCCAACCTGCGCGAACGCAGCGCCAGTTCCGGCGGCAACCTGTCGGGCGGCGAGCAGCAGATGCTGGCGATCGCGCGCATCTTGCGCACCGGTGCGCAGCTGATCCTGCTGGACGAGCCCACCGAGGGCCTGGCGCCCGTCATCGTGCAGCAGATCGGACACGCCATCCGCACGCTGAAAGAACGCGGCTTCACCATCGTGCTGGTCGAACAGAACTTCCGCTTTGCGACCAAGGTGGCCGACCGCCACTACGTCATGGAGCACGGTTGCGTGGTCGATCAGTTGTCGGCGGACGAGGCGCGCCGCGATCCTGCCCGGATCGCACGCCGCCTGGGCGTCTGAAAGGAGAATCCCTGTGTTCGAAATTTTCGGTGTGCCGTCCACGGCGCTGTTCGGCCAGCTGTTGCTGGGCCTGATCAACGGGTCTTTCTACGCCTTGCTCTCGATCGGGCTGGCGGTGATTTTCGGTCTGTTGAACATCATCAACTTTGCCCATGGCGCGCAGTACACGGCCGGTGCGTTTCTGGCCTGGATGCTGCTCAACTATCTGGGCGTGAACTACTGGGCCGCGCTGGTGCTGGTGCCGCTCATCATGGCGGTGTTTGCCGTGGTGGTCGAGCGCCTGCTGATATCGCGCACCTATCGCATGGACCACCTGTACGGGCTGCTGCTCACGTTCGGCATCGCGCTGCTGATCGAAGGTGGGCTGCGCCAGGCCTATGGCGTGTCGGGGCTGCCGTACACCATCCCAAAGGCCTTGTCCGGCGGTGTGAACCTGGGCTTCATGTTCCTGCCGTGGTATCGCGGTTGGGCGGTGGCCGTGTCGCTGGTGCTGTGCCTGGCGGTCTGGGTGCTGATCGAGAAAACGCGCGTGGGCGCCATGCTGCGCGCCGCAACCGAGAACCCGACCATCGTGCGTTCCTTCGGCATCAACGTGCCGCTGTTGATCACGCTGACGTACGCGCTGGGCGTGGCGCTGGCATCGGTGGCGGGCGTGATCGCCGCGCCCATCTATCAGGTCAGCCCGATGATGGGATCGAACCTGGTCGTCGTGGTGTTCGCGGTGGTGGTGATTGGTGGCATGGGGTCCATCATGGGCGCCATCGTCAGCGGTTTCGGGCTGGGCATCATCGAAGGGCTGACCAAAGTGTTCTACCCCGAGGCCGCCAACCTGGCGATCTTCATCATCATGGTGCTGGTGCTGCTGTGCAAGCCGGCCGGGCTGTTCGGCAAGCCCTTGCAGGTGCAGAACGTGCTGGCGGCCGAAGCGACGCGCCAGCCCGTGCAACTGAGCCGGCGCGCGATGCGGATATCCATGGCGGTGCTGGCCGTGGTGGCGCTGGCGGCGCCGTGGTTCGTCTATCCCACATTCCTGATGAAGGTGCTGTGCTTTGCGCTGTTCGCGGCGGCGTTCAACCTGCTGGTGGGCTACGTGGGCCTGCTGTCCTTCGGCCACGCGGCCTTCTTCGGCGCGGCGGCCTATGCAACCGGCATCGTCATGAAGGTGCTGGGCGCCACACCCGAACTCGGGTTGTTGGCGGGCGTGGTCACGGGCGGGTTGCTGGGGCTGCTGTTCGGCGCCATCGCCATCCGGCGCCAGGGCATCTACTTCGCGATGATTACGTTGGCGCTGTCGCAGCTGGTCTACTTCATTGCGGTGCAGGCAGGCTTCACGGGAGGCGAGGATGGCTTGCAAAGCGTGCCGCGCGGCAAGCTCTTCGGAATTTTCGACCTGCAAAACGTGATGCCCATGTATTACTTCACGCTGGCCGTGTTCGCGCTGGGCTACGCCTTCGTGCTGCGCGTGCTCAATTCCCCCTTTGGCGAAGTGATCCGATCGGTGCGCGACAACGAGCAGCGCGCCCGCTCATTAGGCTATTCCACGTCGCGCTACAAGCTGCTGGCCTTCACGCTGTCGGCCTCGGTGGCCGGGCTGGCGGGCGGCTTGAAGGTACTGGTGTTCGGCGTGGCCTCGCTGACCGACGTGCATTGGCACGCCAACGGCGAAGTTGTGCTGATGGCGCTGCTGGGCGGTATCGGCACCGTGTTCGGTCCGCTGGCCGGGGCCTTCACGTTTGTGTCCCTGCAAAACTACCTGGCGCCGCTGGGCTCGTGGGTGCTGATCGTGCAAGGGGCCATCTTTGTCTTGTGCGTGTTGCTGTTGCGAGACGGCATCATGGGATTGGTTGCGCGCGCCTGGCTGGCAGCGACGCGTTCGAAGAAGGAGTCCTGATGTTTCTGCATGTGGTGATGTTGCAACTGTCGTCCGCCGCCGATGCCGGCTTTCATGAACGCGTCCAGGTGTATTGCGATCGGGTGCTGGCGGAATGCGATGGGGTGGCGGGCTATGCCTTTCGACCCAACCAGGCCAGCCGCGCCGACGGCCTGACGCACGCGGTGGTGGCCGCCTTCGCTGACGAGGCGGCCCATGACCGCTACCAGGTGTCGCCCGCGCACCAGGAAATGAAAACCTATATGGCCGGCTTCATCGAGCGCCTGGTGGTTTTCGATGGTGAAATCCCTACGTTTTCCTGAACGAAACCCGGCCGCCCCTGGCGCCGGGAAAGGGATAAACTCGCGGATGATTTTTACCTTACGCGCCGCGCCTCGCGCGCGGAGGTAAGATATTTGGCCGGTTTTCAGTCACGTATTTGTCATAGGTTGATCGCTCATGGACTACGTATTACCTCCCCAGCCGCCCGTCGCGGTCCCCGTGGACGGCAGCGCCGCGTTGTTTCCGGTGCGCCGCGTCTATTGCGTGGGTCGCAACTACGCCGAACACGCCAAGGAAATGGGCTTCACCGGCCGTGAAGACCCGTTCTTCTTCTGCAAGCCCGCGGACGCCGTGCGTCCGGTTGCCGACGGTGAAACCGGCAAAATGTCGTATCCGCCCAAGACCTCGAACCTGCACTACGAGATGGAACTTGTCGTGGTGCTGGGCAAGGGCGGCCGAGACATTCCGGTCGAGCAGGCCAACGAATGCGTGTGGGGCTATGCGCTGGGCCTGGACATGACCCGCCGCGACCTGCAAGGCGAAATGAAGAAGCAGGGCCGCCCCTGGGAAATCGGCAAGGCGTTCGACGAGTCCGCCCCGATCGGTCCGATCCACCCGCGCAGCGTCGTGGGCACCCTGGACAAGGGCGCGATCTGGCTGGACGTGAACGGCCAGCGCAAGCAATCCAGCGACATCTCGCAGATGCTGTGGAACATCCCGGAAAGCATTTCGTACCTGTCGGGCCTGTTCGAATTGCAGCCGGGCGACATCATATTCACCGGCACGCCGGAGGGTGTGGGCGCCGTGGTGCAAGGCGATGTCATCACCGGTGGCGTGGAAGGCCTGGGCGAACTGCGCGTGCAGATCGTTTGACCTTCACCCCCACACACTTGCATCGATTTTTTTGTTCAGGAGTTGACAGCATGCGCGGCAAGATCGTGCTGACCGCCTTTGTCGTATTCGGATTCGTGCTCGCCGGTTGCAATACCGTGGCGGGCATGGGCCGCGATATGTCCCGGGCCGGCAATGCCATCACCAACGCGGCCGACAAATAAGCACCGTCGGTTGATTGGTCCAGGCAAGAAAAAGCCCCTTGAAGTTTCTTCAAGGGGCTTTTTTTGCGGAGCGTGCAGTGATCGTTCAGACCTTACAGCACATCCCCCGCGTAGTCGGCCAGGCGCGAACGTTCGCCGCGCTGCAAGGTGACGTGCCCGGAATGCGGCCAGCCCTTGAAGCGGTCTACGACGAACGTCAGGCCTGAGCTGCCTTCGGTCAGGTACGGCGTGTCGATCTGGGCAACGTTGCCCAGGCAGATCACCTTGGTGCCGGGGCCCGCGCGGGTCACCAGCGTTTTCATCTGCTTGGGCGTCAGGTTCTGGGCCTCGTCGATGATCAGGTACTTGTTCAGGAACGTGCGGCCGCGCATGAAGTTCAGGGACTTGACCTTGATGCGTGAGCGGATCAGGTCCATGGTGGCGGCGCGGCCCCAATCGCCGTTACCTTCGCCGTCGCCCATGTTCAGGACGTCAAGGTTGTCTTCCAGCGCGCCCATCCAGGGCAACATCTTTTCTTCTTCCGTGCCGGGCAGGAAACCGATGTCTTCACCAACCGGCACCGTGACGCGCGTCATGATGATTTCGGTGTAGCGCTTGGTCTCAAGCACCTGCGTGATACCGGCCGCCAGCGCCAGCAGCGTCTTGCCCGTGCCCGCCTGACCCAGCAGCGATACGAAATCGCACTCCGGGTTCATCAGCAGGTTCATGGCGAAGTTCTGTTCGCGGTTGCGCGCCGTGATGCCCCAGACGTTGTTCTTGCCGTGGGTGTAGTCGCGCAGGGTGGCCAGCACCGCCATCTTGCCGCTGACTTCGCGCACCTGCGCGTACAGCGGCATCTGGCCTTCGAAGTAGACGAACTGGTTGACGACGAACTGCGAGCACAACGGACCATGGATACGGTAGAACGTGGTGCCGCCTTGCTGCCAGGATTCCACGTCCTTGCCGTGCTTGTTCCAGAAGTCCTCGGGCAGTTGCATCACGCCCGTGTACATCAGGTCCGAATCTTCCAGGACGTGGTCGTTGAAGTAGTCTTCGGCGGCCATGCCCAGCGCGCGCGCCTTCAGGCGCATGTTGATGTCCTTGGACACCAGCACGACCTCGCGCTGCGGGAATTTTTCTTGCAGGGCACGCACCACGCCCAGGATCTGATTGTCGGCCTTGCCCATGGGCAGGTCGGACGGCAGCGTGCTGTGGATGGCGGTCGTCTGGAACATCAGGCGGCCGGTGGCATCCTTGTTGCCCAGCTTGGCCAGTTCCAGCCCTTCGTCCAGCTGCGTGGCGTCTTGCACCAGCGCGTCCAGCGATCGGCTGACCTGACGCGCGTTGCGCGCCACTTCCGACATGCCTTTCTTTTGATGGTCCAGCTCTTCCAGCGTCATCATCGGCAGGAAGATGTCGTGCTCTTCAAAGCGGAACAGCGAGCTGGGGTCGTGCAGCAGTACGTTGGTGTCCAGCACGAACAGCTTGCGCGGTTCGTTCTGGGCGCGCGGCTTGCCGCGCTTGGCCGGGGCGGGCGCCGTCTTGGCCGCGCGCGTGTCGGCGCGGGTTGCCGCCGGGGCGGCGGGGGCGGGCGGAGGAACCTGGCGGGCGGGCGCGGGAATCTGCGCCTTGCGTGCCGGCTCGGCCATGCCGTCAAGTTCGGGCTGCACAAGCAGCTCGTCATCGTCGTCGGCAAGCGCGGCGTGGGTGCTGGACTGCGCAGCGGCAGTCTTGGTAGTGCGGGCCTGCGCCCGGGCGGATTCGCCCGAGGGGAAGGTCAGGATGGCTGCGGGGCGGGTGGGCAACTTCGGAAGCGGCATATGCGTCACTCTCCAGGGTGGGCCGGCAATAGCGCCTGACGGGTATTCCTGTACGGCTAACCGATACTTTTCGCGGCCTGCAGGACTTCCTTGGCGTGGCCCGGGACCTTCACCCCGCGCCACTCCTGCACCAGCACGCCATAGGCGTCGATCAAAAAGGTGCTGCGCTCGATGCCTCGCACCTGCTTGCCATACATATTCTTCTGCTTGATGACGCCGAACAGATTGCACACGGTTTCGTCGGCGTCGGAGATGAGCGGGAAAGGAAGTTCGTACTTGGCCTTGAAGTTCTCATGCGACTTGAGCGAGTCGCGCGAGATTCCGATGACCACCGCGCTGGCCGCCAGGAAGTCGGCGTGCAGGTCGCGGAAGTCCTGGCTTTCGGTGGTGCAGCCGGGCGTGTTGTCCTTGGGGTAGAAATACAGGATCACGGCACGGCCCTGGCACTGTTCCAGGCTGATCGGACCAATCGTGCTTTCCGCGGTGAATTGCGGGGCGGGCTTGCCGATGCTGGGCGTCATTTCTGTGGATCTCCATTGGGGGGGATGAGGGCGGCGACCACGCGCCGGCCCTCCGCCATCAGGATGTTGTAGGTGCGAGAGGCGGCGTGCGTGTCCATGATCTCGACGCCGATTCCCATGGCCAACAGGGGACGCAACACTTCGGGACGCAGGAACTGTTGCCGGGCGCCCGTGCCTACCAGCAATACCTCGGGCGCATTGGCCGGGCGGCTGGGGCTGGCTTCCGGTTCATCCAGAAAAGCCATCGGGTCGCGGACGGGCTCGGTCAAACCGGCCGCCTGGTGCAACAGGGTAGAGGTGATGTCGGCCGGCGAGTCAACAGGCCATTCGGTAACTTCGCCTTCGGGGCCAAATGCGACCGACGAGGAAAAACGAACTTGGTTGACCTCGATATACCCCTCACCGTAAGCAGTCACGGTGTTCAGGGCGGCCGTCGCAGGATCAGTATGCAGCTTCAATAAAAACTCCGGCTTTATGGGCTTGATGATAGCGCATCAAACTCGCCATGGGTTGCAGTGTTGGGGGCTTCGTTGCTTGACGGTATAAGCGGATTCCCTGCCTTGCAACAACGTGGTTTTTGGCGCGTGTGGACAGGGCAAAAAAAGCCTGTCTTTTCAATGGGGAAACGGACCCGTTTTTGCCCCATTTGCCGCATGGCCGTCGTTGCGCTAGATTACAGGGTTTTGCTGCGCTGCAATCGTGTGCTGGCGCGGCTTTAAGCCCCTTTCCCCTTCGCGCGACCGCGCCCTGGTTTTTTCGCCCTTTCCGCCCCTAAGGATTCCCATCATGAGGAAGTTCTCTCGCATCGAGCGTTTGCCCCCGTACGTTTTCAACATTACTGGCGAGCTCAAGATGGCGGCGCGGCGGCGGGGCGAGGACATCATCGACATGTCCATGGGCAACCCGGACGGTGCCACACCCAAGCACATCGTCGACAAGATGGTGGAGGCCACCTCGCGTCCCACCACTCACGGCTATTCCGTGTCCAAGGGCATTCCGCGTCTGCGCAAGGCGATCTGTGATTGGTATCAGCGCCGCTACGCGGTCGAGTTCGATCCGGATTCCGAAGCCATCGTCACCATCGGCTCCAAAGAAGGCCTGGCCCACTTGATGCTGGCCACGCTGGATCGCGGCGACACGGTGCTGGTGCCCAACCCCAGCTACCCGATCCACATCTACGGCGCGGTGATTGCCGGCGCCAACATCCGTTCGGTGCGCATGACGCCCGGCGTCGATTTCTTCGAAGAGCTGGAACGCGCGGTGCGCGAGTCCATCCCGAAGCCCAAGATGATGGTGCTGGGTTTTCCCAGCAACCCGACCGCGCAGTGCGTGGACCTGTCGTTCTTCGAACGCGTGGTGGCGCTGGCCAAGGAACACGACATCCTGGTGGTGCATGACCTGGCCTACGCCGACATCACCTTTGACGGCTATGTCGCGCCGTCCATCATGCAGGTGCCCGGCGCGCGCGATGTCGCCGTCGAGTTCTTCACGATGAGCAAAAGCTACAACATGGCGGGCTGGCGCATCGGCTACATGGTGGGCAACCGCGAGCTGGTCAACGCGTTGGCGCGCATCAAGAGCTATCACGACTACGGTACGTTCACGCCGATCCAGGTGGCGTCGATTGCCGCCCTGGACGGCCCGCAGGATTGCGTGAGCGAGATCGTGGCCCAATACCAAAGCCGCCGCGACGTGCTCGTGCGCGGCCTGCACGAAGCAGGTTGGAATGTGGAAATTCCCAAGGCGTCCATGTATATCTGGGCGCAGATCCCCGAGCCCTACCGGGCGATGGGCTCTTTGGAATTTGCCAAGCGTGTCCTGTCGGATGCGAAAGTGGCCGTGTCCCCCGGGATCGGCTTCGGCGAGTATGGCGACGACTACGTACGCTTCGCTCTTATCGAAAACGAGCAGCGCACCCGCCAAGCGGTGCGCGGCATCAAAGATATGTTCCGCAAGGACGGATTGCTGAAATGAATACCCCTGAACGCTCACCCGCCGCGCAAGCCCCCGAGGGCGGCGCGATGCGTCCCATGAAGGTGGGCCTGCTTGGTCTTGGCGTCGTTGGCGGAGGCACATGGACCGTGCTGTCGCGCAACGCGGAAGAAATCGCGCGCCGCGCCGGCCGCCGCATCGAAGTCACGCGCGCCGCCGTGCGCGACGTGGCCAAGGCGCGCGCCCGCGTGGGCGACTCGATCCTGGTTGATACCGATGTGCACGCGCTGGTGCGCGACCCGGAAATCGACATCGTTGTTGAACTGATCGGCGGCGACACGCTGGCGCTGGAACTGGTGATGGAAGCCATCGCCAACGGCAAGCACGTCGTCACCGCCAACAAGGCGCTGCTGGCCAAGCACGGCAACGAGATCTTCGCCGCCGCCTACGAGCGCGGCGTCATGGTCACGTTCGAAGCCGCGGTGGCCGGCGGCATCCCCATCATCAAGGCGATCCGCGAGGGCCTCACGGCCAACCGCATCCAGTGGGTGGCGGGCATCATCAACGGCACCACGAACTTCATCCTGTCGGAAATGCGCTCGCGCGGGCTGCCGTTCGCCGACGTGCTGGCCGAAGCGCAGCGCCTGGGCTATGCCGAAGCCGACCCGACGTTCGACGTGGAAGGCGTGGACGCCGCGCACAAGCTGACGCTGCTGGCCTCGCTGGCCTTTGGCGTGCCGGTGCAGTTTGACCGCGCCTACATCGAAGGCATCTCGCAGCTGGCCGCCGAAGACATCGAACATGCCGAGCGCCTGGGTTACCGCATCAAGCTGCTGGGCGTGACCAAGCGCCGCCCCGACGGCATTGAACTGCGCGTGCATCCCGCGCTGGTGCCGTCCGAGCGCCTGCTGGCCAATGTCGAAGGCGCGATGAACGCCGTGCTGGTCAAGGGCGATGCCGTTGGCCCCACGCTGTATTACGGTCAGGGCGCGGGCGAAGAGCCCACCGCATCCGCCGTGGTGGCCGACCTGGTCGACGTGACGCGCCTGCACACCGCCGATCCGGGCAACCGCGTGCCGCACCTGGCGTTCCAGCCCGATGCCATGTCCGACACGCCGATCCTGCCGATCGAACTCGTCAGCACGTCGTACTACCTGCGTCTGCGCGTGGACGACCAGCCGGGCGTGTTGGCGGACATCGCCCGCATCCTGGCCGACCGCTCGATCTCGATCGGTTCGATGATCCAGCAGCCCTCGCACATCGGCGGCGCCGACATCATCTTCCTGACGCATGAAGCCGTGGAAGGCAACATCAATCAGGCCATCGAGCGCATCGAGGCGATGCCGTTCGTGCGGTCCAAGGTCACCCGTTTGCGCGTGGAGAACCTGACATGAAATACGTCTCGACCCGAGGCGGCATGGCCGCCCAGCCCTTTTCCGACATCCTGCTGGAAGGCCTGGCCCCCGACGGCGGCCTGGCCGTGCCGGAACAACTGCCCCAGGTCTCCGAGCAAACGCTGGAATCGTGGCGCGGCTTGTCCTACGCCGACCTGGCGTTTGAAGTGCTGTCGCTGTTTGCCACCGACATTCCGGCCGACGACCTGCGCCGCCTGACGCGCGCGGCGTACACGCAAGAGATCTTCAACAGCGAAGACATCGTGCCGCTGCGCCCGCTGGACGGCGGCTTGTCGCTGCTGGGCTTGTCCGAAGGCCCGACGTTGGCGTTCAAGGACATGGCCATGCAGTTCCTGGGCCAAGTCTTTGAATACACGCTGGCCAAGCGCGGCACCACCTTGAACATCCTGGGCGCGACCTCGGGCGACACGGGCTCGGCGGCCGAATACGCGTTGCGCGGCAAGCAGGGCGTGGCCGTGTTCATGCTGTCGCCGCATGGCCGCATGAGCGCCTTCCAGCGCGCACAGATGTATTCGCTGCAAGACGAAAACATCCACAACATCGCCGTGCGCGGCGTGTTCGACGAAGCGCAGGACATCGTCAAGGCGCTGGCCAGCGACCTGGCTTTCAAGACCAAGTACCGTCTGGGCGCCGTTAACTCGATCAACTGGGCGCGCATCGCCGCCCAGGTCGTGTATTACTTCCACGGCTGGTTGCGCGCCACCGACAAGCCGGGCCAGCAGGTCTCGTTCGCGGTGCCGTCGGGCAACTTCGGCAACATCCTGTCGGGTCACATCGCGCGCAGCATGGGCTTGCCGGTGCGCCGCCTGGTACTGGCCACGAACGAGAACAACGTGCTGGAAGAGTTTTTCCGCACGGGCATCTACCGTCCGCGTCCGGCCGAGCAGACGTACGCCACGTCCAGCCCGTCGATGGATATCTCGCGCGCGTCCAACTTCGAACGCTTCGTCTTCGATCTGGTGGGCCGCGACGCCTCCCGCGTGAAGGCGCTGTGGACCACCTTGGCGCAAGAGGGCTCGTTCGACCTGTCCGACCTGAAGCCGCAGTTCGAATCGCGCTACGGCTTCGTGTCCGGCCAAAGCTCGCACGAGGCGCGCCTGGCCACCATCCGTTCGCTGTACGACGAGACCGGCGTGCTGGTCGATCCGCACACCGCCGATGGGGTGAAAGTGGCGCGCGACTTCGTTGAGCCCGGGGTGCCGATGCTGGTGCTGGAGACGGCCTTGCCGGCAAAGTTCTCCGAAACCATCGAAGAAGCGCTGGGCCGTCCGGCCACGCCGCCGGGCAACCTGGCCAACCTGGAGTCGCTGCCGCAGCGCGTACAGGTCATGGACTGCTCGATGGCCGAGGTGCGCCGCTTCATCGAGGCCAACGCCAAGGTCTGAGCCCTTGCGCTGACCTGTAACGGCTTGCGGTTTATGTAAGCGTAAAACCCCTCACAGGCTTGCCCGTGAGGGGTTTTTTTACGATGTGGGTTGCGGGGTTTACGTTTTTTCTCAATTTGCCGACAACCCGACACGATATCGGGGCCAGGTTCCCGATACAGTGGAATCACCTATTCACACTTGGAGAACACGCCCATGAACCTGAAGACCATGACGTTGGCCCTGGTGGTGACCGGAGTTGGGGTGCTGGCCGGATGCTCGTCGCCCTCGGTCATTCAGCAACGGGACGGTAGCTCGACCGTGACGCCCGATTCGCCGTCTTATGACAAAAAGTCCGGCATGTATGAATACGACAAGGACGGCAAGAAAGTCCAGATCAACAAGGACGACGTAAAGTCCATCGAAGAGGTCAAGTGACCGCCGTTGCGCCCCGCGCGCAATAAAAAAAAGCCCCTTGAGCAATCAAGGGGCTTTTTGCTTTTCAGCGTTTTGCTTTTCAGCGCGGCATTACTTCGCCGCTTCCTCGGCGTGATAGCGGCCCACGCGCTCGACTTCGTTCTTCGAGCCCAGGATCACGCTGACGCGCTGGTGCAGCTTGTCCGGCTGGATGTCCATGATGCGCTGGACGCCGTTGATCGCGGCGCCGCCGGCCTGTTCGACCAGGAAGCTCATCGGGTTGGCTTCATACATCAGGCGCAGCTTGCCGGCCTTGCCGGGTTCGCGCGCATCCCAGGGGTACATGAAGATGCCGCCACGGGTCAGGATGCGATGCACGTCCGCCACCATCGAGGCGATCCAGCGCATGTTGTAGTCCTTGCCCAGGGGGCCCGTGGCGCCGGCCAGGCAGTCGTCGACGTAGCGCTTCACGGGCGGTGCCCAGTGGCGGCTATTCGACATGTTGATGGCGAATTCCTTGGTGTCTTCCGGCACGCGGATGTTCTCGTGCGTGAGCACCCACGAGCCCATTTCGCGGTCCAGCGTGAAGCCGACCACGCCATTGCCGATGGTCAACACCAGCATGGTCTGCGGGCCATAGACGGCATAGCCGGCCACGACCTGCTTGTTGCCGGGTTGCAGGAAATCGTCTTCGCAGACCGGAGCGCCCGACACGTTGTGCGGGGCCTGCAGCACCGAGAAGATGGTGCCGATGGAGACGTTGACGTCGATGTTGGACGAGCCATCCAGGGGGTCGAACAACAGCAGGTATTCGCCCTTGGGGTAGCGGTTCGGAATCAAATGGATGGTTTCCATTTCTTCCGAGGCCATGGCCGCCAGGTGGCCGCCCCATTCGTTGGCTTCAAGCAGGATTTCGTTGGACAGGACGTCCAGCTTCTTCTGCACTTCGCCTTGGACGTTTTCGCTTTCCAGGCTGCCCAGGACGCCGCCCAGCGCGCCCTTGCTGACGGCGTGGCTAATCGCCTTGCAGGCGCGCGCGACCACTTCGATCAGCAGCCGGACTTCCGGCGCCAGGGCTTGGGCAGAGCGTTGTTGCTCCACCAGGTATTGAGTAAGTGTTTTACGTTTCAAGAGGGTCTCCCTATGCTGCGAATTCTAAAGCCTTGGATACGATTTCCTGCACGTTGCGCGACAAGCCCGCATGGGCGCGCACCTGTTGCAGCGCGGCCTGCATGGGCGTGCGCAGGGCCGGCACGAAGCGCGACCAGTTGTCCAGCGCACGCGCCAGCCGAGCCGCGACTTCGGGGTTCAGGGCGTCCAGCGCCAACACCTGCTCGGCCCAGAACGCATAACCCGAACCGTCCGGGTGGTGCATGCCGCGCGCATTGTTCAGGCAGAACTGGAAAATCAGCGCGCGGGCGCGGTTGGGGTTGCGCAACGTGAAGGCGGGGTGCGTCATGAGTTCGCGGGCGGTATGCACCGTGGTCGAACGCGCGGCCGCCTGCAAGGCAAACCATTTGTCCACCACCAGCGGGTTGTCGCGCCACTTGTCATAGAACGCTGCCAGCGCTTCCTGGGGGAAGTCGCCCTGGCCGTAATTGATCAGGGCAGACAGCGCGGCCATGCTGTCGGTCATGTTGCCGGCGTGCTCGTACTGATGCTCGGCCAGACGCTGGGCGTCGTGTTCGCCGGCCGCCAGCAGATGGCTCAAGGCCAGGTTCTTCAGGGCGCGCTTGCCGGCGGGCACCGGCGCGGGGCTGTATTCCCCCGGCGTCTGGTTCTGATCGAACGCCTGGCGCAATTCCGTGGCCAGCTGCCGGCCGAGTTCGGCGCGCAGGAAGTCGCGGGCCACAGCCAGCGCGGGCGGGTCCACCGCCTGCATGCGCTCGGCCAGCGTCTTCTCGGACGGCAGGGCCAGCGCGCGCGCGCGATAGGCGGCGTCCAGGGCCGGGTCGGTCAGCAGTGCGCGCCAGGCGTTGATGAACGCCGCGTCCGCGTGTAGCGTGCGCCCGGCCTGGCGGGCTTCGGCCAAGGCCAGGATCTGGCGCGTGGCCAGTTCCTGGCCGGCTTCCCAGCGGGCGAAGGGGTTGGTGTCATGCGCGGACAGCAGCGCCAATTCTTCGTCGGTCCAGTCATAGTCGACGATGACCGGGGCCGAGAAATCGCGCAGCAACGAGGGCACGGGCCGCTCGGCGATATCTTCGAACACCCATTGTTGGCTGGGCGTGGTCAGTTCCAGCAGGGCGGTGTCGCGGGTGGCGCCGTCGTGACGCAGCGGCAGCGCGCGGCCGTCCTGGTCCAGAAGGCCGATCGCAAACGGGATGTGGTACGGCGCCTTGACGTAGTCAGCGCCGGCTTTTTTCTCGACGCCCACCGGCTGGCATTGCTGGGTCAGCGTGACCGTGCAGCGGCGGGTGGCGGCGTCGTGTTCAAGCGTGACGGCCACGCGCGGCGTGCCGGCCTGGCGGTACCAGCGGCGGAACACCGACAAGTCGCGGCCCGGGTGCTGGCGCACGTAGACCGATTCCATGGCGTCGACAAAGTCGTCGCAGGTGACGGCCTGGCCGTCGTGGCGGCGAAAGTACTCGTCCATGCCGGCGCGGAAGCCTTCCTCGCCCAGCAGCGTGTGCTGCATGCGGATGACTTCGGCGCCTTTCTCGTACACGGTTGCCGTATAGAAGTTGCCGATTTCCTGGTAGCTCTCGGGGCGGATGGGGTGGGCCATGGGGCCGGCATCTTCCGGAAACTGCGCGGCGCGCAGGGCCACCACGTCATCGATACGCTTGACGGCGCGCGCGCTGGTGGCGGCGGCGGCATCCATGTCGTGCGCCATCATGTCGGCGCTGAATTCCTGGTCGCGGAAAACCGTCAGCCCTTCTTTCAGGCTCAGCTGGAACCAATCGCGGCAGGTGACGCGGTTGCCGGTCCAGTTGTGAAAGTATTCATGGCCGATGACGGATTCGATGCCTTCGTAGTTGGCGTCGGTGGCGCTGTCGGCGTCGGCCAGCACGTAGGCGGCGTTGAAGATATTCAAGCCCTTGTTTTCCATCGCGCCCATGTTGAAGTCATGGACGGCGACGATCATGAAGCGGTCCAGATCCAATTCCAGGCCGAAGCGGGTTTCATCCCAGCGCAGGGCGCGCACCAGCGAATCAAGCGCCCATTCGGTCTTGGTTTCAGAGCCGGGGTCGCTGTAGACCTGTAGCAGCACGTCGCGGCCGCTGGCCGTCTTGACGGTGGTTTCACGGTGCGTCAGGTTGCCGGCCACCAACGCAAACAGATAGCAAGGCTTGGGGAACGGGTCTTCCCATTCGACTTCGTTGCGGCCGTCAGGCAATTGGCGCGATGCCATCAGGTTGCCGTTGGACAGCAGCACGGGGTATTGCGGCTGCGCCCGCAGCGTCACGCGGTAGCGCGACATCACGTCGGGGCGGTCGGCAAACCAGGTGATGCGGCGAAAGCCCTCGGCCTCGCATTGCGTGAAGAAGTTGCCGCCGGACACATACAAGCCCATCAGCGTGGAGTTGGCGGACGGATTGCAGCGGCTGACCACGTCGACCGTGGCGTCGGCGGGCAGGCCGTATATGGCCAGGCTGTGCTCGGACAGGTGATAGGCGTCGGCGTCCAGGGTGGCGCCGTTGACCGCTACCGACACGAGTTCCAGGTCTTCTCCATCCAGGATCAAGGCCGCGTCGGCGCTGGCGCCGGGCTTGCGTTGCACGTGCATCGTGCAGCGCACTTCGGTGGCGTCCGGCGCCAGATCGAAGGCCAAAGCGACTTCGGGAATGTCGTAGGGGTAGGGCTGGTAATCCTTGCGATAAACGGTAATGGGCGTGTCGGTGCGCATGGAGTTGCAGTCCTGGTTTGAACGAGGGGTCTATTGTAGTAGGTGGGCGCGGCGCGCAGTCTGGGGCGTGCGGGCTACGGCAAACTTTTTGCCGTGGGCATAGTCAAAGCTCAGTATGATGGCGCCGTCGCGCGCAACAGGAGTCGCAAAATGTTCCGAAAGTCGTTGTTCAGTGTGGGCCGTTGGGCAGGATTAACGGCTGTGGCGGCAACGCTGGCACTGACCGGTTGCGCCGCGCCGTCCGTTTCCGCGCGGGTGACTTCGTTCCAGCAATGGCCTACCGGCGTTGAAGGGCAGACTTACCAATTTGTGGCCGCGGATCCGAATCAACTGAATAATCTGGAATACCAGTCCTATCAGGACATGGTGCGCGCCGGCATCGGTGCAACGGGTTTGGTCGAAGCCCAGCCCGGCGCCAAGGGGCGTTTTGACGTGTCATTTACCTATGGCACCAGCCAGACCCAGGTAATGGTGCGCCGCGCCTACGATCCCTATTTCTACGGCGGCTACGGCTATGGCGGATATGGCGGTTTCTACGGGCCTCGCCCCTGGGGTGGCGCCTATGGGTACTGGGGGCCGGAATGGGTCGATGTGCCAATGGCGGTGCAGCGCAACACACTAAGCTTGAAGATTCGGGACACCCAACGTGGGGGTGCCGAGGTTTACCGTTCCACGGCCTTCATACTTAGTCAGGGCGATGATTTCATGCGCACGATGCCCTATCTGGTACGCGCGATATTCGACAATTTCCCCGGGAATAATGGGGCGGAACGCGAAATTCAGTTCCCCGTTCAGTAAGCCCTGACGGCGCTTCGACGCTGAATTCCAAAATAAATCGGCGCACCAGATTGGTGCGCCGATTTATTTCTTACTACAGAATAGGTTTTATTCTTTGATAAGAAAGCTGTCGCGTGTCGCGCCACCGGCTTCTTCAGCCGCGAGCCAGCGCGGGGCTTTGCCACGGCCGCTCCAGGTTTCGCCCGTTTGCGGGTGACGATACTTCGGGGCAACGGCACGCTTGGCGGCGGTGGCGGGGCGTGCAGCCGCGCCAGCCTTGCGTCGGCCACCGGGGGCCACGCGCGCGGGCTTGCCCGAACCGTATGCCGCAATGATTTCTTCCGGGGTGATGTCGTATTCGCGCATGGACGTGATGATGGAGGTGATCACGGGCTTGCGACGCTTCGTTTGGAGGACTTCCGCCTTCTTTTGAAGCTTGTTGATTTCCTTCTCGATCTTTGCTTGCAGAGCTGCGTATGTTTCTCGGGCCATGGTTTATTCCTGATTATGGAACTGCTTTAATCGCCGGCGAAGTAATGTTTAATTGTTGTGCTTCGCATAATACATAAATTGCGGCTTGACTTCTCTATTTTCGAGCTAATTACTTTGTATCAAAAGAGCCGCAAGGCCTGACGGTATGCGGGCCTCGGGCAGGAACAAGTTTTGGGAAGGATATTCCCAAATTTAGGACGATTTGAAACAGACGCGAATTTGGTTCACAAGGCGGACGAATCCCGCAAACAGGGGCTGTTCCCGGCGTCATTTGTTTCAATTAGCGAAAGAATCGCGTTTTGTGACAGCCTCCGCCGGGTTTATGTTGTTGGTCGTGGACGATTTAAAGCCGGGCCATGCCAGCCCCCGATTTATGAGCCAAGGAGGGTGACCGAATTGACACTTTCGTTGCCTCGATGCGGCCGCCATGCATTTTGGCATTGCCTGCTCAGCGGATTGATATGGTGAATTAGGGTGTCTTCCGGGCCGAGTTTCCGCATTTTGATCAGCGCTTGTCAGACCAATCCTGGGTATTTCCCACTCTTGTATGCCAAGAGCCTAGGAGTCGTTCAACTGCGTTCCGGAGCGGCTCCCCAACTGTTATGTGGTGAAACAATATTTAGTTGTTTTGCTTAACTTGATACTTCATTCGATGTCCCCATATTTATTCACGCGTGAATAATCTTTCACCCCTCGGCAGTGGCCGCCTTGCCAAAGTCGGGACGAGGGGGGCCGGTCAGCGGTACGATACGGTCTTGTGCATCCACGCAACGCGTGCGCCCGTGCCGCGCCGATGCCCCCTGAATAGAGCCTATGAAAATCACTGATCCCGCTATTGCTTCCCTTGCCACCGCCAAATCGCTTTTGCTTGACCCCTGGGGCCTGACCGAAGCGGATATGGCGCGTGCCCTGGGTGAGATCTTCACCCACAAGGTCGATTACGCCGACCTGTACTTTCAGTACACGCGCAGCGAGGGATGGAGTCTGGAAGAGGGCATCGTCAAGACCGGCAGCTTTTCCATCAGCCAGGGCGTCGGCGTGCGTGCCGTCAGCGGCGAGAAAACCGCCTTTGCCTATTCCGATTCCCTGTCGGCCGACGCGCTGCTGTCGTCTGCCCATGCCGTGCGCGGCATTGCCCGGCGCGGCGCCGGCAAGGTCAAGGTGGCCGCCCAAGTCGAAGCCGAAATGGGCCGCAGCCTGTACGCCGACATCGACCCCGTCGCCACGCTGAGCGCACCGGAAAAGGTGGCGCTGCTGGAACGCATCGAGCGCATGGCGCGTGCACGCGACCCGCATGTCATCCAGGTGATGGCCGGTCTGGGTGCCGAATATGACGTCGTGCTGGTGGCCGGCAGCGATGGCCGTCTGGCCGCCGACGTGCGCCCGCTGGTGCGCCTGTCGCTGACCGTGATCGCCGAACGCAACGGCCGCCGCGAAATGGGCCATGCCGGGGGCGGTGGACGCTTGGGGCTTGCCTACTTCACGGACGAAATGCTGCAAGGCTATGTCGAACGTGCCGTGCATGAAGCCATGGTCAACCTGGAAGCGCGCCCGGCGCCCGCTGGCGAGATGACGGTGGTGCTGGGGGCCGGCTGGCCCGGCATCCTGCTGCACGAGGCGGTGGGCCACGGGCTGGAAGGCGACTTCAACCGCAAAGGCTCCAGCGTGTTTTCCGGCCGCATCGGCGAACGCGTGGCATCCAAGGGCGTCACCGTGGTCGACGACGGCACGCTGCCCGACCGCCGCGGTTCGCTCAACATCGACGATGAAGGCAATGCCACCCAGCGCAACGTGCTGATCGAAGACGGTATCCTGCGCGGCTACATGCAAGACACGCTGAACGCGCGTCTGATGAAAACCGCCGCTACCGGCAACGGCCGCCGCGAATCGTTTGCGCACCTGCCGATGCCGCGCATGACCAACACGTACATGCTGGCCGGCGACAAGCCTGCCGAAGAAATCGTGTCGTCGGTCAAGCGCGGCCTGTACGCCGTCAATTTCGGCGGGGGCCAGGTCGACATCACCAGCGGCAAGTTCGTGTTCTCGGCATCCGAGGCCTACATGATCGAAGACGGCAAGGTGACCTACCCGGTCAAGGGCGCCACGCTGATCGGCAACGGCCCCGACGCCATGACCCGCGTCACGATGATCGGCAACGATCTTCAGCTGGATTCCGGCGTGGGTACTTGCGGCAAGGACGGCCAGAGCGTGCCGGTGGGCGTGGGCATGCCGACCGTGCGCATGGAAGGGCTGACCGTGGGCGGTACCGCCTAACGTCAAATCGGGCCGCCACCGTCGCCAAAAAACGATGTGACGGCCCGAAAGTTTTGTGCTAGAGTCGTTTCCCATGAAATTCGCGTCCCCCGCCTTTACCTTTTATTTTTATGGTTTTCTGAAGCCGCTGGCGGAGGAAGGGACGCACTCAATCTGAAGTTTGGAAAGAATCCCCCCAAAAAGCCGCCAGCGAACTGGCGGCTTTTTTTGTGCCGCCGGGATCGGAAACCACCGATCGGAGATGGACCCGTTGGCGGGCAACCCAGGAGCAGTACCGTGTCACACAATACCGACGACCTTCGCATCCGAGAAATCAAGGAACTGAATCCGCCCGCGCACGTGATGCGCGAGTTTGCATGCACCAAGGAGGCGGGCGACACCGTGTTCGCTGCCCGCCAGGGCATGCACCGCATCCTGCACGGCATGGACGACCGCATGATCGTCGTGATCGGCCCCTGCTCGATTCACGACACGCGCGCCGCCATTGAATACGCGAAGCGTCTGAAGCCGGTGCGTGACCGCCTGAGCGCCGATCTGGAAATCGTGATGCGCGTGTATTTCGAAAAGCCGCGCACCACGGTGGGCTGGAAGGGCCTGATCAACGACCCGGATCTGGACGGCAGCTTCGACATCAACAAGGGCGTGCGCGTGGCCCGTGAACTGCTGCTGGATATCAACAGCCTGGGGTTGCCGGCCGGTTGCGAGTTTCTGGACATGATTACGCCGCAGTACATCGCGGATCTGGTCTCCTGGGGGGCGATCGGGGCACGCACGACGGAGAGCCAGGTGCACCGCGAACTGGCGTCCGGCTTGTCGTGTCCGGTGGGGTTCAAGAACGGCACGGACGGCAATGTGAAGATCGCGGTCGACGCGATCAAGGCTGCGTCGCAGCCGCACCACTTCCTGTCGGTGACCAAGGGCGGGCATTCCGCGATTGTGTCCACCGCCGGCAACGAGGACTGCCACGTCATCCTGCGCGGCGGCAAGACGCCGAACTACGACGCGGCCAGCGTTGACGCCGCCTGCCAGGACGTGTCCAAGGCCGGCCTGGCCCAGCGCATCATGGTGGACGCCAGCCACGCCAACAGCAGCAAAGACCCCGAAAACCAACCCCGCGTCATCGACGACGTGGCGCGCCAGATGGAAGCGGGCGACGCCCGGCTGATCGGCGTCATGGTGGAAAGCCACCTGTTGGGCGGGCGCCAGGACATGGTGCCGGGCAAGCCGCTCGTGTACGGCCAGAGCATTACCGACGGCTGCATCGACTGGGACGCGTCGGTTGCCGTGCTGGAGCGCCTGGCGCACGCGGTGCGCGAACGCCGCCGCGTTGCGCTGACCTCGGGCAAGTAAGCGGCCGGTCACGCCGGCGCGCCGCACGCCGTCTTCCTGGGGCGGTTTGCGGCGCAGCATGCGTGGCGGCGTAGAATATTCGGATTAACGAACCCGCGCTCGCCGCGAATTCCCCGAGAACACGCTGATCATGAATGCTCCCTTGCACGCTGAAACGTTGCGCCGTCCGGTGCCGGCCGCCTGTCTGGACGCCTTGCGCGCGCGCTTTGGCGACCGCCTGTCTGAATCCTCGGCCGTGTGCGAGCATCACGGCCGCGACGAGTCCCCGTATCCCGCCATGCTGCCTGACGCCGTGGTCTTCGCGCACAGCACGGAAGACGTGGCCGCGGTGGCCAAGCTGTGCAACGAACACCGTGTTCCGTTGATTCCCTATGGCGCCGGCTCGTCGCTGGAAGGCCACATCCTGGCGATCCAGGGCGGCATCAGCCTGGACTTGTCGCAGATGAACAAGGTGTTGGCGATCAACGCCGAAGACCTGACCGCCACCGTCCAGGCCGGCGTCCTGCGCAAGCAGTTGAACGAAGAGATCCGCAGCACCGGCTTGTTCTTCCCGATCGACCCGGGCGCCGACGCCAGCCTGGGCGGCATGGCCGCCACGCGCGCCTCCGGCACCAACGCCGTGCGCTACGGCACCATGCGCGAAAACGTCATGTCGTTGACCGTCGTGACGGCCGATGGCCGCATCATCCGCACGGCCGGCCGCGCGCGCAAATCGTCGGCGGGCTACGACCTGACGCGCATCTTCGTCGGTAGCGAAGGCACGCTGGGCATCATCACCGAAGTCACCGTGCGGTTGTACCCGCAGCCCGAAGCCGTGTCGGCGGCCGTCTGCAACTTCCCCACGCTGGACGCCGCCGTGCAAAGCGTGATTGAAATCATCCAGATGGGCGTGCCGATCGCGCGCGTGGAATTCATGGACGCCGCCAGCGTGCGGTCGGTCAACCAATACAGCCAGTTGAGCCTGCGCGAAACGCCGCTGCTGGTGTTCGAATTCCATGGCAGCCCGGCCGGCGTGCAGGAACAGGCCGAAACCGTGCAGGCGATTACCGCCGAACATGGCGGCATGGACTTCGAATGGGCCGAGCGTCCCGAAGACCGCAGCCGCCTGTGGACGGCGCGCCACAATGCCTATTTCGCGGGCCTGCAATTGCGTCCCGGCTGCCGCGCCAGCACCACCGACGTGTGCGTGCCGATTTCGCGCCTGGCCGATTGCGTGCGCGACACCGTCGAGGAACTGGAACGCGCCAGCTTCCCGTACACCATCGTCGGCCACGTGGGTGACGGCAATTTCCACGTATTGATGCTGCTGGACGCCGACAATCCGAAGGAATGGGAAGAGTCGGAAACGATCAACCACAACCTGGTTCGCCGTGCGATCGCGGCGGACGGCACCTGCACCGGCGAACATGGCGTGGGCTTGCACAAAATGCAATTCATGGCGGAAGAGCATGGCGACGATGCGCTGGATCTGATGCGCAGCCTGAAGCACGCGTTTGATCCGAACAACATTCTGAATCCGGGCAAGATCGTGTCCTGGTAAGACATCAAGCGGGCCGCGCGCCTTGCTGAAGCCGACGGTATTGCCGTCGGCTTTTTTACGCGTGCACCGCGCGCAATTACTGCTGGTTACGAGTCGGGCACGGCGTTTATCCCATGGATGCGGGTAAATCCCGGCCTGTTTTCATAGTGCGCTCGCGCTATTGTTGCGCTCATGAATTCACTGGTCGAAACCGGCCTGGCACAAGTGCAGGCGCCTTATTCTTTGCAGCAGCTCATCGAGGCGTTGTCGGCCGCGTTGCCCGCGCACTGCGTATTGTTCCGCGAAGAAGATACCCGTCCCTACGAGTGCGACGGCCTGTCGTTGTATCGCGCGCTGCCGGCCGTGGTGGCCCTGCCTGAAACCGAAGAACAAGTGCAAGCCGTCATGCGGATCTGCAAGCGGCTGAATGCGCCGCTGGTGGCGCGCGGCGCGGGCACGGGCTTGTCTGGCGGCGCCATGCCGCATAGCCAGGGCGTGCTGCTTGGCTTGTCCAAATTCAATCGCATCAAACATATCGACCTGGCCAGCGCCACTGCCATCGTGCAGCCCGGCGTGCGCAACCTGGCCATTTCCGAAGCGGCCTCGCCCTATGGCCTTTATTACGCGCCCGATCCGTCCAGCCAGATCGCCTGTTCCATCGGCGGCAACGTGGCCGAGAATTCCGGTGGCGTGCATTGCCTGAAGTACGGCCTGACCGTGCACAACGTGTTGCGCGTGCGGGTCGTCACCATTGACGGCGACATCGTCGAGCTGGGCTCCGAGGCGCCCGATGCACCCGGGCTGGATCTGCTGTCCGTCTTCATCGGATCAGAAGGCATGTTGGGCGTGGTCACCGAAGTGACGGTAAAGCTCATCCCCAAGCCCGCTTGCGCGCAGGTGGTGATGGCCAGCTTTTCCAGCGTCGAGGCGGCCGGCAATGCCGTCACGCAGGTCATCGCCGCGGGCATGATTCCTGCTGGGCTCGAGATGATGGATCGCCGCGCCACGCATATGGTCGAACCCTTTGTGTGCGCCGGCTACGATCTGGATGCGCAAGCCATCCTGCTGTGCGAATCGGACGGCACCCCTGACGAGGTCGCCCACGAAATCGCGCGGATGGAAGCGGTGTTTCGCGATGCCGGTGCAACGCGTTGCCAAGTGTCCACGTCGGAAGCCGAGCGGCTGAAGTTCTGGGCGGGACGCAAGAACGCGTTTCCGGCGGCCGGCCGCGTGTCGCCTGATTATTACTGCATGGACGGCACGATTCCGCGTCGCCACCTGGCGCGGGTGCTGGGCGCCATCGAGCAAATGGAAGACGAATTCGGCTTGCGATGCGCCAACGTTTTCCATGCAGGAGACGGCAACCTGCATCCGCTGATTCTGTTCGATTCGAACAAGCCGGACGAGGTCGAGCGCGCCGAGAAATTTGGCGCCGCGATTCTTGAGCTGTGCGTGCAGGTAGGAGGCACCGTGACCGGAGAGCACGGTGTGGGTATGGAGAAAATCAATCAAATGTGCGTGCAATTCTCTCGCGAAGAACTCGACGCGTTCCTGGCGGTCAAGCGGGCGTTCGACCCGCCGTGCCTGCTGAATCCTGAAAAAGTCATTCCGACGCTGGCCCGCTGCGCCGAATACGGCAAGATGCACGTCCATGCGGGCGAGTTGCGGTTCCCCGATCTCGCCCGTTTCTAGGACGCATCCCCTATGGATTTTGTCCTGTCGGAATTGTGCGACCAGGTCATGACGGCTCGTGCCGGCCACAAGCCGTTGTTTGTCATGGGCGGCGGCAGCAAGGCGTTCTACGGCAACTATCGCCCGGTCACGCCGCAAGACGGCCACTGCCTGCTCGACATGACGCCGTATCGCGGCATCGTCAGCTATCACCCCTCCGAGCTGGTGGTGACCGTACGCGCCGGTACGCCGTTGGCCGAGCTTGAAGCGGTGTTGGCCGAGAACGGGCAGATGCTGGCGTTTGAACCGCCGCACTTCGCGGCATCGGCAACCGTGGGCGGTTGCGTGGCGGCGGGGCTGTCCGGGCCGCGCCGCATGAGCGCGGGCGCATTGCGCGACTTCGTCCTGGGCACCCGGCTGCTGGACTCGGAAGGGCGCATGCTGTCGTTCGGCGGCGAAGTCATGAAAAACGTGGCGGGGTACGACGTGTCGCGCTTGTTGGCGGGGTCGCATGGCATCTTCGGCGCGATTCTTGATGTGTCGATGAAGGTGGTGCCGCGCCCCATGGAAGAACTGACGCTGGTACTGCCCGCCACGCAGGCGCAGGCGTTGGCAAGCTTTGCCTTGTGGCGCGGCAAGCCGTTGCCCATTTCCGCCACCAGCTGGACGGGCGACGATGACGGGGGCGATGGGCTTATGCACGTGCGGCTGTCAGGCGCGCCGCCTGCGCTGGCCAGCGCGCGCCACGTCATCGGCGGGGACGCGCTGTTACCGGATGCCGCGCTGGTGTGGTGGCGCTCGTTGCGCGAGCAGACGCACCCGTTTTTTCACCCCGGCCGGCCTTTGTGGCGCCTTGCGCTGCCGCCCACCGCCGCTGCGTTGGGCCTGGGGCCCACATTGATCGAGTGGGGGGGCGGCCAGCGTTGGCTGTCCGGCCAACGTGACGCCGCTGAGCTTCGCGAAATCGCCGCGCGGCTGGGCGGGCACGCCACCTTGTTTCGCCCCGGCAACAGCAAGCCACCGGTCGACGGGGTATTTCATCCGCTGGCGCCCGGCGTCGCGGCGATCACGCGCCGGCTCAAGCAGGAGCTTGACCCGGCCAGCCTGTTCAACCCCGGCCGCCTGGTTCTGGAGCTATAGCGCATGCAAACCAACCTGGCATCCTGGGCCCGCGATACCGACTTGGGCAACGAAGCCGACGCCATCTTGCGGCGCTGCGTCCATTGCGGTTTCTGCACCGCCACCTGTCCCACGTATCAAGTGCTGGGCGACGAGCTGGACAGCCCGCGCGGGCGTATCTATCTGATCAAGCAGGTGCTGGAAGGCGCCGAGCCCACGCAGTCCACGCAACAACACCTGGACCGTTGCCTGACCTGCCGCAATTGCGAAACCACGTGCCCGTCGGGCGTTCAGTACGGGCACCTGATCGACATCGGGCGCAAGATCGTGGACGAACGCGTGCCGCGTTCATGGGCCGACAAGACCAAGCGCAACCTGTTGCGTCGTGCGATGTTGTCGCCCATGTTCGCGCCCGCGATGAAAGCGGGGCAGGCGATGCGCGCCATGCTGCCCGAGGCGCTCAAGCGCAAGGTGCCCGAGCGCCGTGATGCGGGCGCCTTGCCCGTTGTGTCAGGGCATGCACGCCAAGTGCTGATGCTGACCGGCTGCGTGCAGCCGGCCATGATGCCCACCATCGACGCCGCCACCATCCGCGTGCTGGATGCCGTGGGTATCGGCGCGCGGCTGGCCCCAGGTGCGGGGTGTTGTGGCGCGGTCAGTTTTCATCTGGATGCGCAAGACGCCGCGTTGGCGCAGATGCGCGCCAATGTGGACGCGTGGTGGCCGCTGATACAGGGTGGGGCGGTGGAGGCCATCGTCATGAACGCATCCGGCTGCGGCGCGATGGTCAAGGAATATGCGCATCATTTGAAGCATGATCCTGCCTACGCGCAGAAGGCCGCGGATATCGTTGCGCGCGTCAAGGACGTGGCCGAAATTGTCGCCCCGCATGCCGCCAAGCTGCGTGCGCGTTTGCCCGCCGGCGCGCGGGCCGCGTATCACCCGCCCTGCACCTTGCAGCATTGGCAGGGCCTGCGGCCGCTGTCCGAGCAGTTGCTGGTGGATCTGGGTTTCGATTTGCAGCCGTTTGCCGACAAGCACCTGTGCTGCGGCTCGGCGGGTGCGTACTCGGTGCTGCATCCGGATATCGCGTTGCAGCTGCGCGACCGCAAACTGACGGCCATTGCCGCAGGCGGGCCCGACGTGATCCTGTCGGCCAACATCGGCTGCATCGGCCATCTGCAAAGCGGCACCGACACGCCGGTGCGGCATTGGGTGGAAGTGGTGGACGACCAGCTGCGCCAGGCGGCGGCGGCGTAGGTACAGAAAGGCGCCGGCCCGAAGCACGGATGAAGG
>NZ_JCBAMR010000054.1:0-29907 GCF_059760425.1 Achromobacter sp. RT286_PF
ACGCAGGACAAGGCCGCGGGCCAGAAATCTTAAGCGGCACGCGGCGCACAGGCGCCGCGTTCCCCTTTGGTGAGCATCGCTTTCAGAGTCAGCCCACATGCCGCAATTTTTCATTGATCGACCAATTTTTGCCTGGGTAGTTGCCCTGTTCATCTTGCTGGCCGGGGTGTTGGCCATTCCGAACATGCCGGTGGCGCAGTACCCGGACGTGGCCCCGCCGGCCATCACCATCACCGCCACGTACCCGGGCGCGTCCGCCAAGGAAGTGGCGGAATCAGTCACCAGCATCATCGAAGACAAGCTCAACGGTGCCAAGGGCCTGATCTACTACGAGTCGGTCAGCGATTCGTACGGCACCGCCACCATCACCGCCACCTTCGCCCCGGGCACCAACCCCGACCTGGCGCAGGTTGACGTGCAAAACCGCGTATCGAACGTGATTGCGCAGTTGCCGTCGGCCGTGCAGCAGCAGGGCCTGCAATACGAGCAGACCAGTACCGGCTTCCTGATGATCGTGACGCTATCGTCCAACGACGGTTCGCTGGATCAGACGGCGCTGGCCGACTACATCACGCGCAACGTGCAGAACCCGGTGTCGCGGGTGGCCGGCGTGGGCCAGTTCCAGCTGTTCGCCGCGCCGCGCGCCATGCGTATCTGGGTGGACCCCAACAAGCTGGTGGGCTTCAACCTGAGCATGAACGACGTCAATCAGGCGATTGCCGCGCAGAACGTGCTGATCTCAGGTGGCAGCATCGGGTCGCCGCCCAACCCGGAATCGCAACGCATCACGGCCACCGTCACGGCCAACGGGCAGCTGAGCACGGTGGAAGGCTTCGGCAAGATTGTGCTGCGCGCCAATACCGATGGCTCCAAGGTGCTGCTGCGTGACGTCGCGCGCGTGGAAGTGGGCGCCGACAACTACCAGTTCGGTGCTCGCCTGAACGGCAAGCCCACCGCTGCCTTCGCCATTGTGCTGTCGCCGGACGCCAACGCGCTGGCCACGGCCCAGGGCGTGCGCCAGCAGATGGAAGAGCTGTCCAAGTACTTCCCGGGCAACATCCAGTACGCCATCCCCTACGACACCGCGCCTTACGTCAAGGTGTCGATCGAGCAGGTGCTGCATACCCTGGTCGAAGCCATGGTGCTGGTGTTCCTGGTGATGTACCTGTTCCTGCAGAACGTGCGCTACACGCTGATTCCGGCGCTGGTGGTGCCGGTGGCCATGCTGGGCTCGTTCGCGGTGATGCTGGGGCTGGGTTTTTCCATCAACGTATTGACGATGTTCGCGATGGTGCTAGCCATCGGGATTCTGGTGGACGACGCCATTGTGGTGGTCGAAAACGTTGAACGCATCATGGCCACCGAAGGCCTGCCGCCCAAGGAAGCCACCAAGAAAGCCATGCCGCAGATCAGCGGCGCCATCATCGGCATCACGCTGGTGCTGGTCACGGTGTTCCTGCCGCTGGCCTTCATGAGCGGGTCCGTGGGCGTGATCTACCGGCAGTTCTCGGTGGCCATGGCCGTGTCGATCTTCTTCTCGGCCTTGCTGGCGCTGACCTTCACGCCGGCCTTGTGCGCCACCATTCTCAAGCCGGTGCCCAAGGGCCACCACAACGAGAAGAAGGGCTTTTTCGGCTGGTTCAACCGCAAGTTCGACGCCACCACGCACGGCTATCAGAACTGGGTGTCGCGCATCCTGCACAAGGGCGGCCGCATGATGCTGGCCTTCCTGGTGCTGGTGTTGCTGCTGGGCTGGTTGTACCTGCGCCTGCCGTCCTCGTTCCTGCCCGAAGAAGACCAGGGCTACGTGATCAGCAACATCGAGCTGCCCACGGGCGCCAGCGCCAACCGCACGGTTGAAGTGATCGAACAGGTCGAGGAATATTTCCGCAATGTCCCGGCCGTTGAGAACATCATCACCGTGCAGGGCTACAGCTTTAACGGTAACGGCCTGAACGCCGCTATCGCGTTCACCACCTTGAAAGACTTCAAGGACCGCAAGGACAAGCAGGACTCCGCGGGCGCCATCGCGTTCAATGCCTTCCAGAAGCAGTTGATGGGCATCCACGATGCGCAGGTGTTCACGCTGGTGCCGCCGGCTATTTCGTCGTTGGGTAACGCCACCGGCTTCGACCTGCGCTTGCAGGATCGTGGGTCGGGCGGGTCCGAGGCCTTGGCCGCGGCCACCGGCCAGCTGATGGGCATGGCAATGAAGAGCCCGGTGCTGTCGCAGGTGCGCATCACCGGTCTGGCGGCCGGTACGCAGCTGACGCTGAACGTTGACCGCGACAAGGCCGCGGCCTTGGGCGTGGACTTCAACGAAGCGGCGTCGTTGATCTCGACGGCGGTGGGTTCGGCTTACCTCAGCAAGTTCCCCAACATGGGCCGGATGCAGAACATCTGGGTCCAGGCGGACGCGCCGTATCGCATGCAGCTGTCCGACGTGTTGCAACTGAACGCGCGCAACGCCCAGGGCGGCATGGTGCCGCTGTCCACCTTCGTGTCGGCCGAGTGGGTGCAAGGGCCGGTGCAGGTGGTGCGCTACAACAGCTACGAATCCATGCGTATCGGCGGCAGCGCCGCGCCGGGTTACACCACCGGCCAGGCCATGGAAGAAATGCAGAACCTGGTCGCGCAGCTGCCGCAAGGCTTCGGCTACGAATGGACGGGCCTGTCCTACCAGGAACGGCAAGCGGGCAACCAGGCGCCGATCCTGATGGGCCTGTCGCTGTTGATCGTGTTCCTGGTGTTGGCCGCGCTGTATGAAAGCTGGGCCATCCCGCTGTCGGTCATGCTGGTGGTGCCGCTGGGCATGCTGGGCGCCGTGGCGCTGGTCAGCGCGCTGGGCATGTCCAACGACGTGTACTTCCAGGTGGGCATGGTGACCGTGATCGGCTTGGCGGCCAAGAACGCCATTCTGATCGTGGAGTTCGCCAAGGACCAGTACGCGCGGGGCATGGGGCTGTACGAATCCGCGGTGGAAGCGGCCCGATTGCGGTTCCGGCCCATTCTGATGACGTCGCTGGCGTTCATCCTGGGCGTGGTGCCGCTGGCCATGGCCACCGGCGCGGGCGCCGCCAGCCAGCGCGCGGTCGGCTTGGGCGTGCTGGGCGGCATGTTGGCCGCCACGCCGTTCGCCGTGATCTTCGTGCCGACCTTCTTCGTGGTGGTGCTGGGCCTGTTCAAGACCCGCCCGCGCCTGTTGGGCGCCGAATTGAAGGCCTGGGAAGAAGAGCAGGCGGCCAAGAAGGCAGCCGGCGACTCGCCCGACGCAGACGCGGGATACACCCCCGTTCAACCCAATGGTGGCCCGGAGGGCAAGGCATGAAAGCCCTGATGATCAAGCAATCCGCCTTGTCCGCCTTTGTGGCGGTGGCGTTGGCCGGCTGCTCGCTGGCGCCCGACTACCAGCGTCCCGATGCCCCGGTCACGGGCGCCTGGCCCGATCAGCCCAAGGTGCAATACGGCGGCTACAACAACCCCACGTCGTTGGGCACGCAGCCGGCCTCGGCCGTTGTGCCCGAGGCCGGCACGCCGGCCGCCGACCTGGGCTGGCGCGAATTCTTCCGCGATCCTCGCCTGCAAAGCCTGATTTCGCTGGCGCTGGTCAATAACCGCGACCTGCGCGTGGCCGTACAGCGCGTGGAAGAAGCGCGCGCCCAATACGGCGTTCAACGCGGGGCGCAATGGCCCAGCATCGGCGCCGGCATCCAGGGCCAGCGCCAGCATCTGCCGGCCAACATGCGCGCGGGCGGGCCGGATTCCAGTTCGATTTCCAGCTCGTACCAAGCCGGTATCGGCCTGACCACCTTCGAAATCGATCTGTTCGGCCGTTTGCGCAATCTGTCCGAAGCGGCGTATCAGCAGTACCTGTCGACCGAGCAAGCGCAGAAAACCGTACAGATCACGCTGGTCGGCTCCGTCGCGCAGTCGTATTTCAACTATCGCGCGGCCGAGGTCCAGCTGGATTTGACGCAACGCACGCTGGCCTCGCGCCAGGAATCCTATGACCTGGTCAAGCGCCGTTTCGACGGCGGCGTGGCCTCGGAACTGGATCTGAACCAGTCCAAGTCCTTGCTGGACACGGCGTCGTCCGACCTGGCGCAACTGGCGCGAGCCCGTGCGCAGGCCTTGAACGCCCTGGTGCTGCTGGTGGGCGCGCCACTGCCTGCCGACCTGCCGCCGGCCGCGCCGTTTGGCCGCGACCAGTTGCTGGCCACGGTGCCGTCCGGCCTGCCGTCCGATCTGCTGGAACGTCGCCCCGACATCCTGGCCGCCGAAAACCAGCTGCTATCCGCCAACGCCAACATCGGCGCAGCGCGCGCCGCGTTCTTTCCGACCATTTCGTTGACGGGGCTGTTGGGCGTTGCCAGCCCGTCGCTGGGCGATCTGTTCAAGGGCGGGCAGGGCTACTGGAGTTTCTCGCCGTCCATCACCACGCCGCTGTTCGCGGGCGGCAGCATCCGCGAAGGGCTGAACCTGGCCAAGGCGCGCGACAATATCGCCGTGGCGCAGTACGAGCAGACCATCCAGCAGGCGTTCCGGGAAGTGTCAGACGCGCTGGCGGGCGAAGCCACGTACGGGGCGCAGCTGGACGCGCAGCGCGCGTTGCAGGAATCGTCCTCGCGCACGCTTGAACTGTCGAATTTGCGCTATACCAATGGCATCGACAGCTACCTGCAAGTGCAGACCGCGCAGGTGGACTTCTTCAATGCCCAGCTTTCGCTGGTGCAAACCGGTTTGGCCGCGCTGATCAACCGTGTCGAGCTCTACAAGGCATTGGGCGGCGGCTGGGAAGAAACCACGAAAGAACCGACCAAAGTGACGACGACCGCTCAATGATAGAACTTGGTGTAAATATCGATCACGTTGCCACGTTGCGGCAACAACGCCATACGGTATACCCGGACCCGGTGGCCGCCGCGCTGCGCGCCGAAGACGCCGGCGCCGACCTCATCACGCTGCATCTGCGTGAAGACCGGCGCCATATCCAGGATGCGGATGTCTACGCCATCCGTCCGCAGTTGCGCACGCGCATGAACCTGGAATGCGCAATTACCGCCGAAATGCTGGAGATTGCCTGCGCCGTCAAACCCAACGACGTCTGCCTGGTGCCTGAAAAGCGCACCGAACTGACCACCGAAGGTGGCCTGGAAGTGGCCGGCGCCATGGACGCGGTGACGGATGCGGTGGGCTTGCTGACCCAGGCCGGCATCCGGGTGTCGCTGTTCATCGACGCAGACCCGGTGCAGATCGCGGCGGCGGCCAAGGCCGGCGCCACGGTGATCGAACTGCACACGGGCGCCTACGCCGAAGCCGAAGGCGAAGCCCGCGCGGCAGAATTGCAACGCATCCGCGTGGCGGTCACCGAAGGCTTGCGCCATGGCCTGCGCGTGAACGCCGGCCACGGCCTGCACCTGGGCAACGTCGCCCCGGTGGCGGCCATCGACGGTATTTCCGAGCTGAACATTGGCCACGCCATCGTGGCGCAGGCGGTGTTCGATGGCTGGGAAAAGGCCGTGCGCGATATGAAGGCGGTGATGGTGCAAGCCCGGCTCAAGGCCCTGCGCGGCCTGTGATCGCAGGCCGGACCGCAGGGATACGCACGACGCTTTTCCCCGCCGCTGTTTTTGCCGCTGTTTTTGCTGTTTTTGGTTGACGCCCATGTCTGAATCCCCCAAAGCCCCGTTGCCCGCAGGCGCCATCGCCGGCATCGGCATGGACTTGTTGCGCATCGACCGCATCGAACGCGCGCTGGAACGGCACGGCGACCGCTTTGCCGAAAAAATCCTGGGCGCCGAGGAATTGCTGAAATTCCACGCGCGCCGCGCCCGCGACCCGGTGCGCGGCATCCGCTTTCTGGCGACCCGCTTTGCCGCCAAGGAAGCGTTTTCCAAGGCGATCGGGCTGGGCATGCGCATGCCCATGACCTGGCGACGCGTGCAGACCTTGAACGCGCCGGGCGGGCGCCCGGTGCTGGTCATCGCCCCTGAATTGCTGGACTGGTATGGCCAGCGCTTCGGCGCCGCGCACGTATCCATTACCGACGAATCCGACATGGCCGCCGCCTACGTGGTGGTCGAACGCAAGCCGTAGGCGCGAGCCCGGCCCCGGCTTGCGCCGCGGCCCCGCGCCCGCCGCTTGCCCCACAGATATAAGGACAGCCTCATGGCCAAGAAAAAATCCAAGGTGGTCCTGCCTCCCGGCCCCGTGATGGTCGACGTGGCGGGCACCTCGCTTACCAAAGAAGAAAAGACGCGTCTGCGCCACCCGCTGGTGGGCGGCGTGATTCTGTTCGCCCGCAACTTCGAAAGCCGCAAGCAGCTGACCCGCCTGACGCGCCAGATCCACAAGGCCCGCAAGGAGCCGCTGCTGATCCTGGTGGACCACGAGGGTGGCCGCGTGCAGCGCTTCCGCGAAGACGGCTTCACCGTCTTGCCCGCCATGCGCGACCTGGGCACGCTATGGGACCGCGACCCCTTGCAGGCCATGCGCCTGGCCACGGAAGCCGGCTATGTGCTGGCCGCCGAGCTGCGCGCCTGCGGCGTGGACATGAGCTTCACCCCCGTACTGGACCTGGACTACGGCGTCAGCAAGGTGATCGGGAACCGCGCTTTCCATTCGGACCCGCGCGTGGTCACGATGCTGTCGCGCGCCCTGATCCAGGGCCTGTCGCTGGCCGGCATGTCCGCCTGCGGCAAGCATTTCCCAGGGCATGGTTATGTGCAAGCCGATTCGCACCACGAGATCCCCGTGGACCCGCGCAAGCTGGACGACATCCTCAATGACGACGCCGCCCCGTATGCGTGGCTGGGCGACGCCGTGCTGCCGTCCGTCATGCCCGCGCACGTGATCTACCCCAAGGTCGACAAGCACCCGGCCGGCTTTTCCAAAAAGTGGGTGCAGGACATCCTGCGCAAGCGCCTGGGCTATGACGGCGTGGTCTTCTCGGACGACCTGACGATGGAAGGCGCCTCGGTCGCAGGTGATATCCTGGCCCGTGCCAACGCCGCGCTCAACGCTGGTTGCGACATGGTGTTGGTGTGCAACCGCCCGGACCTGGCCGACGACCTGCTGTCGCGACTGACGTTCGAGCATGCGCCCGAATCGGTCGAACGCATCCGCCGCCTGATGCCGCGTTTTGATGCGCCCGACTGGGATACCTTGCAGGCCGAAAGCCGTTATCAGAATGCCCGACGACTTCAATCTCAAATCGTTCCTGGCTGACCTGCCGCATCTGCCGGGTGTCTACCGACACCTGGATGCGGCCGGTGAAGTCATGTATGTCGGCAAGGCGCGCGACCTGAAAAAGCGCGTCTCGTCGTATTTCCAGAAGAACCTGGCCAGCCCGCGCATCGCCCAGATGGTGGCGAAGGTGGCGCGGCTGGAGGTCACGGTGACGCGCTCGGAAGCCGAAGCGCTGATCCTGGAAAACAACCTCATCAAGAGCCTGAAGCCGCGTTACAACATCCTGTTTCGCGACGACAAGTCCTACCCGTACCTGTTGATCACCGGCCACGAATGGCCGCGCATTGCCTACTACCGGGGCGCGACGAACAAGCGCGGCCAGTACTTCGGGCCGTTCCCCAACGCCTGGGCCGTGCGCGAAACCATCCAGATCCTGCAAAAGGTGTTCCGCCTGCGCACCTGTGAAGACACCGTCTTCGCCAACCGCTCGCGGCCCTGTCTGCTGCATCAGATCGGGCGCTGTTCGGCGCCTTGCGTAGGCGCGATCGACGCCGAGGAATACCAGCGCGACGTGCAGCGCGCCGTGCGCTTTCTGAACGGCGAGGCCAAAGACGTCATGGGCGAAATCGAAACGCGCATGCAGCAGGCAGCGGGCGAGCTGCGCTTTGAAGAAGCCGCCGCCTTGCGCGACCAGATGGGTTCGCTGGCGCGCGTGCTGCATCAGCAGACCATGGAAAACACCAGCGGCGAAGACACCGACATCATTGCGGTGGCCGTGGCGGGCGGCAAGGTCTGCGTGAACCTGGCGATGGTGCGCGGCGGCCGCCACCTGGGCGACAAGCCGTTCTTTCCGACGCACGCCGAAGGCGAGGCCGCGCCGCAGGTGCTGGAGGCCTTCATCGCCCAGCACTACACCGACAACGCCATGCCGCCCGTGCTGGTCTGTTCGCACGCCTTGCCCGACCCGGAACTGATCAACTTGCTGATCGAGCAGGCCGGTGGGCGCCCGTCGCGCATGCTGACGCGGCCCCAGGGCGCGCGGCGATCCTGGCTGGAACAGGCGGGCAAGAATGCCGAGATGGCCCTGGCGCGCGCACTGACCGAATCTGGCGCTCGCGCCGGTCGCACACTGGCGCTGGCCGAGGCGCTGGACCTGGACACCGACGAGGCCGCGCTGGATGCGCTGCGCATTGAATGTTTCGACATCAGCCATACGGCGGGCGAGGCCACCCAGGCGTCCTGCGTGGTGTTCGAACACCACGACATGCAGCCGTCGCTATACCGCCGTTACAACATTGCCGGCATCACCCCGGGTGACGATTACGCGGCGATGCGCCAGGTGCTGACGCGCCGGTTCGCCAAGGTGGCCGACGGCGAAGCCCCGATGCCCGGGCTGGTGCTGATCGACGGCGGCAAGGGCCAGGTCGAAGTGGCGCGCAAGGTGTTCGCGGAATTGGGGCTGGATATCCAGACACTGGTGGGCGTGGCCAAAGGGGAAGGGCGCAAGGTCGGCCTGGAAACCCTGGTGTTTGCCGACGAGCGGCCGCCCGTGGCGCTGGGCGGTGAGTCCGCCGCGCTGATGCTGATCGCCCAGGTGCGCGACGAGGCGCACCGCTTTGCCATTACCGGCATGCGCGCGCGCCGCGCCAAGACGCGCAACGTGTCGCGGCTGGAAGAGATCGAGGGCGTGGGCGCCCGGCGGCGGCAGCGACTGCTGGCCCGGTTTGGCGGGTTTTCGGGGGTGGCGTCCGCCAGCATCGAGGACCTGGCGTCGGTGGACGGGATTTCGCAGGACCTGGCGGAACGCATCTACGAGGCGTTGCGTGGGTAGGGGCTCCCAACTCACGGCGAACCCCCGGCCATCCCACGGCCATCCCACGGCCAACCCACCGCGCCGATACAGCCAGCGTCATCCGGCTGATGTAGCATACGGACACTATGCCAATTAACGTACCCATTATCCTGACATGGCTGCGCATCGCCATGATTCCGCTGGTGGTCGGGCTGTTCTACCTGCCCGAGAGCTGGATGTCGGTTCCCACCCGCGACTCTTTTGCGGCGTGGGCGTTCATCATCGCGGCACTGACCGATTGGTTTGACGGCTGGCTGGCCCGGCGCTGGAACCAGACCTCGGCGTTCGGCGCCTTCCTGGACCCCGTCGCGGACAAGCTGATGGTGTGCGCCGCGCTGATCGTGCTGCTGGACCTGAGCCGTGTCGACGCGTTTATCTCGCTGATCATCATCGGCCGCGAAATCACCATTTCGGCCCTGCGTGAATGGATGGCGAAAATTGGCGCCAGCGCCAGCGTCGCGGTGCACCGGCTGGGCAAATTCAAGACGGCTGCGCAGATGGTGGCGATTCCGTGCCTGCTGTACAACCAGCCGATCTACGGCATGAATACCAAGCTGCTGGGCGATGTACTGATCATCGTTGCGGCGGTGCTGACAGTCTGGTCGATGCTGTACTACCTGCAACGCGCCTGGCCCGCCATCCGCGAAAAGGCGCTGTAGGCGTTGGCAGGCGTTGTGTACGGCGGGTCCGCCGTATCGGCCATATCGGCCATATCGGCCGTATGTGCTGTATGCGCCCGGTCCACCGGGCAGTATCCTGAATTTCAAATCGGCGGCCCGGCTCGCGACAGGACGGCCGCCGACATACTCAAAGAGCGATGGCCGGCACGATCCGGCCCGGCCCAGCCGCCGCATTCGCCATGAACACGACGTCCGGGTTCCCCGGCCGTTGCCGGAGACAACCCGCGCATGGCTTCGCCGCCTGCGCCACGCGCCGCTGCCGCGGCTTTTTGCAATGACCACCGCCACCCATATCCTTCCATCAGAAGCCGACGTTCGCCGGCGCGACTGGAAAACCATCTTGCTGATCGGCGTTGCGCACGCCGCCTCGCACTTCTTCCAACTGGTGTTGCCGCTGCTGAACGTGTCGCTGGCCACGGCCTTCGGCCTGGACTTCGCGCGCGTCGGCGCGCTGGTGGCCACGTTCTACGTCGTGTCGGGCGTGGGGCAGGCGTCGTCCGGCTTTGTCGTGGACCGCATCGGCGCACGGCCCGTGCTGTGGTTCGGCCTGGCGTGCTTCGTGCTCTCGGGCGTGTTGATCGGGTCGGCCAACGGCTACCCGATGTTGATGGCGGCGGCTATCGTCGGCGGTATCGGCAATTCCGTTTTCCACCCTGCCGATTACTCCATCATCAACCACCGCATCACGGCGTCGCGCCTGGGCCACGCGTTTTCGGCGCATGGGCTGACCGGCAATTTGGGCTGGGCCCTGACCCCGGTTTTCATGACCACGATCATTCTGCTGGCCGACTGGCGCGTGGCGGCCTACAGCGCCGCCGGGTTGGTGGCGGTGGTGCTGCTGTTGACCGTGCTGGGCGGCCACTTGCTGGGCGGCCCCTTGCCGCTAAGCGCCGACGCCATGGGCGACGACACCCGCAATACCAACACGGCGGCGTCCCCGGCCAAAGCCGCGGCCGCGCAGGCGCCCAAACCGCAAGAAGGCGTGCTGGCCACCTTGGCCACGTTGCTGTCCAAGCCGGCGCTGTGGGGCGCGTTCCTGTTCTTCGCCTGCACGTCGATTGCCCTGTCATCGGTGCAGAACTACACGATTCCGTTGCTGGATCAGCTGTATGGCTTGTCCAACGTGGTGGCCAGCTCGGCCCTGTCCGGCTACATGGTGGCCTCGGCCGTGGGCATGGCGGCGGGCGGCTTCCTGGTGTCGGCCAACCCGCGCACCGAGCGCACCGTGATGGTTGCGCTGCTCTTGGCGGGCTTGACGCTGGTGGTGCTGGCGCTGGGCTGGGTGCCCGCCGCGCTGGCCGCGCCGGTGGTGGGCCTGGCCGGCTTCTGCTCGGGCGTGGCCGCGCCGTCCCGCGACATGTTGATCCGCCGTGTAACGCCCAAGGGCTCGACCGGTTCGGTCTATGGGCTGGTGTATTCGGGCATGGACGTCGGGTCGGCGCTGGGGCCGCTGGCCTTCGGCATTTTGCTGGATGCCGGTTTCCGCCAGGGCCCGTGGGTGGGCGCGGGCGTGGCATTCACGGCGGCGGCGCTGCTGGCGCAATGGATCGCGGTGCAGGCGCGCCGCGCCGATCCCGTCATGGCGGGGGCGGCGGTCGCCCGGCCCTGAGCCGGCGCCACCGCTTTCAAGCCGAGGCCGTCATTACGCCGGCCTTTCTTGCAGCGCCGCGTGCAGCCCGGTATCGCCGCGCGGCTTGCCCGGCCCCAGCAGCAGCAAGCCGATCAGCCCGATGAAGACGCAAAACGCCACGTAGTACACCGGCACCATCAGGTCACCCGTACGTTGGATCAACGCGGTGTTGATAAAAGGCGCCAGGCCGCCGAACAGCATCACGGCCAGGTTGTACGACAGGGATACGCCCGTGGACCGCAGGTTCACCGGCAAGATCTCGGTCATCAGCGCGGGCGTCGGCCCCCACATCACGCCCATGCACGCCGCCGCCGCCAACTGTGCTTGCAGCAGGGTGGCGAACGACGGCTCTTGCAGCACGCGCGCCATCATGATCCAGGTGACGACGCCAAAGGCGAACGTGGCCGGCAGCATCAGGGCGCGGCGCGACAGGCGGTCGGACAGCGCGCCGGACAGCGGGCACAACACCAGCAGCAACACGGCGGCCAAGGCGCTGCTTAGCTGCGCGTCGCCCATCGTCAGGCCCAGCTCCGTGACGGCAAACAGGGGCAAGTAAAGCAGCATGACGTAATTGGACGCCGTGCCCGTGACCACAATGCAGAACGACCCGGTCAGTTCGCGCGGATAGCGCGAGAACAGCGTGCGCAGCGTGGTCTGCGTGGGCTTGACGCGCTGATCCTGAAACTTGCGGAATTCGGGCGTTTCGTCTACCTGGGTACGCAGGTAATAGCCGATGGGCCCGATCAGGATGCCGAACAGGAACGGCACGCGCCAACCCCAGCTTTCCAGGTCGGCGGTCGACAGGTTGGACGACAGCAGATAGACCACGCCCGCGCCGGCCGAGAACGCCAGCGCCTGCGAGCACATCTGAAAGCTGCCGTACAGGCCTCGCCGGTTGGGCGGCGCAAACTCCACCAGCATGGCGCTGGCGCTGGCATATTCGCCGCCCACCGAAAAGCCCTGGATCAGGCGCGCCACCAGCATCAGCACGCTGGCGGCCATGCCGATGGACGCGTAGGTGGGCAGCACGCCGATCATGGCGGTGCCGCCCGCCATCATCAGGATCATCAGCGACAGCGCGCGCCGCCGTCCGTGGCGGTCGGCGTACATGCCCAGCACCAGCCCGCCGATGGGTCGCACCGCAAAAGCCACGCCAAAGGTGGCCAGCCCCAGCAGCAGCGACGTCGCGTTGTCGCCCGTGGGGAAGTACAGCCGTGATATCACGGCGGCAAACATGCCGTAGATGGCGAAATCGAACCATTCGAAGGCGTTGCCCAGCACCGACGCAATGACCACGCGGCGGCGCATGGCGGCGGAAACTTGATAAGCGGGGGAAGACGGAGGCGTCATCACGGACTCCTGCAAGCGCCGTACAGGCGTAAGGGAACACGGGCGCGCCGCAGCGGCGCGTCCGTGGATGGAAAAGCTAAGGGAAACAGCCAGGGAAAAGGGCGGATCAGCCCAGGCGGTCGCGCACGATCTCAACGAAGACGGCCGCGCCCGTGGGCAGGATGTCGTCGTCGAAGTCGTATTCCGGGTGATGGCAGAAGTGGCCGTCCTGGCCTACGAAGAAGTAGGCGCCCGGACATTCCTGGAGCAGATACGCGAAATCTTCTCCCGCCATCAACGGGGTGATGCGGTCATCGACCAAGTCGGCGCCGACGACGCGCGTGGCGGCCGCCGTGACGGTGGCCGCCGGACCGGGCGCATTGATGGTCGGGGGACAGCCCATGCCGAATTCGACGTCGATGCGGGTGGCGTTGGCGACCCCAAGCCCCTCGCACATTTCACGCACCCGGCGCAGGGCTGTTTCGCGGGCGGCGAGGCTCATGGTGCGGATCGTGCCGCGCAGCTCGATCAGGTCGGGGATGACGTTGGGCGCGGTGCCGCCGTTCATCATGCCGACGCTGACCACGCCCGATTCCAGAGGGTCCAGCGCGCGGCTGACAACGGTTTGCAGCATGCCCACCAACTGGCAGGCGATGACGACCGGGTCATTGCCCTGTTGCGGCATGCCGCCGTGGCAGCCCACGCCATGCACGCGGATGACAAAACCGTCACAGGCTGCCAGCAATGCGCCTTCGCGCACGGCCACGCGGCCCTTGCCGACCATGGGGTTGTTGTGCAGGCCATAGATTTCGTCGCACGGAAAGCGCTTGAAGAGTCCATCGGCCATCATCGCGACGCCGCCGGCCAGGGTTTCCTCGGCGGGCTGGAAGATGAAGTTGATGGTGCCGGCAAAGTCCCGGTTTTGCGACAGGTGCTGCGCCACGGCCAGCAGCGTGGCGGTGTGGCCGTCGTGGCCGCAGCCATGGAACGTGCCTTCATGGGTGGAACGGTAGGGCAGCGTGGTTTTTTCCTGCATGGGCAGCGCGTCCATGTCGGCGCGCAGGCCGATGCGGCGCTTGCCCGGCCGTTCGCCCTGCAACACGGCCACCACGCCTGTGCCGCCGATGCCGGCATGCACGTCCAGACCCCATTGCCGCAGCTTGGCCGCGACGAGCTCGGCGGTGCGGTGTTCCTGGAAACTCAACTCGGGGTGCGCATGCAGGTCTTGCCTCCATTGCGCGTACTCGGGTTGACGCTCGACAAACCAATCTCGCACTTGCATTGCCGCCTCCTTGGGGGAGTGAAATGTCTAAGGTTCGGATGTGGCGGCGAGCCGGTCGGCCCGCCCTGATGCCGTGCGAACCATAAACGAAAACGGCGGCGGGCAGTGCGTGTGTAACTAAGCGTGAGAACGGGCGAGCCGCAGCGCGCGCCAGGCGGCGCGCCGCGTGGGCTTTATTGGCGAACGGTGCGCACGTCGGCCGGGGGCGCGGCTTCGAAGTTGCTGCGCCAGGGGTTGATGTCCAGCCCGCCACGGCGCGTGTAGCGCGCGTACACGGTCAGCTGTTCGGGGGCGCAGGCCTGCATGATGTCGCTGAAGATGCGCTCGACGCAGTGTTCGTGAAATTCGGCGTGCTGGCGGAAAGACACCACATAGCGCAGCAGCGATTCCCGGTCGATGGGCGCGCCCCGGTAGCGGATCTGCACGCTGGCCCAATCCGGCTGGCCCGTCACGGGGCAGTTGGACTTCAACAGCCGCGATGCCAGCGTTTCCTGGACCACGTCGCCCGGCCGCGTGCGCAGCACTTGCGGCGCCGGCTCGTAGGTGTTGATCTCGATATCCAGCTTGTCGATATAGATGCCGTCCATCTCGCCCATCTGCAATTCGGAAAAGCGCTGGGGCAGGAAGAAGTCCAGGCCCACCGGCGCGCCGGCCGCGGCGCTCAGGTCGCGTTCCAGCCGCCCACGCAGCGCGGCGGAATTGACCAGCCGCGTCTGGTTGAACGAATTCAGATAGAGCTTGAATGACTTGGATTCGATGATGTTGGGGCTGTCGGCCGGCACCGAGAACGTGGCCATTGCCACGCGCGGCTTGCCTTTGGCGTCCAGCCAGGACAGCTCGTAGGCGTTCCAGAGATCAACGCCCGTAAAGGGCAGGTTGCCGGCGGTCAGGTTCAGCGCCGCGCGGTTGTGCGACCGCGCGATGGGGAACAGCAGCGAAGGATCGTATTGCGAGGCGTAGGCCACGCTCTGGCCCAGGGGGCCGTGCGACAGGGTCATGGCAAATCAGGAATAGCTGGGGGAATAGCGGCATTGTAGGCGCTGCAAAAAAGGCTGTTTTTCCGCATTGTGAAATGTAAGTCTCGTCATGTGAAAGTTCCTGCTGCTACGCAACCAAAGCGCATTTCATAGATGACAAAAGCGTTTCGTGATGCGAAATGCTGCTTTCAACCTATTGATTTTATAGGTAAATATTTTTCGTCTTCTATAAGACACAAGCCCACCTTGCTTTGCAGCAGAGGCATAGACTTTGTCCAACGATTCACGCAATGCAAGACGCGAATCTTTGAAGTCTTCTTATCACTGACCAGGAGCATCACCATGAGCACTCGCGAAACCGAAATCCGCAATTTGCAGAAAGACTGGGCCGAGAACACCCGCTGGCAGGGCATCAAGCGCGACTACAGCGCCGAGGATGTCATCCGCCTGCGCGGCTCGATCAGCGTGCAGCACACGCTGGCCGAACGTGGCGCCACCCGTCTTTGGGAACTGCTGCATAGCGAACCCTTCGTGAATTCGCTGGGCGCCCTGACCGGCAACCAGGCCATGCAACAGGTCAAGGCCGGTTTGAAGGCCATCTACCTGTCGGGCTGGCAAGTAGCCGGCGACGCCAACCTGGCCGGCGAGATGTATCCCGACCAGTCGCTGTACCCCGCCAACTCGGTGCCGCAAGTGGTTCGCCGCATCAACAATTCGTTGGCGCGCTGCGACCAGATCCAATGGATGGAAGGCAAGAACCCGGGCGACGAAGGCTATATCGATTACTTCGCGCCCATCGTGGCCGATGCCGAAGCGGGCTTTGGCGGCGTGCTCAATGCCTTTGAACTGATGAAGGCGATGATCGACGCCGGCGCCTCGGGCGTGCACTTCGAAGACCAGTTGGCGTCCGTGAAGAAGTGCGGCCACATGGGCGGCAAGGTGCTGGTGCCCACCCGCGAAGCCGTGGCCAAGCTGGTGTCGGCGCGCCTGGCGGCCGACACGATGGGCACGCCCACCGTGCTGCTGGCCCGCACCGACGCCGATGCTGCCGACCTGGTGACCAGCGACGTGGACGAAAACGACCGCCCGTTCATCACCGGCGAGCGCACCGTGGAAGGCTTCTTCCGCACCAAGGCCGGCATCGATCAAGCCATTTCGCGTGGCCTGGCCTACGCGCCGTACGCCGACCTGATCTGGTGCGAAACGTCCACGCCCAACCTGGAATATGCCCGCAAGTTCGCGGACGCCATCCATCGCCAATTCCCGGGCAAGCTGCTGGCGTACAACTGCTCGCCCTCGTTCAACTGGAAGAAGAACCTGGACGACGGCACCATCGCCAAGTTCCAGCGCGAGCTGGGCGCCATGGGCTACAAGTTCCAGTTCATCACGCTGGCCGGCTTCCATGCACTGAACTACGGCATGTTCGAATTGGCCCACGGCTATGCCCGCCGCCAGATGAGCGCCTTCGTGGAATTGCAGCAGAAGGAATTCGCCGCCGCCGAAATGGGCTTCACCGCCGTGAAGCACCAGCGCGAAGTGGGCACCGGCTACTTCGACGCCGTGACGCAGACGATTGAAAACGGCCAGTCCTCGACCACGGCGCTGACGGGCTCCACGGAAGAAGCCCAGTTCGAACACGGCAAGGAACAGAAGGTGGCTTGAACGCTTGAATGCGTGATTGCTTGAACGCATGGTGCGTCACCCGGTGAGCGCTGACCGGGTGACGCACGGATAGATTGCTTTGCAGTTGTAGGTGCTGTTGTAGGGTGGATTCAGGGTGCCTTCGGGCACCCTTTTTTTTCCCTCGGGGGGCAGCGCCCGCGCCTTGTTGCTCTTAAGCGGCCGCCGCCTCTTGCGCCAGCGACGCCATGTCGATGACGAAGCGGTACTTCACGTCGTTTTTTACCAGCCGTTCATAGGCCTCGTTCACGGCCTGGATCGGCACGATCTCGACATCGCTGACGATGCCGTGTTCGGCGCAGAAGTCCATCATCTCTTGCGTTTCTTCCATGCCGCCGATGGCCGAGCCCGCAATCGACTTGCGGCCCATGATGAGGTTCGCGCCCGGAATCGGGTCCAGCGGCGTCAGCGCGCCCACCAGCGCCATCGTGCCGTTCAGCGTCAGCAGCGCCAGGTACGGGTTCACGTCATGGCTGACGGGCACGGTGTTCAACAGGAAATCGAACGTGCCCGCGTGCGCCGCCATCGCCTCTGCGTCGCGCGACACCAGCACCTCGTCGGCGCCCAGGCGCCTGGCGTCGCGGCCCTTGTCGGCGGAAGTGGTGATCATCACGACATGTGCGCCCATGGCATGGGCGAACTTCACGCCCATGTGCCCCAGCCCGCCCAGCCCGATCACGCCCACCTTCTGGCCGGGGCCGACCTTCCAGTGGCGCAGCGGCGAATACGTGGTGATGCCGGCGCACAGCAGCGGAGCAACGGCCTTCAGATCCAGCTTGTCAGACACCTTCACAACAAAGTGTTCCTTGACGACGATGCGGTCGGAATAGCCGCCAAACGTCAGTTGGTCGCTGCCGCGTTCCTTGTCGTTATAGGTCAGGGTGGCGCCTTCCTCGCAGTACTGCTCCAGGTTCAAGCGGCAGGCCTTGCAATGCAGGCAGGAATCCACCATGCAGCCCACGCCCGCGAAATCGCCCGCCTTGAACTTGGTGACGTTCTTGCCCACTTGCGCCACGCGGCCCACGATCTCGTGGCCCGGCACCATCGGGAACACCGAATTGCCCCAGTCGCCGCGCGCCTGATGCAAGTCGGAATGGCAAATGCCGCTGTAAAGAATGTCGATCAGCACGTCGTCATCGCCCGGCTGGCGGCGCGTGAAGCTGAACGGAACGAGCGGGGTGTCGGTACTGTGGGCGGCATAGCCACGGGCTTGGATCATGGTGGACTCGAATTAAATTTGTTAAGCAGACGTTCACAATATTCCTCGGCATTTCCGCTATCAAGCTAGAATTTCCGCATGCTTTATTGAAGGAATTTGCATAATCATGCAGGCGGATAACCTGTCTCACCTGGCGGCGTTCGCCGCCGTCGCCCGGCATTGCAGCTTTCGCCGCGCGGGCGAAGAACTGGGCTTGTCCACGTCCGCCGTCAGCTACGCGATCCGCAGCCTGGAAGAGCGGTTGGGCGTGAACCTGTTCAACCGCACGACGCGCAGCGTGGCGCTGACCGACGCCGGCCAACGCCTGGCCGAGCGCCTGCTTCCCGCCCTTGCCAACCTGGGCGACGCGTTGGAAGAGATGAACCACTTTCGGGGTTCGGCGTCCGGCACGCTGCGGATCAACACGTCTCGCGCCGCGTCCTACATGTTGCTGATGCCGATGGCCGCGCGCTTCCTGGCGGCGTACCCGGATATCCGCCTGGAAATCGCCGAGGACGACAGCTTTGTCGATATCGTCGGCTCGGGTTTCGATGCCGGCGTGCGCTTGCTGGAGGCCGTGCCGGAAGACATGGTGGCCGTGCCGATCGGCCCCAGCCTGCGCGCGGCGACCGTGGCGTCGCCCGCCTACCTGGCGGGCCGGCCATTGCCGCGCCATCCCGACGACCTGCTGGGCCACGAGTGCGTGCGCTACCGCTTTCCCAGCGGGCGCTACTACAAATGGGAATTTGAAAAGGACGGGGTGGCGGTTGAGGTGGACGTGTCCGGCCGCATCGCGCTTAGCGACGTGCACGCGGAAGTGCGCGCGGCGGTGGACGGCATCGGCATCGGCTGCGTGCCGGAATACTACGTGCGCGACCTGCTGCAATCGGGCCGGCTGGTGCGCATGCTGGATGACTGGTGCCCCACAATTGCCGGCTTCATGCTGTATTACCCAAGGCAACGTCGCGTATCGTCGGCGTTGCGCGCGTTTATCGATATGGCCAAGCAGGGAGAGCCCAGCTAAGGCCGCGCACCTTCCAGCAGCGCCTGCACCAGCCGGTTCTCTTCGTCTGCTTGCCGGCACACAAAGGAAATCTGCCGGTACGGCGCGTGTTTGCCCAGCGGCAACACGCGCACGGGATGCACGTCCAGCAGGTTGCGCCCCGGCTCGGGCAGCACGCACACCCCCAGCCCTGCCGACACCAGCGCCGTCAGCGCCGCCAGCGACTGCATTTCGATGCGGCAGCGCGCGTGCGGCGCGTGCTGCGCCACATAGCGCGCGGCCAGTCGGCCACCGATAGTGGTCTTGTCAAAGCGGATCCATTCGTAGCGCTGGAACAATTCGGCCACGCGCGTTTCCGTGGAATCGGGCGGGGCGATCAGGACCAGCGTTTCCCGAAACAGCGGCGTCCACACCAGGCGGCTGGACCCGCCCGTCTCCGGCTGCGTGATGATCGCGGCGTCGATTTCCCCTTTTTTCAGTTTCTCGGTCAATTCGGTGGCGCGGCCGCGCACCAGCCGCACGTCCAGCTGGGGATAGCGTTCCCGCAGTTTGCGCAGCAGCGGGGGCAGCAGCGTGACCTGCAACGGTTCGATGGTGCCCAGCCGCACGCGCCCTTCAACGGCGGGCGTGCTGCGCCGGCGCAGTTCGTCCAGCCGGGCCAGCGCGTCCTGCAGCACCGCGTCCACTTCGGCGGCAAAGGCGTTCGGCCTGACCTGTAGCGCCGACCGGTCGAACAGCGGCTGGCCGAAGTATTGCTCCATCTGCTTCATCTGCAAGCTGACGGCGCTGGGCGACAGGTTCATGTCCGCGGCGCCCGCCGCGAAGCTGCCGCCGCGCAGCACCGCATTGAGCGTACGGAAAGATTCGATCTTCATCAGGAATCCTCACGTAGTGTTTTAAGAATCCTCGCTTTATATCATCAGTGGCCGGTCCTAGTATGCGAGACGACCACAACGAAAAGCGGCTGCGGGACGGGCGTGCCACGCCCGCCGGAACAGACCGACACCGAGGAGACCTACGATGAACCTGACTTTGCACACGCTGCGCGCGGCCATACCCGCGTTGGCCCTGAGCCTGACGCTGGCGGTTTCCGCGGGCGCGCCCGCGACCGCCATGGCGCAGTCCGCCTCCATACCGCCCACCATCACCATGGTGGTGCCGTTTCCGCCCGGCGGCAGCAATGACGTGTTCGCACGTGTGCTGGCCGAAAAGCTGGGGGCGCGCCTGTCGAACACCGTCATTGTTGAAAACCGGCCCGGCGCGGGCGGGGCGATTGGCGCGGAATATGTCGCGCGCGCACCCAAGGACGGCACGGTGCTGATGCTGTCTTCGTCCACGCTGACCACCAACGCGGCGGTACAGACCAATTTGAAGTACGACGTGGTGCGCAGCTTCGCGCCCGTGGCGATGCTGGCGCGCAGCCCGATGGCCTTGGTGGTGGGCAAGGACTCGCCGTACCAATCCATGGCCGACCTGTTGGCTGTTGGCCGCAAAGAACCGGGCAAGCTGACCTACGGCAGCGCCGGGCTGGGCTCGGTCAACCAGATGGCCAGCGAAATCCTGGCGGGCGGCGAGAAGACGGCGTTCACGCACGTGCCCTACAAGGGCATGTCGCACGCGCTGAACGATTTGGCCGGTGGCCGCGTCGATTTCGTGATCGGCAGCTTTGCGTCGACGGCATCGCTGCTCAAGGGCGGCAAGCTGCGCGTGCTGGCCGTCACGTCACCCAAGCGGTCGCAGTTCTATCCCGACCTGCCCACCATCGGTGAAGGCCAGCCCGGCTACTCGGTGGAACTGTGGTGGGGCGTGCTGGCCCCGGCCGGCACCCCCGCGCCGCTGGTCGACAAGCTGAACGCCGAGATCCGCGCCATCGTCAACGACGACAAGATGCGCGCCATGTTCGCCGAGGAAAGCGCGGTGCCGGCCGAACTGACCGTGCCGCAGTTTGCCGATCTGGTGCAGGCCGACGCCGCCAAGTGGAAGCAGGTGGCGCGCGACCGGAACATATCCATTCAATAAGCACGACCCCGATTCAACCTCCGTCACAAGAGCGCAAGCATGAGAAGCAAACTGTTCGTTCCAGGTTCCCGTCCCGAGTTATTCGCCAAGGCATTGAGCGGCCCCGCGGACGCGTTGTCGTTCGACCTGGAGGACGCCGTGGCCCCGTCGCGCAAGGCCGAAGCGCGCGAGCACCTGGCCCGCATGCTGGCCGACCCGCAGACCGCGGCGTCGGGCAAGACGCTGATCGTGCGGGTCAACGCGCTGGACAGCGGGCATTTTCATGCCGACGTGCAGGCGGTGGTGCGGCCGGGCCTGCATCTGGTGAATCTGCCCAAGGCGGAAAGCGAGGCCGACGTGGTGGCGGCGGCCAGCGCCATCGAACAGGCGCGTGCCGCCAACGAGGTGAATGAACCGGTCGGGTTGCTGTTGAACATTGAATCGCCCCGCGCGCTGCGCCGCGCGGCCTGCCTGGCGGCCGCGCATCCGTCGGTGGCCGGCTTGCAGCTGGGCCTGGGGGATCTTTTCGAACCCGCCGGCATCAGCCGCCGGCAGAACGTGGCCGTGCAGCAGGCGATGTTTGCGCTGCGCATGGCGGCGGCCGAGGCGGGGGTGTTTGCCTATGACTCGGCCTTTGCCAATATCGAAGACGAAGCGGGCTTTCGCGCCGAGGCCGAGCTGGCGCGCAGCCTGGGCTACCTGGGCAAAAGCTGCATTCACCCGCGCCAGGTGCCGCTGGTCAACGCCGCGTTTCGCCCGACGGATGAAGAAATCGCCCACGCTACCCGCGTGGTGAAGGCCGCGCGCGAGGCATCGGACAAAGGCGTCGCCGCATTCGTGGTGGACGGCCGCATGATCGACGGCCCGTTCCTGCGCCGCGCCGAAGCGATACTGCGTTCGGCCCAGGCCTTGGGGCTGGACGGCACGGAGCAACAGCAATGATGGCAACTGAACACGTTTGTACCGGTGGCCCGCTGGCGGGCGTACGCGTGCTGGACTTAAGCGCCTACATCGCCGGGCCGTATGGCTGCACGCTGCTGGCGGACCAGGGCGCGGACGTCATCAAGGTGGAACCGCCCACGGGCGACAACCTGCGCAAGTACCCGTCCACGCTGGACACCGAAAGCCGCGCCTTCCTGGGCGTGAACCGGGGCAAGCGCGGGCTGGTGCTGGACCTGAAACAGCCCGACGCGTTGGCCGTGCTGCACGACCTGGCGCGCCAGGCCGACGTGCTGGTGCACAACTTTCGGCCCAGCGTGCCCGCGCGCCTGGGCATCGCCTACGAGCAGCTGGCCGAGGTGAACCCCCGGCTGATCTACTGCGCCGTCACCGGCTATGGGGAAACCGGTCCGCTCAAGGACAAGGCGGGCTACGACCAGGTGCTGCAAACCATGACGGGCATGTGTGCGTTGCAGGGCAAGGCGGAAGGCCCGCCCGAGATCCTGTACGGCTCGGTGGTGGATTACTACGCCTCGTCCATGGTGGCGGCCGGGGTGGCGTCGGCGCTGTATGAACGCGAACGCAGCGGTCGCGGGCAGTTCGTGGGCGTGTCCTTGCTGCGCAGCGCGCTGGCGTTGCAATCGGCCCGGCTGGTCTGGGCCGAGGGCGAACCGCGCGAGATCGGGCGCGACATGCGTTCGGGCGGCATCACGGGCCTGCACCCCACGGGCGGCGGCTATCTGTATATCTCGGCCAACACGCCACACTTCTGGCAGGCCTTGTGCGAGAAGACCGGGCTGGCGGACCTGGCTGCGAATCCGCGTTACGACTCGGTGCGCAAGCGCGCCGAGCATCGCGACGAAATCGTGCCGCGCCTGCATGAAGCGCTGCGCGCGCGCACTGCGCTGGAATGGGAGGCCTGGTTTGGCGAAGAGGTGCCTTGCGCCGCCGCGCGCGGCGTTGAAGACATGTTCGACTTTCCCCAGGTGCAGGCCGAGAAGATGATCTCCACATTCGCGCATCCGGTCGTTGGCAGCTACCGGGGCTTCGCGCAGGCGATCAAGTTCGGCCGCAGCCAGGCGGACACGCCGCGCGCCGCGCCCGCGTTCGGCGAACACAGCGAAGAGGTGCTGGCCGAAGCGGGAATCTGCGCCGAGCGGGTGGCCGACCTGAAAAAGCGCGGCGCGTTGCGATAGCTGGCTTGGACGCCGGAAATGCCGCCTTGATCCAGATCAAGGTGCCGGCCTTCGCCGCTGGGTACCATCGGCGCATGCGAGCAAAATCGATTTTCGCCGTCCCGGCGTCCCTGTCCGACGCTGACCGCCAGCAACGCCGCCACGCCTTGGTGCGCCTGTCGCTGGCGTGGCTCGCCATGATGCAGGTCATGATGTTCGCGTGGCCCGGTTACTTGCGCCATGACAGCATGCCCGCCGACGCGCTGGAAACGCTGGACTGGGCCATCGTGCTGATGAACTGGGCCAGCTTCGCCCTGACCATTCCCGTGGTGCTGTATTCGGCCTGGCCCATCTGGCGCCATGCCGGTGACAACCTGCGCCACGGCCGCGCGGGCATGGACGTGCCCGTTGCGTTGGGCATCGTGGCGGCGTTTGTTCCCAGCGTTCACGCCACCTGGACCGGGCGCGGCGACGTCTATTTCGATTCCGTCACGATGTTCGTGGCGTTCTTGCTGACCGCGCGCTATCTGGAACTGTGCGCCCGTCAATCCTTTGGCGACGCGGCGGGCGGCCTGCGGCATCAGCGCGTGGAAACCCAACGGCTGGAATTGGGCGCGCGCGCCGATCGGCTGGCCTCGCGCTTCGTGTTGGCGCAGGTGGTGCTGGCGCTGGCCGCCGCCATCGGCTGGGCGGCCATCGACCCCGCCCACAGCCTGCCCGTGATGGTGGCGCTGCTGGTCATGAGCTGCCCCTGTGCGATGTCGATGGCGGTGCCCACCGCCATGGCGTCCGCGCATTCGGCATTGGCCGCGCACCCCACCATGTCGGACGCCGCGCTGGGCGCGCTGCTGCGCCGGGCGCGCGAGAAAGCCCGCCAGAACCTGTACGGCTCGTTGATCTGGCATTTGCTGATGACGCCGCTGGCGTTGTTGGGCTGGGTGCAACCCTGGCTGGCCGCCATCACGATGCTGCTGTCCTCACTGGCCGTGGCCTATAACTCGTGGCGCCTGTGCCGCCGCGACTGGTCGGTGGGCAGCGCACCCGTCGGCGCGCTGGAAACCGCGCCATGACCATCCTCTATCTCTTGCTGCCCTTGTCGCTGCTGTTCGTGCTGGCCATCGGCGTATCGCTGTGGTGGGCCGTGTTCAACGGCCAGTACGACGATACCGACAACGCCGGCACGGCGATCCTGCGCGACGACGACAGCGGTCGCGGCTCGCGCGGCTAAGCGCAAACCCCGCCCACCCATTCCCGACACCCCGGTTCTTCGGCGCCTGGGCGCCCGCGCGCGCGTTGCCATTGAGGCCGCGCGCGCGTGAGTCCGTTGCGGCATTGCCGCGTTCCCTGTCTGGCCGTTGTGCGCTTGATCCATATCAACGTCGACTTGTGTGCCTAGTCCCATCATTCAAGCCTGGAGCTATTTGTTACTTTAGGGGAAGGGTGATGAACGATTGCCCCGCAATCGCAAGCAAGGCCGATACCTTCAACTACAAGATCGTGAGGCAGTTCGCGCTCATGACAGTGGTGTGGGGCATAGTCGGCATGGCTGTGGGCGTATTTATCGCCGCGCAGCTGATTTGGCCGCAGTTGAATTTCGACACCGCATGGCTCAGCTACGGCCGCCTGCGCCCGCTGCACACCAACGCGGTGATCTTCGCCTTTGGCGGCAGCGCACTGTTCACGACGTCGTACTACGTTGTCCAGCGCACCTGTCAGGCGCGCTTGTTCTGCGACAAGCTGGCCGCCTTCACGTTCTGGGGCTGGCAGATCGTCATCGTCGCCGCCGCGATCACCTTGCCCATGGGCTTTACCAGCAGCAAGGAATACGCCGAACTGGAATGGCCCATCGACATCCTGATCACCTTGGTCTGGGTCGCCTACGCCATCGTGTTCTTCGGCACCATCATCAAGCGCCGGTCCAAGCACATCTACGTGGCTAACTGGTTCTTCGGCTCGTACATCCTGACCATCGCCATCCTGCACATCTTCAACAACATCGAAATGCCGGTGTCGATGTGGAAGTCGTACTCGGCGTACGCCGGCGTGCAGGACGCCATGGTGCAGTGGTGGTACGGCCATAACGCGGTGGGCTTTTTCCTGACCACCAGCTTCCTGGGCATGATGTATTACTTTGTGCCCAAGCAGGCCGGCCGCCCGATCTATTCCTACCGCCTGTCCATCGTCCACTTCTGGGCGCTGGCCTTCACGTACATGTGGGCGGGTCCGCACCACTTGCTGTACACGTCGCTGCCTGACTGGACGCAATCGCTGGGCATGACGTTTTCGCTGATCCTGCTGGCGCCGTCCTGGGGCGGGATGATCAACGGCATCATGACGCTGCAAGGCGCCTGGTACAAGCTGCGCACCGACCCGATCCTGAAGTTCATGGTCACCGCGCTGTCGTTCTACGGCATGTCCACGTTCGAAGGGTCGATGATGTCGATCCGCACCGTCAACGCGCTGTCGCACTACACGGACTGGACCATCGGCCACGTGCACTCCGGCGCGCTGGGCTGGGTCGCGATGATTTCCTTCGGCTCGCTCTACTACCTGATACCGCGCCTGTATGGCCGCGAAAAGATGTACAGCGTGAAGGCCATCGAACTGCACTTCTGGATCGCCACCATCGGCGTGGTGCTGTACATCGCCGCGATGTGGATTGCCGGGGTGCAGCAGGGCCTGATGTGGCGCGACACGGCCTCCGACGGCACGCTGGTCTACAGCTTTGTCGAAGAGCTCAAGACCCGGGTTCCGTACTACCTGATCCGCTTGCTGGGTGGCACCTTGTTCCTGTCGGGCGTGTTCGTGATGGCCTGGAACGTGTGGAAGACGGTGCGCGGCGCGCAGCCGGTCAACCCCGCCATTCCGCTTGACGATCCCCATGCCGCTCGCCCGTCGGTCGCCGCACCCGCCGCGCCCGCCGTGCCCGCCACTGTTTGACGAGGACATCATGGCCAACAAAAAAACTGGCTTCTTTTCTCACCAGACGCTTGAGAAGAACATCGGCTGGATGATCATCGCCAGCATCCTGGTGGTGTCCTTCGCGGGCCTGGTGCAGATCATTCCGCTGTTCTTTCAGCACAGCACGACGCAGCCGGTGGCGGGCGTCGAGCCCTACAGCCCGCTGCGGCTGATGGGCCGCGACGTGTACATCCGTGAAGGCTGCGTGGGCTGCCACTCGCAACAAGTGCGCGTGCTGGCCGCCGAGGTGCAGCGCTACGGTTCGTATTCGACGGCCGCCGAATCGGTCTTCGATCATCCGTTCCTGTGGGGTTCCAAGCGCACCGGGCCCGACCTGGCGCGCGTGGGCGAACGCTATTCCGACGATTGGCACCGCATCCACTTGCGCGACCCGCGCAAGGTGGTGCCCGAATCGAACATGCCCGCGTATCCGTGGCTGCAAAAGACGGTGATCACCGGTCAGAACGTGTCTGAACGCATGCTTGCCCTGCGCAAGCTGGGCGTGCCTTACACGGACGAGCAGATCGCCGGCGCGCCCAAGGCCATCGAGGGCAAGACGGAAGAAGACGCGCTGGTCGATTACCTGCAAAGCCTGGGCGTGGGCGTGCGCCGCGCCAAGCAGGCCGAAGAGGCCCGGGCGGCCGAAGCGGCGAAGAAGGCCGCCGCGCAATCGGCTGCACAACCCGCTGCACAACCCGCCGTGCCGGCGGCTTCGGGAGGCTGATCATGCTGGGCATCCTGAGCGCATTCATTACCGCCATTTCCATGGCGACCTTTTTCGGCATCGTCTGGTGGGCCTGCTCGCGCGGGCGCCAGAGCGCCAATCGCGAATCGGCCATGTTGCCGTTCGCACTGCCCGATGAATTCGGACAGGCACAACAAGATGGAGCGAATCGGTCATGAGCGATTTCGTCAATGGCTTCTGGGGCATTTTCATTTCGGTCGTTGCCGTGGGCGGCGTGGTCTGGTGCGTGTGGCTGCTGTACACGCAGCGCCGCTGGCTGGGCGCCAAGCCGGCCGCCGGGCAGGTGGAAGACACCGGCCACGTCTGGGACGGCGACCTGACCGAACTGAACAATCCTGTTCCCACGTGGTGGACGTGGATGTACCTGCTGGCGTGCCTGTTCGCGCTGGGCTATCTGTTCTTCATGCCGGGCCTGGGTTCGTACAAGGGCCAGCTGGGCTACAGCAGTACCGAGGAAGTGGCGCGGCAGCAGGCCAAGATGGCCGAGGCCGTGCGCCCCATCTACGCGCGGTTTGAAACGATGACCGTGCCGCAGATCGCGCAGGACACGGGCGCCCGTGAAATCGGCCAGCGCCTGTTCCTGAACAACTGCGCGCAGTGCCATGGCTCGGACGCCAAGGGCGGCCCCAGCTTTCCCAACCTGACCGATGGTGATTGGCTGCACGGCGGTTCGCCCGAAACCATCATGAAGACCATCAAGGAAGGGCGCCATGGCGTGATGCCGCCGTGGAAGGCCGCGATCGACGCCAAGACGGCCGGCGACATCGCGCAGTATGTGCGGTCCTTGTCGGGGCTGACGGCGGACCCGGTGCGCGTGTTTCGTGGCAAGCGCGAGTTCGGCAACTTCTGCGTCGCCTGTCACGGTGTGGACGGCAAGGGCAACCAGCTGGTGGGCGCGCCCAACCTGACGGACGACGTGTGGCTGTATGGCTCGTCGGAAGCCTCCATCGTCAAGACCATCCTGGACGGTCGCGACAACCGCATGCCGGCGCACGAACACATCCTGAATCCCGAGCAGATCAAGGTGTTGACGGCGTGGGTATGGGGCTTGTCGAACAAGCCGGAAGCGGGCGGGCAGGCGGCGGTCGGCACCGCGGCGGTCGATACCGCGGCGGTCGGTACCGCGGCGGTCGGCGGCACCACAGCGGTCAAGTAACGCGGCCGGCGGCGCATAGGTGAAGGGACGCCCGGCGGCCCTTCACGTCATTGGACTTACAGTACGGAGCAGCATATGGATGAAGGGTCAACCGCAAGCGTCGGCACGCAGCCTGGCGGCGACCCGCCGCCCTGGCGCCCGCACACACGTCCGCCTCGTCCCGGGGCCGAAACCCTGGAGCAGACGCTGGCCGGCGTGCGCAGCAAGATCTATCCGCGATCCGTCAGCGGCAACTTTGCGCGCTGGCGCATCGCGTTTGTCTTCATCACGCAGCTGATCTTCTACGGCTTGCCCTGGCTGCAATGGAACGGCCGCCAAGCTGTGCTGTTCGACCTGGGCGCGCGCAAGTTCTATCTGTTCGGCCTGGTGCTGTGGCCGCAAGACGTGGTGTACCTGGCCGTGCTGCTGGTCATCTCGGCGCTGGCGCTGTTCCTGTTCACCGCCGTCGCCGGCCGACTGTTCTGCGGCTACGCCTGTCCGCAAACCGTCTACACCGAAATTTTCATGTGGATCGAGCGCAAGGTCGAAGGCGACCGCATCGCCCGCATCCGTCTGGACGAAGCACCCTGGAGCCTGCACAAGGCGCGCGTAAAGATCACCAAGCATGTGCTGTGGATTGCGCTGGCCTGGTGGACGGGGTCGACCTTCATCGGCTATTTCGCGCCGATCCGCGAACTGGGCCATGAACTGTTCACGCTGCAACTCGGCCCCTGGCAATGGTTCTGGATGTTGTTCTATGGCTTTGCCACCTGGGGCAACGCCGGCTTCATGCGCGAATCCGTGTGCAAGTACATGTGCCCCTATGCCCGCTTCCAAAGCGTCATGGTGGACCCGGACACCTTTGTGGTTACGTATGACAAGCGCCGGGGCGACCCGCGCGGCGGGCGCTCGCGCAAAGTGGACCACAAGGCGGCCGGCCTGGGCGACTGTGTCGATTGCAGCCTGTGCGTGCAAGTGTGCCCCACCGGCATCGACATCCGCGACGGCCTGCAATACATGTGCATCGGCTGCGGCGCCTGTATCGACGCCTGCGAGCAGGTCATGGACAAGATGCAGTACGAACCCGGCCTGATTCGCTACACGTCCGACCGCGCCATGCAGGATGGCCTGAGCGCCAAAAGCGCGCGCTCGCATCTTCTGCGCCCGCGCGTGCTGATCTACGGCACGCTGATCCTGATACTGGCCGTGGCCTTTGTGGCGTCGCTGGCCATGCGCAACCCCTTGCGGGTCGACGTCATCCGTGACCGGGGCGCCTTGGGCCGCGAAGTGGCCGGCGGGCAGATCGAAAACGTCTACCGCCTGCAAATCATCAACACGTCGGACACCGCCATGCGGTTGCGCCTGTCGGCGGACGGCATGCCGGGCCTGCAAGTGATGGCCGGGCGCCAAGGGTCCGACATGGTTGAGGTTGAGCCGGCCGCCAACAAGCTGGTGCCCATGGTGATCCGCGCGCCCGCCGGCGTGGAGCCGGGCGCCCATCCCATCACGCTGCGCGCGCGCGGCCACGACGGCGAAAACCGGTCCATCCAGACCGACGAAGCCGCCAGTTTCTACGTACCCGATTAAGCCCGCTTCGCCCGATTCAAGGACTTTCCATGACAACCGCCTCATCCCTGCCCACGCCCAAGCCCTGGTACCGCGAGCCCTGGCCGTGGATCCTGATGGCCGGCCCCTTCGCGGCCATGATCGGATGCTTCATCACGATCTACTTCGCCTACAGCAACTTCACCCACGAGCCGATCCAGGACGGCGTGGTCAAGCGCGGCCTGGTGATCGAACAGGTCGCACCCCGGGCAAGCGAGGGCGCACGCGCCGCGCAAGCCAACCCTTAACCAGGGAGAGCACAGATGGGCCTGCGTTCATTGATGTGGATTTTGTGGCCGTCGTTCTTGGCGGCGGCGATGGGCAGCGCGTTGATCTTCGCGCTGATCGACCCGCTGGATGTGGCCATCTTCGGGCACGTGCCCACCGGGCGCGTGGGCTTTTACACGGTGTCGTTCTTCGTGCTGTGGGTGATGGCGGGGCTGTCCAGCCTGCTGACCGCCTACCTGATGCCCAAGGCGGTTGAAAACGAAGACCTTTGATAGAACGCTGCCCCGCGCACGGCGCGGGGC
>NZ_JCBAMR010000055.1:0-29568 GCF_059760425.1 Achromobacter sp. RT286_PF
GCGCGGATGGCGCCGTCTGCGCCTTGTAGGCATCCAACACCGGCTCAGGCCACCGGTCTTGCGAGAACGCGATCCACGCTTCCTTGTAGGCCTTGGTGTCGACGTGTATGAACGAAGCGCGCACGTCGTGCCCTACACCCGTGCAAGCCTTGGACAAGGGGCGGGGCGTGCCCTCGGGCATTCGGTACGGATCATATTGGCGCATGTGCCCGTCGGCGGTGACTTGGTACGCGTGCCAGATTTCCTGATCCAGCAGCACATACACAAACCCTTCGCGCAGTACGCGATAGTTACCCGGCTGCATATCGATGCGTACGCGGTCTTGTTCGGGATCGAAGGGGGACGACGGCGACGACGATGTCCAAGACGGTGAGGATCTTGGCGGCAATGGCGCATTGCGCAGCAACAAGATCGGCATTCCGCTGCGCTCGCAAGCGCGGCAAGTACCTGCTGGCACCGCCATCGTTTCCAACACCGCCAGCCGAGCCTGGTGGGCGAAAGAGCTTGCATGCGAACTCATCATCAACTCCGCGATCAATTCGGCGTGTAAAGCACGTCACGCCATTCAGTAGCGCCCAGCGTCGCAAATGAATCGACCCTGCGCTTTCAAAACGAAGGGCTGTGAGGATTAATGCAATATCCGTGCCATGCCGGCAGGGAAAAGTAAAACCGTCAACGCTATCAATGACTTATGGGCTATTTGCGCGACGCCGCCCGCGCTGCGTTGCGCCAATCACCCGGAATTGCCGGGATTTCCAACGCAAAACGGGCCATATTTGGCCCGTTAAAAAATAAGCAGCGCTTTATCAAGGAGTTATAGCGGGTCAAATTTGGCTTGATCGGGCCAAATGTGGCCCAGCGGCTTTGCTCCGCCCAGAACGAGGCAGACAAGATCGCCGTGCCGACAAACGCCCGCCTTAGATACCCGCGAACCGTTCCGCCAACGCATCGCAATGCCGCACCAAGATCGCCGCGTCCACGCCCACCGCCGTAAACAAACTCCCAGCCTCGATATAGCGCCGCGCCAGCGCCTCATCCCCTGTCAACACCCCCGGCGCCTTGTCTGCCGCGCGTACCCGCCGGATGGCGCTTTCCACGTGGGCCACCACCTTCGGATGATGCGGCTCGCCGGGATATCCCAAGCTGGCAGCCAGATCCGCGGGGCCTATAAACACCCCATCCACGCCATCCACCGCAATCATGGCGTCCAGATTCTCCAGCGCTTCGCCCGTCTCGGCCTGCACCAGCAAACACAATTCCTCTTCGCACCGGTGCATATAGTCCGCCACACGCCCATACCGAGTCGCGCGCATCGTGCCGCTGACACCGCGCACGCCGCGCGGCGCATAACGCATACCGGCCACCGCGCTTTGCGCCTCGTCCGCGTTCTGCACATACGGCAGCAACAAGGTCTGCGCGCCGATATCCAGATACTGTTTGATCTGCACCTTGTCATTCCAAGACGGGCGCACCACCGGATGGCTCTTATACGCGCCAGCCGCCTGCAACTGCGCCATTACCGTCGGCAGCACCACGGGCGTGTGCTCGGTATCCAGGAGCAGCCAATCAAAGCCGCTGGCCGCGACCAGTTCGGTACTGTTCGCATTCCCAAGCGTCACCCACAGCCCGGTTTGATGGCGCTGTTCACGCAAGGCGCGTTTAAACGTATTGATCGGAAGTTCCATGCGCGCCGCCTTATGAGAAATGCACCGAGATGCTGCCCAGCTTGCCGTAGTCGGCATGCAGCGTGTCGCCGCGTTTGACCGCAACGGTGCGCGTGAAAGACCCCGCCAGCACGATGTGCCCGGCTTCCAACCCGGCGTCGTGCTGCGCAAGTTTGTTCGCCAGCCACGCAATACCCAACGCCGGATGCCCCAGCACGGCCGCTGACACGCCGGATTCCTCGATGACGCCGTTTTTCAGAAGCAGGGCGCCAACCCAGCGCAGATCAATATCCATCGGCCGCACCGGCCGGCCGCCCAGCACGATGCCGGCACACGCCGCGTTATCGGCAATGTTGTCCACGATGCGGCGCGGATACTTGCTGCGGCCATCGATCAGTTCCAGCGCCGGCACCACGTAATCCGTGGCATCCAGCACGTCGAACAGGCTCACATCCGGGCCGCGCAAGGGCTTGCCCAGCACGAAAGCCAGCTCGACTTCCACGCGCGGCACGATCAGCTTGTCGGTGGGAATGGTCTGCCCATCCTGATAGAACATCGTGTCCAGCAAATGGCCGTAGTCGGGCTCGTCAATGCCCACGGTGCTTTGCATGGCCTTGGACGTCAGGCCAATCTTATGGCCGCGCAGTTTGGCGCCGTCGGCAATCTTCTGGTCGATGTTGCGTTGCTGGATGGCATACGCATCGGCAATCTCAATGCCGGGAAACGCCTGGTCAAGCTGCGTGGTGGGCACGCCGCTGCGCTCGGCTTCAAGCAGCAGGCTGGCCGCGCGGGCGCGGTCGTCGTCGTTAAGCATGAACGGCTCCTGATCAGTGCGCGGCGACTTCGTCGGCCACGGGGTTGGACAACACGCCGATGCCGGCCACTTCCACCTCTACCACGTCGCCCGGCTTCAAGAAGCGCGGCGGCGTGAAGCGCACACCTGCGCCGATGGGGGTGCCGGTGGAGATGACGTCGCCGGGTTGCAGCGTGGTCCAGATGGAGATGTAGCGGATCAGTTCCGCGAACGGAAACATCAGGTTGTCGGTAGCGTCTTGCTGGCGCAGTTCACCGTTTACGCGCGTGGTCACCGTCAACGGCGCGGCGGGGTCGAATTCGTCCGCCGTTACCATCCACGGCCCCATCGAACCGCTGGCGTCAAAGTTTTTGCCCTGCGTTACGTTGAACTTGCCGTGCTTGATCCAGTCGCGGACCGTGCCTTCGTTCAGGCAGGTCAGGCCCGCGATGTGGCTCCAGGCGTCTTCGGCCGCAATGCGGCGGCCGGCCTTGCCGATGATGATGGCGATCTCGCCTTCGTAATCCAGTTGCTCGGATTCCGGTGGGCGCAGCAAAGGTTCGCCATGGCCCACGAACGAACCTGGAAAGCGCGGGAACACGCTGGGGTAGGCGGGCGGCGCGCTGCCGTCCTGGTATTCCTCGTTGCGCTTGCCGTAGTTCACGCCGACGCAGATGATTTTTTCTGGCGAGGGTATGGGCGGCAACAGCCGCACCTCGTTCAGCTTGTGCGTGGGGGTAAGCGCGTCGGCCAACGTCGCCAGCGCGGGCAGGGCGTTGGCTTCCAGTGCGGCGCGCAGGCTGGCAAAGCCCTGGCCGTGGCCAAGGCGCTGACCGTCCAGCGCAACGATCTGGTCGCGTGCGCGCAATGCGCCAAAGTGCGTGCGGCCTTCATGCGTATAAGTCAGCAGTTTCATTCGTCGAATCCAAACAAGCGAGCGGGGTTGTCCACCAGGATTTTCTTAAGCGTCGCGGCGTCGCCCGCATAGCGCGCCAACTGGTCCACCAACTGGCCCTCGTCAGGCGTGGGTTTGGTGGAGACGGGATGCGGCCAGTCGCTGCCCCACACCACGCGGTCGGGGTTGGCGGCGATCAGCGCTTGCGCAAGCGGCGTCACGTCGTCCCAAGGCGGGCCGCCGCGTGAGATTTTTTCCGTCAGCGACAACATCACCCAGTAGTTGCCGCGACGTAGCAACCTCTCCAACAACTGCCGAGTTGGATCTGCCGCGCCCGCAGTGGGATCGGCACGCCCCATGTGATCCAGCAGCACCGGAATATCCAGCCGGTCAAACTGCGCCGCCTGCGCCATCATGCCGTCGGGCTCCGGCTGAAACTTGGCGTACCAGCCCAGTTCACGAATGCGCGCAATGGCGCGGTCAAACACGGCGGGCGCCATGCTGATGCCCAAGCCCTGACGCGTGAACCGCGCCCCGCGCACGCCCGCATCGTGCAGCTTCTGAATGTAGGCGTCGTCACGCTCGGCCAGCACCACCGCATTTGCGCAACCGCGATACGACGGGCCGGCGGCGGCCAGGCCGTCCAACACCACCTGGTGATCCGCCCCGTAGGTGGTGGCCTGCACGATCACGCCGCGCTCGATGCCCAGAAGGCGGTGCAGGCCCAGCGCGGTCTCGATGGTGGCGCTGGGCATCTCATACGCCGCGCCGGGGCGAACCGGGTAACGGTCTGCGGAGCCGAATACGTGAAACTGGCTGTCGCAGGCCTTAGGCGGCAGGCGAGTGGCGGGCGCAGTGGGGCGGGGATTGAAGGGTTGGTACTGCGAGGGGGAATGTTGCGGCGCTTGCTTCTGCGACGCTGAATTCTGCGCAGCTTGATTCTGCGAACTTTGGCTTTGAGTCGTTTGGCTCTGATCCATTTGGCTTTGAGTCATCGTCTGTCTCCCTTACCCGATCACGGCCACAAAATCGCATTCGATCAGCTTGTCGCCATCCAGATCAGCCTGCATCGTGTGCCGCGCCGGGCGGTTAGCCGCATCCGGAAACGCTTGCAGCCACACGGCATTTAGCGCCGCGCGCTGGCTGCGGTCGCGCATCCACACCGTCATCTTGGCGACGTGATCCAGCGTGCCGCCGCCCGCCTCAACAATGCGCCGCACGTGCTCGAACATGAGTTCGCACTGGCGCTCCAACGTCGCGCCGTACGCGCCCGTGGCGGGGTCGGTGCCCTGGATGCTGCCCGAATACAGCATGGGCCCAATCCGGCACGCGGCGGGAATGGGGTTCTTGTGGCTGAAGCCTTCGGCGTAAATGCTGCGTCTGCTCATGGCGGGTTCCGTGTGGAAAGAAGGGTGGGGCGGCATCGCGGCCATGACCAGGCAAGGCCGCGATGCGCTCGGTTGTCAGGGCGTGGGTGCTGGCGCGTCAGGCCAGGCGGTGGTCTGGCCTTAGTTCGCCGTGATGCCCGCACGCTTGATGATCGGCGTCCAGCGCGCGTCTTCCGCCGCCAGATAGCGCGTAAATTCCTCGGGCGTACTGCCACGCGCCTCGGCGCCCAGCTCATCAAAACGCTGAATGATCGTCGGCTGCGCCAGAATCTTCGTCAGCGCTTCGCTCAAGCGCTTCTGCACATCCGGCGGCGTGCCCTTGGGCGCCAGCAGCCCCGTAAACGTGGCCGCCTCCATGCCCTGCACACCCGCTTCCGCAAACGTCGGCACGTCTGGCATCGACGGCACGCGCTTGGCCGTCGTCACCGCCAACGCGCGCAAGCGGCCTTCCTTCACATACGGCAGCGCCACCGAAATCTGATCAAAGTTGAAATCCACCTGCCCGCCCAACAGATCGGTTGTGGCCGGCGCGTTGCCCTTGTACTGCGCCGTCGTCCAACGCGCGCCCGTCAACGACTGCAACAGCTCGCTGACCAGATGATTCGTGGTCCCCGCACCCGGCGACGCCATGTTCAGCTTGCCCGGCTCCTTCTTCGCCAACGCCAGCAATTCCGCCAGCGTCTGCGCCGGCAAGCCCGGCTTCACCTGCAACACCAGCGGCGTGTAAGACACCGAACTGATCGGCGCAAAGTCCCGATCCCACTTGTACGCATCCCGCTTGAAAATCAGCGGCGAGAACAGCAGCGGCCCGTTCGCCGCCATGAACAAGGTGTAGCCATCGGGCTCGGACCGCGCCACCTGCTCACCGGCAATCATCCCGCCCGCACCCGGCTTGTTCTCGACAATAAACGGCTGCCCAAACGCCGCCTGCAAACCCGGCGCGATCAGCCGCGCCGCCACATCCACATTGCCGCCCGGCGGATAGGGCACCACGATCTTCACGGGTTTCTCGGGCCACGCGGCGTGCGCCATGGAAGTCAGAACGGTCAGCGCCACCGTGGCGCAGGCGCGAAGCGCATTGCGATGCATGGTTTGTCTCCTGGTCGTGTCATCACGTTTTGTTTGTTGTGTTTGACGACACTCTAGAAATTCCGGCGCCGCTGAACAATCCGAATTTCAAGAAAAGTTCCGGATGTTGGACTCTTTTGGCAGGTCGCTTTGCGGGCGGCTTTTGGCATGACCGCGTTTCGCCGCAGAATTACCCTGGGCGCCTATTGCGCACGCGGTTTTATTCACTGTTGAATGTTCAATATCCGGACTACGGAGCCAGACCCACCATGCACTTTCCCGCCAGCGACCTGAACCCCGAACAAACCTACCGCCTGATGAGCGGCATCGTCGTGCCCCGGCCCATCGCCTGGATCAGCAGCGTCAACGTCCACGGCGGCGTCAACCTGGCGCCGTTCAGTTGCTACACCTTCGTCTCAAACAAACCGCCCATGATCGGCGTCAACATCGGCCGCAAAGCCGGCAAGCGCAAAGACACCGCCGAGAACATCCTGGCCAACCGCCACTTCGTCGTCAACGTCGGCGACGAAACCCTGCTTGATCCCCTGCACGACAGCGCCCAAGAACACCCGCCCGAAGTCAGCGAAGTCGACGTGCTGGGTTTAACCGTGCTTCCCGGCGCCGTCATCGACACCCCGCGACTTGCCGCCGCACCCATCAGCCTGGAATGCCGCTTTCATAGCGTCACCCCGTTTGGCGACACCGGCGCGGAGTTCTTCGTGGGCGAAGTGGCGATGTTCCATATACGCGATGGCCTGCTGCAAGACGGCAAGATCGATACCGCATTACTACGCCCAATCTGCCGCATCGGCGGCCCCAACTACGCATCGCTAGGCCCCATCGTCACCAAGCGCGGTATTCAGCAGACGCCCAAATCCATTATCAAACCGGAGGCCACATGAGCGAATCAGAAGATAAAAGCGCATCCGGCGCGCAGACGGTACGCAGAGCCTTGGCGCTGTTGCGCCTGATTGCCTGCGGACAAGAGCGCGGGGTAAGGCTGGTGGATCTGGAACGCATGTCCGGCTTGAATCGGCCCACCGTGCATCGCTTGCTGAAGACGCTGGTGCAAGAGGGCGCGGTTGAACAGGATTCAGAAACGCGACGGTATTTGATCGGGCAAGAGATCAGTTTGCTGGGGCTTGCCAGGACAAGACGCTTTCCGCTGCTGACGCTGGCGGACCCTTATATGAGCGAACTGGCCGATCAGGTGGGGGATACGGTGTTTTTGAGTATTCGACATGGGCACGATTCGATTTGTATTGGCCGGCGGACGGGCAGGCATCCGATACAGGTGCTGTCGATTGAGGTGGGGGTTAGACGGCCTTTGGGCGTGGGGGTGTCGGGGGTGGCGTTGTTGGCTAGTTTGGGAAGGGAGGAAAGTGTGGAGTTAGTGCGGGGGAATGCGGCCAGGCTGGAGGTGATGGGGGAACGGGTGGAGGATGTGATTGCGCGGGTTGAGGTGGCGCGGAGGGAGGGGATTGCGCATGCGGCAATGGGGTTAATGCCGGGGACTAGTGCGGTGGCGGTGCCGGTGTTGACGGAGGGTGGGGTGGCCTTGGGGGCGATTACGGTGACGGCGATGGCGGAGAGGTTGGGGGTGGAGAGGTTTGGGATGGTGGTGGAGAGGATGAAGGCGGCGGCGGGGGGGATTGCGGGGAGGTGGGGGAGTGTGGAGGGGAAATGAGAGGAAAGCTCGGCGGATATTGAGGCCCTCGCGTAGGGACATTCAAACTAAGAAAGAGCGAGCGCAATCAACAGATCGATATCTGCTTGTCTATAGCTGCTTGCATGAAGCTTTAGATCTACCGTGGATCAAAGTTAGTAACTAAGGTAACATTTGGAATCTTTGGCCGACCTTGGCCCCTGAAGTCTCGCTTCAGGGCAACGCGATCAGCTTCGATTCGTTAAGCCAAGTTGTCATTTGCGGTTTGCTTGTGCATCAGCTTTGGCAAGGTCGGCGGGCATCACACCGCAAGAGCAGCCCAAGCACCGGACAGCACAATCCGCATCATCGGTCGGGACTCGGAGTAACGCGCGCATAAGCGCTTTCCGAGATAGAGAGTTTCTATCCTGCAACCTTAGAACGAGATGTTGATGTTCCGTATCACTATCGCAGCAGCAGTTGTCCTCTCCCTCGGCGCTTGCACGACCGTCAAGCACGCACCTATCTCCCAAGATTCCCTGAGCAAGCTGGAAGGAAAATCCATCGTTTCCTCCCGCTATGGCCAGCCCGACTTCACTGCCTTTACCGCTGGCAAGGCGGCATTCGCGATGCTAGGCGCCGCCGCCATGGTCACGGAGGGCAATACCATCGTTAAAGAAAACGGCATCGAAGATCCAGCGATTGCGATCTCTGCCGGGCTGCAAAGCAAGCTAGCCAGCTTGAAGAACACCACGGCTGTGAACGCTTCTGGCGTGGCCGCTAAAGATGATGTCGCAACCGTAGTCGCCGCCAGTCCAGGCGGCGATTATGTTTTGGACGTGAAGACGCTAACGTGGATGTTCAATTACTACCCGACTGATTGGGCGCATTACCGGGTCAGCTATACGGCTAGGTTGCGGCTGATTGATGCGGCGACGAAGACTGTCGTGGCGGAATCGGCCTGCACAGGGGGGCAGGGGGATGACAAGAATCCGCCGACGAAGGATCAGTTGCTGGAGAACGGGGCAGGGTTGTTGAAGGGATATTTGGCGAAGGCGGGAGAGGCTTGCGCGGAGGTGTTGGCGAGGGATGTGTTGAAGCTTTGATGTTCAGATTTAATAAGGCGATTCGGCGTCGTCATAACGCTAATAGTTTATTTGAACGGTAGTGGCTGCACTGCCATGTTCAGACGATCGCAGATCCCAGCATCGCTCGCCAATAACCCTCCGACTTGCGAAAGAACTTAGAAAAAAATAATGAACAGATTTATCGTCAAATTTTCTCTGGCTTTTATCGCCATTTTCGCGGGGGTGCGCCCCTTCTAAGCCGAGTGTGAGTCACGGTTTTGTTGGCGAAATTGGGGTGTCAAGTGTTTATTAATAATAATTATATGTTTTGAATCTGACGTCTTGGAATTAATACATAAAGAAAGGGAAGTTATGCGCCTTGTTCATATTTCTGACATTCATCACTCTGAGGATCGCGGCGACCACGCGAAAGTTTTCAGCGCACTTTTGCGTGACTTGAAAAAACAAAAGAATGCGTCAAGGATAGATCTCGTTCTTTGCTCGGGAGATTTGGCAAATCGAGGAGATACCTCCGATAAAAATCAATCCTCGATCAGGGAAAAATTCCAGGCGTTGCAAGAGGTGATTGGTAGCGACGTTGGGATAGTCATATGTCCTGGCAATCATGATATTAATCTCAAAGCAAGAGATTCTATATACAAACCTGTCTTTGAGTCGGCAGATACTGTCGAAAAAGTCGCGGATTTGATAACAAAATCTATTGCCTCACCAAAGTCGGAAATATGGAACCACTTGTCGGGTTATGTTGCGATTGCGACGTCCGCCGTAAAAGGGGCCTACGAAAGCAACCCTTTGTTTTACACGAAAAAGTACGCAATAGACGGACGGACTGTGGGGGTTGCATCCTTAAATAGCGCCTGGCTGACGCGCGGAGGCGGAGATGCCGATTATGGAAAGCTATTTTTAGGTGAAGCACAGATTGATATGGCTATTGCGGAAATTGAGCATTGTGATATCAAAATAGCGTTGATGCATCATACGCTTGAATGGCTATCGCACCATGAGCGGAGTAATGTCCAGAGAGCACTGGCCGCGAACTTCAATGCGCTCTTGTGTGGGCACAATCACAATACCAGCGCAGTGTCTTTGGGAAGTAGCCTAGGAAATATTTTTATTAGCAATACCGGGTGCGTTTATCAGTCGAGGAACTATTTCAATGGATATTCAATTATCGAATTGGATTTTGAATCGCTGGAGTGGATTGTCCATGCGCGAGAATATTATTCCCAGCGGGATGATTTTGATTCGGCGCCAAGATTTTCGCCAGGCGGTGTTCGCTCGTTCAAAGTGAGTGAAGGGAGCTTAGGGGCAAACTTTTTTATTCCACCAGCTGCAATTAATGCCGCTCAAGGAAATGCCGATTCCAGATTATTGTCGTTCTCCGCGTCCGAAATCGCACCTAAGAAAGTTGGGGCCATATTCGTCGAGCCGCCACTAGGCAGGAAGAGCGAGAAACAAAGTTTCGCACGAGACGAAATTTCGGGCGACGAAGAAGGGGAGCTCCTAACCCTTGTTGATATTGAACAGGACTCGCGCGATGTTCTAATAATTGGAAAGCGCGAATCTGGAAAGACAGTTCTTTTGTATCAAATGGTGGTTAATAAATTTATGACATTTCACGCGGCTGCCCGATTGGGCGTCGTGGTAGACATGTCAGTATTGCCGAAGATTACGACCGCATCTATTATCGGTCAAATCATTGAGTTTATTGGTAATGAGCTCCGCCGGAAAGAGCTGGTCGAACTAATGAAAGCTGGTGCTATGGTGATTGGGTTCGACAATGTGGTGTTTGATAGTCATGCAAAGGTAATAAGAGAGTTTTGCCTGGATTATCCAAAAGTTCGATATATTATTTCGTCTTCCGAGGAGTTGGTGGACGACTTGGCAATCGAGCAGCTCCCGAATTTCGGGCGAGATCGAGTGGTCGCTTATGTGCATTCTCTTAAAAGTAGGCATATAAAGGAGTTGGCTAAAAAATGGTTTGGTGACGAAAATGGCTACTTAGAGAAAATAAGCTCGGTCAGCAGATTGTTAACCCAACTGAAAGTGCCGCAAACTCCTTTTTTAGTATCAGTGCTCCTGTGGGTGATTGAGCAACAGCCTACAGCTAACCTTATAAATCAAGCATCTGCGATTGAAGCGTTAATTGATGGTCTCCTAGAAAAATTTAGCGAATCAAAAGCAAGATCCGAGTTTGATTCTATTATCCAACGTCATTTTCTAACTGAGTTTGCAGTTAAGCTAGATTGCGATGATGCTGAATGGATTTCAGCAATTGACTTTGAGGCTTTTGTTGTCTCTTATTTCAAGACCAAAGGATTAAATGTCTCTATTAGAGGGTTTACAGATGAACTCTTGAGAAAAGGATTGATTTACGAGCGCGGTCAAAAAATTGCGTTTAAGTTTGATTGCTTTAGAGCTTTTTTCCTGGCAAGAAAATTTGCAGAGTTTCCGGAGTTTTGGAAGAGAGTTTTAGATTCCGGAAGAATTGCAAATTATGTTGTTGAATTTGATTTGCTCACAGGGTTGCATCGCGACAGGAAAGATGTTCTCGAGCAAGTTCAAAAGGTCTGCGACGAATTGCTGCTGTCAAGTGGAATGGATGTCGAGCTGTCTAGCTTTGAGAAATTTGAACGCGGCAGTGAAATATTTAACGGTGGAAATATGGCATCTTTAGAGCTTGAGGTGCTAACTGAACCATTAACAGAGGATCGAAGGCAAGAATTGGTGGAGCAAGTAGAGCAGCCCTCCATTGCATCATTGGATCATGATGAGGCGCGGCGGAGGACTTACGTAGCGCCGACAGGCTCGGAGCTTACTTTTATCGCTGCCTTACGGGTTTTTTCAGTGGTTCTGCGAAACAGTGAGCTAATCGACGACATTGAGGTCAAGCGAAAATCGCTGGATAGAGCATTGGAATTGTGGAGCAAGACAATAATATCGATGTTGGATAAGCTCTCTCGAACGGATTTCAATCTGATGGCAAAAGAGTCACCAGAACTAATGGGAGGGCTATCTGCCGAGAAGTTTCAGCAATTCTGCCGCTGGATGCTGCCGCTAGGAATGTCGCTGATTATGTCCGAGAGCTTGGCCACTCCGAAGCTTGATAAATTTTTGGCCGAGAAAGTGCCGCGAGAGAGTCTGCTAGTTAGGACGTTGGTGGTGATGTTGTCTCTTGATACCCTAACGAAGAGCGGCGTCGCTGCAGCCAAGCAGCTTTTGGTTGATGTTGGAAAGAATAGTCTGATCGCGGAGTTGCTTTTTTTTAAACTATTGTCTATCTACTATTTCAAGGCCCAAGGTACATCGCTCGAGTGGGTGAGGGACTGCTTGGCCTCTGCATTTACTCTGTTTCGAGGGGGCGGCTTGAAGGAGCAGGGCTATGACAAGGCTGTTTTTCTTCAATCAATAGATAAAAAGAGAATTTCGAACAATATTAGTTAAAGAGAGGATTAAGGTGTCGAAATGCAATTTCGCCAGATGGCACTGTGGCGTTGCTGTCTGGCACCTTATCTCTTCGTTCCTGTGGTGAATAGCTATCATCACTGCGGATTCGATGGTTTGCTCTGCGCCCGACTTCTACTCGCGGGTAAAAGCAATATGTCTGCGCTTGGCGCAGCAAGGAAATAGCTCGCTCATCTGTGCTTCGGCGTGCTCAAAACACGTTCGCCATTCTTTCGCCTTGCGACGAAGTGTGGCAAATTCAACCCGGAATCTACCGGCCTAAAATAAATAGTTGCCCGTGTAAAGATTAAATGAGTGAACTCATCGACGAAATACTCACCGCTCCTGAAGCGGACGCTCGGCAAGCACTAGTTAATGCGTCCGACAAGGATTTCGCATCGTTGCTGACGACCAAGAACAACGATGCTGCAGATATCGTTCTTCGGCTTTTAGACCAGCATTTGGCCAATCGAGCATTCTCTCTCTTTTCACACGAAGAGTTGCGAGTCATTCTCGGCCGGGCAAACGGTGACGCTTTGAGTAAAGTTCTGCCTCTCGTTCATCCTGACTTGCTTGCTAAACTCCTTGCTAAAGCGAGCAATGAGCTAGTTGATAAACTCGTTTCGTCCGCCTCGTCGAGTAGGATTCGATCTAACATTGTTAAGGCTCTCCCAGTGTCGAGAAGGGCTCAATGGAAGCAGTATGTTCGTCGGGAGGAGTCGGAGATTCAAAGCACGCGAAGGCTGGCGGAGGAGGGTGATGAGTCGCTTCTTGAAGGCAGGAAGCGTCTTTTGAATGACATTAATGCCGCCATCGACACAAGCACGCAAATTCTTAGGAATCTTGAGGATGAATCTCGAATCAAGGTTGATCACAACAATAAACTATTGGCGGATGCGCAGGCTCGGCTTTCGTCAGTTGAAGAAGCGATAGCCAAGCGGAATGCTGCCATTGATACGCGAGAAAGAGCTCTAGCTGCCAGGCTTGCCGAACTTGAGGAGGAGAGCAGGCGAAAAGTTCAACAGAAGATCGAAGCAAAGGTTCCCGAATACGTGACAGCTGCGCTCAAGGTTCTTGAAGATCGCGAAAAGAACTATAGGCGAAAGGCAGCTCAGTGGACGGTTCATGGCACCCTTGTACTGTTTATCTCGATAATCGCAACTGTTGCCCTATCAGTGTATGGCTATGGACTGACTAGTTCTGACATGCCTCTATCTTGGCAAGCGCTGCTCTTCATCTCCTTCAAAGGACTTGTCGTTCTCGGTGTACTTGGGTTGTGGGCAAAGCATGCGTTTACTCTCAGCAATGCATATATGCACGAAGCGATCAAGAGGTCTGATCGGGCACATGCGATTACGTTTGGAAAGCTCTATCTCGAGATATACGGGAACACCGTTGACAGGAAAGAACTACTTAACATCTTTGAAAACTGGAACATCACGTCCGAAAGTGCGTTTACCAAGGCCAATCCTGCGGGGTTTGAGCCGAGCATCATCGATAAGATAAATGAAATCTTTAAACAGGCGGAGCGGGCCAAGGGGGCGGGCTAGTACCGTCGTCTAAAGGAGCGCTACAACCACTAGTTTCTCCGCATGGCTGTATCCATGGAAATAATGTGTCAGACTGCAATTTCACCGATCACCCAGTGCGAAATTTCAGTCTGACACCTTAATTCAGGTTTGCCTAAAAAGTTTGCTTGCGATTGCTCACTCTCATAAATCCGAATATATTCAGTTTTATGAGAACGACAAGATTTTTGTCTGTCGTCTAAATTTAGCTAGGCTTCTTAATCATGATCCCAATCTACGAGCAGGGCAGCGGAAACGGCATCGGCCACGGGCTGTCGTCCTTCATTCGGCGCTTCGATGAAATTTGCACCGAGCATCTCAGCAAAGGCCGTGCAAAGTCGTTCGCGTTTATCTTCTACGACTTCACCGATCAAGCTATCCGCAAGATTCTGGAGAACCATGGCGTCTTCGCCCAGCTCGACCGTCTATCGGGCAAAGAGCTGAGCGTTTTCTATTTGCACGCTGGAACGAAGGCAACCGTTGAGGCGTTTAACGCTCATTTCTTTAGCGCGCTCGGTATCGAAGGTCAGGCCACGCTTCCCTGCGTTGTGTTCTTCCGCGTCCGCGAGGACGCCGTCGAAGACGTTGAGATCGCTCAACTCGAAAGCGCTGATCTAATTCACGGGTTCTCCGAGTTGCACGGCGCAATTCAGCAATACCTGTCTGCTAAGCCAGCGGCTTCTGCTGAGCCGTCTCACGCAATTCGTTGGTTGAAGGGAAGTTCCAAGTTTCTGTCAGTGGAACTATTCCGTGCCGCACTCAAGAAAGGCATGGAGTTCTTCTTCTAGTTCTATGCAGAGACGCCGAACCCTTCATTCCACCGGACCCGCGCGAAGAGCCGCACAGGCCGGTGAATTCAGACGTTAGCCTTCAATGGATACAGGGTGGAAATACTTCAGCAAGCGATAAAGAAGCTATCAAACTCGATGCGGATCTATGGTGAGACTCACCTCAATTTTCAGAGGCTGGTGCGCATTGACAAGGAAGAGGCTATTGATAATCTGGACCGCGCATTTGAATCGAAGCTAGAGGCATTTCATAGCCTTTATGACGTATCAAAAGCGCATTTGGATTACTTCGCTCATGCGGATACGGCATCGTTGATATTGGTTCGGAATGCGATCCACCATCGCGACCACTTGCTCTTCAGAAGCTGGAATCAGGAAATGGCTCTAGACGAGGGGTTCCGAAAGTATCTTGGAGCCGAGTTCCTTCTGGTTGACTATCCAACCCTCGGGACTCCATCCAAGATGCGATATTTTTACAAGATCGAGGATTTTTATCATCGAATAGATGATGCTAGGGAATCACCCTATCTTGAAAAAATGATGGGCCCAGTGAAGCGGCGAAAACTACTAGATCAAATTAATTCAGATCTATTCTTCTCGGAGATAAAGAGATACGCGGAATCTGAGAGGTATCCGCTTAAGCAGGTCTACGTAAACGCTATCCCGATCTTTGTTTCAGCAACGTGTCGAGTTTTCCGCGCGCTGAAGGATGCGGGGGTCGAGTTCAAGGGATTTGATGCAAATGCATACAAAGAGCCGTTTACTAATGAACTGGATGTCAATTTCTCAAAATTCACGTGTACGCCTTTGCGTGTAACTTGAAGGCTAACAAATCGTTCAAGCCGGCACCGCTTCGCGGCGCGGCTTAACTTAAGCGTTAGTGATTTAGGTGCCTACTTTGGGTCGTAAGCCGACTCACGGACGGTGGTTGCTGCGCTTGCTGACTTGACAGCGTTATTGCGTCGAAGTCCCTGCTTTGGAATATCAGGGATCTACCGTAAGTTCATCCATTGAGCGTGCGGCCAGATCAGCGACCTGATCGCACAGGCTCTCCACCCCACTCATCAAATTCGATACCACCCAGCCATGGAGCGGCGTCACTCCCGTAGCTCCAGGCTCATTCGCACTATTCCCCACAATCCTCGCGATAGCCCAAATCCCCAAGCAGGCCTTTTCAATCTTCCGCAAATCATCAAACCGAACAACGCCAAACTCCGGATCATCCGGCGTGGCCCAACGGTCATAGGTAAAAGGGTGGTCGCTCATCTCGACGCTCCGGTGTAATTGACGCAATGAAAGAAAGGAGGCCGCCATTGCAGCGGCCACTTGTTCTGTCTTTCCGGCTGTCAACCCGGGCGATCCTTTGGACCACGGGGCGAGTATGCCCCGTTAGGCGACGGACGCGATGCGCTTCCGTGCCAAATTGATCACGCTTTCTCTTACGTAAGCGCAATCGCAGGCTACTGATTAGAGAAGGATCAGCAGCCCACCACCAGCTAAAGCTATCTCTGGTTCATGCCAATCAGCCAAGCAGATACCTACTCAGCTACCGCCGCCGGAGCCACCGGCACAAAAAACCGATCCTTCAACTCCTGCAATCCAATCCTCTCCAACATCTCCGTCAGCCTCTCCGCAGGCTTCCGAGTCGGCAAATCCTTATACTGCGCCACGATCAGCTCATTCTTCATCGAATGCTCCCACCCGACCAACTCCGTCACGCTAACCTGATACCCATGAGCCTCAAGCTGCAAGCACCGCAGCACATTAGTAATCTGGCTTCCAAACTCCCGCGTATGCAGCGGATGCCGCCAAATCTCTGCCAGCGGATCAGCCAGCGCCTTGCCCTTATTCTTCCTTAGCACCGACGCCACCTCTGCCTGGCAGCAAGGCACAACCACGATGTACTTAGCCTTTTTCTCCAACGCAAAGTGAATCGCGTCATCCGTTGCCGTATTACAAGCGTGCAACGCAGTCACCACATCAATCGTCGCCGGCAATTTATCCGACGTAATCGACTCCGCCACCGACAGATTCAAAAACGACATCCCTCCAAACCCCAGCCGCTTCGCCAGTTCTTCTGACGACTTCACCAACTCTTCGCGAGTCTCGATCCCATAAATATGGGACCCATTCCCGACGGCGTCCTTCTGTTCCTTGAAGAACAAGTCATACAGAATGAACCCCAGATACGACTTCCCAGCCCCATGATCCGCAAGCGTCACCGCGCCGCGTTCTTGTTGGACGTCTTTCAGCAACGGCTCGATGAACTGAAACAGGTGGTAGACCTGCTTCAATTTACGGCGGCTGTCCTGGTTCATCTTGCCGTCGCGGGTCAGGATGTGCAGGGCTTTTAGGAGTTCGATCGACTGGCCGGGGCGGATGTCGTGGGTTTTTTCTGACATGGGGAAAGGCAAAGCGCCCCGCACGGGGCGGGGCGCGTAGTGGCGCGGAAAGCGTCAGTTTAACGAAAACGCTGACGTGGCCGCAGGGCAGTACAAAAATCGGGTCTTAGCCTACGGTGGCAAAAACCGGTTCGCCCAGGTTCAGCATCAAACGATTTGCCCAGGCGAAGATGGCGTCCGAGTGCAGCAGGTCCAGCACTTCGCCTTCGCTCAAGCCCGCATCCTTCAATGCCTGGATGCTGTTGGCGTTGACGTCGGCCTGGGCTTCGGTGATCTGGATCGAGAACTGGGCAATTGCCAGTTCACGCGCCGTGGTGCCGGCGGTGTAGGGGTCTTCGAACACTTGCGCGATCACTTCATTACGCTTGGCCAGTTGTTCGAAGCGCTGTGCGTGGACGGATGCGCAGTACACGCAGCCGTTCACACGCGAAACGACCGTGGAGCCCAGCTCGCGTTCGGCGCGCGACAGGCCGCCTGGGGCGTACATGATGGCGTTGAAGGCGGTGGAGCGCTGGCGCAGGATTTCCGGTTGGTGGACCAGGAACAGGTAGTAGTCCGAGACCTTGGCCTTGGGGTGGCTTTCTTCCAGGACGGCGACTTGTTCCGGGGTGGCGGTGTCGACGTTGACGACGTCGAGCCATGCCTTCCATTCCAGCACTTCGTTGGTGAAGCCGTGGGCCTTGATGACGGCGCCGGGTTCGGTGGCGGCGGTGTTGGGTTCGAAGGGCGCGGGCGGGACGGCGGCGGCGCGGGGGGCTTGGCCTTCCAGGTCTTTCATCGCGATCAAGCCCGCGACCAGACGGGTCTGGTAGGACAGGAACGCGATCAGTTGCGACAGGGTGACGACCGCAGGCGTGGTGACGCCTGCTGCGGGCAGGGTCTTCAGCGCGGCTTCGTCGCCTTCGACGGGGTTTTCGATCAGCTTGCGCGTGAATTCCAACACGGCAGCCAGGCGCGGGGTGGAGGCGTCTGACGGCTTGCCGGATTCTGCGACGGCGACGTCGGCGGGGGCCGCGTCGGTTTCCGCCAAGCGGGCGCGGTAGTGCGAGGCCAGCAGCGGCGACGGGCTGATGCGGGTGGCGTACAGCGCGACCAGCAGGCGTTCGGCCAGCGACAAGCCGGGCAGGGCCGGGTCGAACAGGGCGTCGTAGCTGCCTTGCGTGGCGGCGGCGACTTTTTCGCGTTGGTGGCGGACCTGAAAAGTTTTGCTGCCGGGCGTCAGGCCGACGAGCTTGTCGACCAGATCATTGACGGCGTCATAGACGATGGGTTGTTGTGCCATGGGGATGTTCTCCTTGGTGTCTGATCAGCCGGCGTTGCCGGAAGTGCTTGCCGAATGTGCAGGAGCTGACTGCGAGCTTGCGGAATCCGAACGAGTCGAATCCGCGCTAGCCGAATTAACCGCAGCAGCCCGCGCCTTTACCGCCGCGTCCAAAAACTTCTTCACGCCTTCCCACGATTCCTGGTCGGCGCGTGCGTTGTCTTTCGGATTCCCGCCGCTGGTGCTGATCTTGCCCGACACGGGGTGGGCGTAGACGAGCTGGGTGGTGGGCACGTACGGGAACAGGATCGAGTGGCCGCCGTTTTTGTAGTCGAGCCATTCGACGGGGTAGGGGTGTTTCACCTCGACCAGTTTGTCCTGCACCATCTTCGAATACAGGCTGGACGGCCACGAGCCATCGTCGGTGCCGGACAGCAGCATGACCGGGCCTTCGATGTCTTCCACGCGAATGCGGGCGCGGGCGACGGCGTCGGGGTCTTGCAGCGCGGTCAGGATGGCTTTCTCGTGGCGATGCGGCGATGGGCCTTCATCAAATGGCGCCCAGGTGGCGGTGCGGTTGTTTTCCCAGACGTGGGGGATGGGCTTGCCGCCCAGCAGCCAGGTCGGGCCTTCGCGGCCGATCTTGGGGTCGCAGGCGTTCTGGCCGCTGTGGACGACGGCGCCGGGTACGTAGGCGACGACGGCGGACACTTCCTTGGGGAAGGTTGCGCCCAGCAGCAGCACCAGTTCACCGCCGCGCGATTGGCCGCTGATGGCGACGAAGTCGTGCTTGGGTTGAACCTTTTTGCGCAGCCAGCGCAGGCCGGTCTGGAAGTACTCCAGCGGGGTGTTCGAGATGTAGTCGGACAGGCCCGGCGCCTTGAAGTACGCCAGCGCAAAGGCGGCATACCCGCGCGAGGCGTAAAGCGCTGCGCGGGGTTCGTTGATGCCGCCGCCCGAGCCGTTCAGGATCATGACGGCGGGGTGCGAACCGGGCTTGCTGCCTGCCGGCAGGTACAGCGTGCCGACCAAGCCTTCTTCGCGGACCTCGTGGCGGGTAACGCCGTCCAGCGCCAAGCGTTGCGTGAACGTGGCTTGGGCCTGCATGTCGGCTGCAATGCCGGCATCAGCGCCGGCTTCAGCGCCGGCTTCCGCACCGCCATCAACCGCACCCACACGCGCAACCACATCAGTGACCAAAGCATCGGTCACCGGGTGGTTGAAGTGTTCGCGGCTGGGCGAGTCCACCGGGGCTTGCGACCAGATCAAGCCCATGGGCGACAAACCGGTGTAGTCGCCCGAGACGGGCGCGTCGCGGGTCAGGTCGACGGCGCCGTCTTCGCCGGCCGTGTAGGCGGCGTGGGCTTGCCACAGCACGCCGTTGCGGCGGGTGCGCGCGGTGATATGCACCGTTTGGCCGGGTGCCACGTTTTCCACCCGGATCTGGCGCGGCACGTCGATCAAGGCGTCCGCGGGGGTGATGGTCAGGGTCGGCGCCATGGCTTATTTACCGGCAGCGGCGGCGGGTTCTTTGGTGACCATCATGGCGGCCGTGCGGTCGCTGGTCATCGGCGTAACCTTCAGGCCCTTCTTGGTGGCCCAGATGTTCTTGTAGTGGAACAGCGGGATGATGCCGACGTCGTCCGACACCAGCTTGACCGAGTCGCGCAGGATGGCTTCACGCTTGGCCACATCGAATTCCGACGTGGACTGTTCCAGCGCGGCGTCCACCTTGGGGTTGGTGTAGTGGCCCCAGTTGGACGCGCCCAGGCCCTTCTTGGCGTCAACCGTCGCCAGGATGTTGACCAGCGCGTAGCTGGCTTCGCCCGTGCCGTTGCCCCACGCCAGCATGCTGACGGCGAATTCGTTCTTGTTGGCGCGGCCCGAATACACGGCCCATGGCACCACTTCCACTTGGGTCTTCACGCCGACGCGGGTCCAGAACTGCGCCACGGCTTGGGCCGTTTCCGGGCCTTGCGGGTAGCGGTCGTTGGGCACGTGCATGGTCAGCTTGAAGCCGTCGGGAAAGCCCGCTTCGGCCAGCAGTTTCTTGGCTTGTGCGACATCGTTGGGGATGTCTTTAACGTCGGTGTTGTAGCCGAAGGTGCCCTTGGGCATCCACTGGTTGGCTTCGGTGGCCGCGCCTTGCAGGATGCGGTCGGAAATGGCCTTGCGGTTGATGGCCAGGTTCAGCGCCTGACGCACGCGCAGGTCCAGCAGCGGGTTCTTGTCCAGCGGCTTGCCGTTGTTGTCGGTGATGTACTGGTTGGGCGCGGGGTTGAAGCTGGGTTGCAGGATCATGACGCGCAGGCCGTCGTACGGGTACACCGCGATGTTCGGGGCCTTTTGCAGCTTGGCCAGGTCCGACACCGAGACCTTGTCGATCACGTCCACGTCACCTGCCAACAGGGCGGCGGTGCGCGAGGCGGCGTTGTTGATGTAGCGGTAGTTGACCTTGTCCCAGGTGGCCTTCTCGCCCCAGTAGCCGTCGTTGCGTTCCATGATGACGCGGTCGCCCGGGGTGTAGGACACGAACTTGTACGGGCCGGTGCCGACCATGGCCTTGCCCGAGTTGTAGTCTTCGGTGGTGGACTTTTCACCAACGTGCTTGCTGACGACGTGTACGGATGCCAGGTTCAGCGGCAGGTCGGGGTTGGGCGCCTTGGTCTTGACGATGAGCGTCAGCGGATCCTTCGCGGTCATCGTGTCGATGGTGCGCAGGTAGCCGGCGTAGGTGGCCACGCTGCCCGGCACGGCGCGCGCGCGGGTGTAGGAATAGATCAGGTCGTCGGCGGTAAACGGCGTGCCGTCTTGCCACTTGACGCCTTCACGCAGCTTGAATTCCCAGGTGGTGGGGTCCAGCGGTTTCCAGCTGACGGCCAGGCCGGGTTGCAGCTTGTTCCACTTGTTCTCGATCAGCAGGTCCCAAAAGTGCAGGGCCACCGAGCGGTCGCCGGCGTGGTTGTTCAGCTGCGGGTCCAGGGACGACAGCGGGTCGGCAAAACCGATCGACAGGTTGTCGGCGGACGCGGCGGCAGAGGCGCCGAGAATGGCGGCGGTCAGGGTCGAAAGAATCAAGCGTTTCATGTTCGGGGTCCTTGGTAGGGGGGGAACGAGTTAAGTGTTCCGAAGGCTGCGTTGTCATTCAGGCCACTGAAGGAATTCAAGGCATTCAGGACAACGCGGCCAATTAGGTTCAGGCCATGTCGTTCAAATGACAGGCGCTTAAATGGTTGATGGCGATTCCCTTCAACGTGGGAACCTCGGTCTTGCAGCGCGGCATCGCATGCGGACATCGCGGATGAAAATGGCAGCCGCCGGGCGGGTTCAGCGGGCTGGGAATCTCGCCTTTGATCGCGGTAAAGATCTTGTGGCGCGACTTCAGGCTGGGAATTTCCGCCAGCAGCGCTTGCGTGTACGGGTGGTTGGGGCGCTGGAACACTTCGTCCACGGTGGCCGTTTCCACGACGCGGCCCAGGTACATGATGACGACGCGGTCAGACAGGTGTTCCACCACGCCCAGGTCATGGCTGATGAAGAGATACGTCAGGTTCAGCTCTTCGCGCAGGTCCATGAACAGGTTCAGGATTTGCGCTTGAATGGACACGTCGAGTGCGGCAACGGCTTCGTCGCACACCAGCATGGACGGCTGCACGGCTAGCGCGCGGGCGATGCCGATGCGCTGGCGCTGGCCGCCGCTGAATTGGTGCGGATAGCGTTGGCGCAGGGCAGGGTCGAGCCCCGCACGTTCCAGTTGGGCGCTGACGTAGTCGTCAAAGCCCGCGTTGTCGACCAGGCCGTGGATGCGGGCCGCTTCGCCCACGATCTCGTCCACGCGCAGGCGTGGGTTGAGGCTGGCGTAGGGGTCCTGGAAAATCATCTGCACGGTCAGGCGCGCGGCGTGGGCGGCGGCCGAGTTCATGTCGGACGGGCGCACCCCGTTGATGCGCACTTCACCGCCTGATGGCGTCAACAAGCCTGCGGCGATGCGGCCCAGCGTGGACTTGCCGCAGCCGGATTCACCCACCAGGCCGACGACTTCGCCGGGGTTCACGATCAGGTCCACGTTGTCGACGGCGCGCGTGATGGCGGGCGGCTTGGACAAGCCCATGCGCTGCATGGCGCGGCCGGCTGCGCCGACCTTTTTTTCGCCAAAGCGCTTGCTGACTTGAGAAAGGTCAATCAGCGGAGTGGGGGCGGCGGATACAGTCATGCCGTCACCTCGTTGTGGATCTGGATAGTCGGATGGAAGCAGCGCACATCGTGTTCGGGCAGGGCTTCCGTGATGCCGGGTTGCTGGCCACAGGCGGCGGTGGCGCGCGAGCAGCGCGCGGAAAACGCACAGCCGGCGGGCAGGTGCAGCAGGTTGGGCGTCATGCCGGGAATCTGGCGCAGGCGCTGGCCCCGCAGGTTATTGCTGGGCAGGCTGTCGATCAGGCCGACGGTGTAGGGGTGCTGCGGGCGGTCAAGCACGTCGTCGACCTTGCCGTGTTCAACGATGCGGCCGGCGTACATCACGGCCACGTCATCCGCCAGGCCCGCCACCACGGACAGATCATGCGTAATCCAGATCAGGCTGGTGCCGTGCTGCTGCGCGAGCTTTTGGACTTCAGACAGAATCTGCGCCTGGATGGTGACGTCCAGCGCGGTGGTGGGTTCGTCGGCAATGATCAGGTCAGGGCGGTGCAGCATGGCGATGGCAATGGCCACGCGTTGGCGCATGCCGCCAGACAGTTGGTGCGGATAGGCCAGCAAGCGTTCTTCGGGGCTGGGGATGCCCATCATGCCCAGCGTGTCGCGGGCCAGTGTGCGGGCTTGTGCCTTGCTCATCTTGTTATGCGCGCGCACGGTTTCGATCATCTGCACGTCCACCCGCAAGACGGGGTTCAGCGTCATCATCGGATCTTGGAAGATCATGGCGATGCGGTTGCCTTGCAACTTGCGCAAGTCACGCGGGGCCAGCTTGGTCAGGTCGCGGCCCTGGAACAGGATTTCTCCGCCGACGATGCGGCCGGGGGCGTCGACCAGACCCATGATGGAAAAGCCCGTCACGGATTTGCCCGAGCCGGATTCTCCGACCAGGCCCAGGATCTTGCCGCGCTCCAGCGTGAACGACACGTCGTCCACGGCGGGCAGCACGCCCGCGCGGGTATGAAAGTGCGTGCGCAGGTTGCGCACTTCAAGCGTGGCCGGCGCGCCGGTAGCGGTGCGGTCGGTCATTTGTGAGTCCTTGGGTTCAGCACGTCGCGCAGGCGGTCGCCCACCAAGTTGATGGCGACGATGGTGATCAGCAGCGCGATGCCGGGGTAGAAGCTGATCCAGTATTCGCCGGACAGCATGTATTGAAAGCCGTTGGAAATCAGCAGGCCCAGCGACGGTTCGGTCACCGGCACGCCCAGGCCCAGAAAGCTCAAGGTGGCCTCAAGCGTAATGGCGCGCGCGATCTGCAAGGTGCCAATGACGATCAGCGGCGGCAGGCAGTTGGGCAGAATGTGCTTCAACATGATCCGCCAGTTGGGAATGTCCAGGCAGCGGGCGGCTTCCACGTATTCGCGGCGGCGTTCCACCAGGGCCTGGCCGCGCGCGGTGCGGGCGTAATAGGCCCATTCCAGAATCACCAGCGTCAGCACCACGTTGCCCACGCCCTTGCCCAGAAAGGCCAGGATCATCATGGCAACCAGGATGGACGGGAACGACAGGATCAGGTCGACCAAACGCATGATGAAGGCGTCGACCTTGCCGCCCGCGTAGGCGGCAAGCAGGCCCAGCAGCGTGCCGCCGATGCCGGCGATAACGGCCGAGCCCACGCCTACCATCAAGCTGATGCGCAGGCCGTACAGAATGCCGGACAGCAAGTCGCGGCCTTGGCCGTCGGTGCCTAGCCAGTAGTGGAAGGTGTCCAGGCCGTTCATGGAACCCGGCGGCATGCGGGAATCCAGCACGTCGATTTGCAGCAGGTCGTACGGGTTCTGCGGCGAAATCCACGGCGCGAAGATGGCGGCCAGAATCAGCAGGGTGGCCACGGCCAGGCCGAACACCGCCGTCTTGGACGACAGGAATTCGGTCAGGTTGCGGCGCCAGGGCGATTCACGGCGCAGGGCCGGAATCTTGTCAGGGGTTGCAGTGGTGCTCATGCCGAGCCCTCCAGCCGTACCCGGGGGTCCAGCACTTTATAAAGAATGTCCACGATCAGGTTCAGCGTGACGAACAGGCACACCACCACGATCAGGTAGGCCACGATGACGGGGCGGTCCAGCGCGTTCAGGCTGTCCAGAATCAGCTTGCCGGCGCCGGGCCACGAGAAAATGCTTTCCGTGATGACGGCGAACGCAATGGTCGAACCCAGCTCCAGGCCCAGCACGGTCACCAGCGGGATCATCGTGTTGCGCAGCACGTGTACACAGACCACGCGAAACGGCGACAAGCCCTTGGCGCGGGCAAACTTCACGAAGTCCAGCGGGATCACGTCGCGCACGCCGGCGCGGGTCAGGCGGATGACGAGCGAAATCTTGAACAGCGACAGGTTCAGCGCGGGCAAGATCAAATGGCGCCAGCCGTCGGCGGTCAACCAGGACCACTGAAAGCCCAGGAATTCCACCGTCTGCCCCCGGCCGCTGGCGGGCAGCCAGCCCAGCGACACGCTGAACGTCATGATCAGCATCAGCGCGACCCAGAACGTGGGCAGCGAGAAGCCGACGATGCTGCCGGCCATGATCATTTTGGAAAAGCGGCTGTCGGGGTACAGGCCGGCAATCAAGCCCAGCGGCAGGCCGATGATGACGGCCAGCAGCAGCGCGCTGATCGCCAGTTCCAGCGTGGCGGGCAGGCGCTGGATCACCAGTTCAATCGCGGGGATGTTGTAGACGAAGCTGTTGCCGAGGTTGCCGTGCAGCGCCCCGTTCAGAAAGCCCAGGTATTGCTGCCACAGCGGCTTGTCCAGGCCCAGTTCCGCGATGATGCGGGCGCGGTCCACCTGGTCCACGTCCTGGCCGATCAGGATGTCCACGGGGTTGCCGATGGCGTGCAGGCCCACGAAGACGATCAGCGTCATCAGCAACACCACCACCGCCGCTTGCGCGACACGGCGTATCAACCAACCGGTCATTGCGTGGTCTCCGCTTGCGAGGCCGGGGTGGCAATTGCCGCGGGCGGCGGGGCCGGCGTCCATTCATCGCCAAACACTTCCGGTTCGGAAAACGCTTCCATATTCGCGTAGTACGTTTCCACGTCTTCGCGGTAGAACAGGCCGGCGATGCCTTGCGCCAGGCGCTTGGCGCCGTCGCTGATGGCGGGGATGTCGCCCGAGATCGTGCCTTGGGTCAACGCGGCGGGGTAGGAAAAGCAGTGCACGCGGTCCAGACCCGGGCAGGCGCCGGGCACTTTTTCTTGTAGTTCAAAGACGGCGCCCAGGTCGGGCGAGTCATGCAGTTCCTGGTCTTCTTCGCCGGGGGGCGGGGTGAAACGGTCGCCCCAGTTGCGCACGTGAGGCGCCAGCGGCGCGAATTCCGGGCGCACGGTCCAGTCGATACGAAAGCCCGTCGAGAAGATCAGGAAGTCCAGCACGAACACGCCCTTGGGCGTGGTGACGTGGATGTCGTCGCCCACCATTGCCAGGTCTTGCACGCCACAGCCCAGGTTGAAGCGGGCGTTCGGGAAGCGCGACACGCGCAAGGTGCTGCCGCGCGGGGGCGGCACTTGCGCGGCGTTGATGTAGTGGCGGATCTTCCACTTCCATTCGTCGGGCAGGGTCAGGTGGCCGTGGGTCAGGCCGGGGTTGCCTGCGCCTTTGCCCTTGTTCACGCGGGGGATGTCGTTGCGGCGGATCAGCAGGTCGACGCTGGCGGCGCCGGCTTCCAGCGCGGTGCCGGCGCTGTCCATGGCGGATGCGCCCGCGCCCACGACGCCGACGCGCTTGCCGGCCAGCGTGGCGTAGTCCATCACGTCGGACGAATGCGCCCAGCGGTCGCGCGGCAGTTTCTTGGCAAAGTCAGGCACATAGGCGCCGCCCAGGCCGTCGCGGCCGGTGGCCAGCACCACGCGGCGGGCCAGCACGGTGCTGCGTCCGGCGGGCGATTCGATGTCCAGTTGCACCAGGCGGTCGGAGCGCGGTTGCACGGACAGCACGCGATGGTTGTTGCGCACGTCCAGGCTCAGGACGCGGCGATACCAGCGCAGGTAGTCCATCCATTGCAGGCGCGGAATCTTGTCCAGCGCGTCCCATTCGGCGGTGCCGAATTGCGCTTCGAACCAGGCGCGGAACGTCAGCGCGGGCAAGCCCAGCGCGGGGCCGGTCAGCTGCTTGGGACTACGCAGCGTTTCCATGCGGGCGGTGGTGGCCCACGGGCCTTCGTAGCCTTCGGGCGCCTGGTCGAAGATGGGCGCGGTGATGCCCAGGTGCGTCAACGACGCGGCCGCGGCCAGGCCGGCCATGCCGCCGCCGATGACGACAACGTCCAGTACCTGTTGTCCATCAACCAGACGGGGCGCAACCCAGCTCTTGGCGGGAATTTCCAGCCAGGACAGGTCTTGCCGCAGACGCGCTTCCAGCGCATCCAGGCCTTGCGGCGGGGTGGCAATGGGCAGATTCATAGTGTGGGGGTGTCCAAAACAGGGGCGTCATCACCGTAGATCGACTGCAACAGCGCCGCGTGTTCGCAGGCGTCGTGCAGCACAAAACCGGGCAGCAGGGCGGCGGCGGCTTCGGCCAGGGCGTCGGCCATGGCTTGGCAGGCGGGCGTCAACGGTTGCGATTGCGGTTGCGATTGCGGGGTGATGACCCCGAAGAAAAAAGGAATGTCCAGGTCGATGGGGCGGATCGCCACGCCCGGCATCGGGACGCCGTAAGCGGTGATCGGTTCCAGCACCGACACGCCCAGCCCGGCGCGCACGGCGGCCAGGGCGTTGACGGACGAATTGGTTTCGATGGTGCCCGGCGCATTGCCGTCCGGCGCCAGCGCGGCGTCCAGGCGGCGACGCAGCCGGTACGGGTTGGCCATGGTGATCAGGCGGCGGCCGGCTAGAAGATGAACGGGCACCACGTCGTGCGCGGCCAGCGGGTCGTCGTCGCGCAGTGCCACGACGCAGGGGGCTTGGGCAATCCAATGCACCGTCAAGCCGCGATGTTCCAGCGGCAAACTGGTGGCGCCCAGTTGCGCGGCGCCGGTCAGCACCGCGTGCACCACGCGTTCGGGCGAGGCGCTGCGCACTTGCACGCGCGTGGCGCCGGTTTGGGATTCGATGCGCTTGAGCGCGTCGGGCAGCAGGCCTGCGGCCAGCGCCGACGTTGCCGCCAGCAGCAGCGGCTTGGCTTGGCCCCGTGCAATTTCTTCGGCGCGGCTGCGAATCTGCTGCAAGCCGGCCAGCGCGCGTTCTACGTCGTCATACAGCAGAAAGCCCTGTTCGGTAGGCGTGACGCGCGGTCCGCTGCGGTTGAACAGGGCATAGCCGATCTCAGCTTCCAGCTCTTGCAACAGGCGGCTGATGGCCGGCTGCGAGCGCCCAAGCAGGCGCCCGGCAGCGGTGACGCTACCTGTAGACATGACGGCCGCGAAGGCCTCGAGTTGGCGAAGTTCCATCTGTGTTGCTTTATGCTCAGGGCGAATTCTTGCCCGGCAAGTATGCGCGCAGCAAATAGTTAAAAGGCATAAGCAAATTCCCTAATAGGGGATTTCCTTATGCTTTTTCATAACTACGCGTTATTTCAAGGGCTTAGGGACAGAGCGAACGCGCGGGTGTGTTGGAAAAATCCGTCAAATTGAAACATCCATAGGCCATCCACTTGGATGGTTTTAAGATTCCGTCCATGCCTCCTCGCCCTCCAAGCCTCGCTTCCGCCCCTAAGCCTTCGGACGAAAAGATCACGATCAACCTCGGTTATGTCGACCTGGGGCAGATCGATCTTCTGGTCCAGGAAGGCTTCTACGCCAACCGTACCGACCTGATCCGCACCGCAATCCGCAACCAGCTTGCCGCCCATGGCGACGCGGTGCGGCAGGCGGTCAGCCGAAAAACCTTGGTGCTGGGCATTCAGCACTACACGGCCGACGACTTGCTGGCGGTGCAGGCTGCGGGCCAGATGTTGCAGATCCGAATCCTGGGGCTGGCGACCATCGCGCCCGACGTCACGCCCGAATTGGCGCTTGCCACGATTGAATCCGTGACGGTGCTGGGCGCGTTGCACGCCAGCCCCGCAGTCAAGGCCGCCCTGCGTCAGCGCATCCGCTGACACGTTATTGCCGCTTTAAAGGTCACCCCATGCATCCAGATTTTCAGCAGTTGATGAGCCAGGCCACGCGCCTTACCCGGTCCGGCAACCTGGCCGCGGCCACCGCCGCCATCCAGGCCGCCTTGATGGGCGCGTCGCCCACGGCGGCATCGGCCGCGCCGCGCTATGACGAGGCCGATGTCATTGATGTCGAGGCGCGCGAGGTTCCTGCGTCGACGGTAAGCGCTGCCGCGTCCTCTGACTCCGGCTCCCACTCCACCCCCGCGCCGTCCCAGGCCCGGGACGACGACGTCGGGCAAAACCCCCACACCCCCGCCACGCCCCGGGCGCCCGGCGAATCTTCGGCCACGCCGGGTGACTACTTCACGGCCGGCTCGTTTCGCAATAGCGCCGGCCAGCGGGCCTACAAGTTGTATGTGCCGCCCGGTGCAAACGGGCAAGCTCGGCCGCTGGTTGTGATGCTGCACGGCTGCACGCAGGATGCCGACGACTTTGCCGCCGGCACCGCGATGAATGAGGCCGCGCGCAAGCAAGGTTTCTATGTGCTGTATCCGGTGCAGCCGCGCGAGACCAATCCGCAAAAGTGCTGGAACTGGTTCAAGCACAATCACCAGCAGGCTGGCAAAGGCGAGCCGTCGATCTTGGCCGACATGACGCGCCACGTCATCGCCGAATATGGCATCGACCCCCACCGTGTGTACGTGGCGGGTTTGTCAGCAGGCGGCGCGATGGCCGCGATTTTGGCCAACACCTATCCGCAGCTGTATGCAGCCGCCGGCGTGCATTCCGGCCTGGCGGCGGGCGCGGCCACGGATCTGCCGTCGGCCTTGTCCGCCATGAAGGGGATCGGCGTGCGCCCCGGCGCGGCGTCCGGCACGCCGGTGCCGACGATTGTCTTTCACGGCGACCGCGACGCCACCGTGCATCCAAGCAATGGCGATGCGGTCGTGGCCGCCAGCGCCGGGGCGAATGCCCAGGTCCAAAGCCAGCGTGTGGCGGGCGCTAACCGGGGGCGCGACAGCACCAAGCGCGTATATATGGACGCATCGGGCAAGGTGGTGGCGGAATATTGGGTGGTGCACGGCGCGGGCCATGCCTGGGCAGGCGGATCGCCCAAGGGCTCGTACACGGATGCTTCTGGCCCGGATGCCACGCAAGAGATGCTGCGGTTTTTCTTCCAGCATCCGTTGGCGACGAAGCAGTAAGGGAATAAGGACCCAGGCACTGCGGGCCGTCATTCCTTTCTTCGTCATTCCTTGCTTCGTCGTTTCTTTCTTCGTCATTCCTTGCTATCCGGTCGCGGCCTTCCAACCAAGGAAGGCCGCGACCGTGCCCACAC
>NZ_JCBAMR010000056.1:0-27593 GCF_059760425.1 Achromobacter sp. RT286_PF
ATCGATCAACGCCCACCCGAAGCCGAAGCGGCACGCCAGGCCGAAACCGGTCAGTTGGCCCCACGGGGTGGTCAATGGCGTGGCGACGAAAAAGGCGAAGTCCTGTGCGTGGTCGCGAAACATGAGGCGCTGCCCCCATATCAAGGCCGATCCCTTACCTGGCACTGGATGCACGACGCCGCCCAACGCGCCGCCGCCCGCGTGCGCTCTGGGCAGCCATGCCCCTATCCCGGTACGTGGACCTGCGAAGAACACCCAACGGGTCCGCAAACCTTCGCTTATCAAGCCCCCATGCCACAAGTGAACGGGCAGGACGTGACGTGGGCGCTGGTTTCTTTCTTACGTTAGGAGGCAAGCCATGGCCGCCCCCGCCGCCGCAGCCGCCCTCGTCTGGGGCTACCGCTGTATCCCGCCTATCCCGGATATCCCGGATATCCAGCCTATATCGCCTACATCGCCTATATCGCCCATCTATCGACGCTACCGATAACTTGTTGTCGTGGAAGAGCCCATTGAAGTCGGAACCGAACCACAACGGAACCGCCGATCGAGCGATGCTTCGAGATCCGGCCGCACTCCGCAAACCCATCGGCGACTGCTTCCCATGTTGGCTGCGAACACGCCGACAGATTCCCGGCGTAGTCATCGACACGGGCCGGCGCACGCATCAAGCACCAAGGCCCAACATTCACGCAGGAGCGAAAAATGAATACACGCCCTCCTTTGCTCAACGATAACGATCTGACGTGCAGGGTTGATGCGTTGAAACCGTGGCCTGGTATCGCCATTGATGACGGTTCGTTTCCCCTTTGGCCTCGCTTCTATCTCACCTTCTACCTTCATTACTTGCCCGACCAGAGCTTGCGGACCACCTTGGATATGCTCGACGTCCAAGATGCGTTCGCGCGACTTCTAGGACATCCTTACACGATAGCTACCCATCCCCGTTCCGAGCGGCTGCTTAGATATGGCTCGATTCGCTTGGACGAACTGCACGAGTGGGCACGCAGTTGCCCGGTTGACCAAGTGTTCACGGTGAACTTCACGGACCAGGACAACCACCAGATTTCACCCGGGCATTCTGCATATTTGCGCCGCGAACCCGCCATCGCGGGGAAAGCACCGTATTACTCATCTCTACAGTTTTACTTTTGTTGGCAATGGTGGCTGGACCACCAGCACGAGTGGCGGCAGTTTGTGCTGGAGAGCATTGCGTATCTGACGCCCGCGCAAGTCTATAGCGGCTTTGCGGTCGCGAACCCTTTGGGAACTGGCATGCGTCCACAAGCTGCCATCCTGAATCGGGCGCTTGCACCGCATTTCTACGGCCTGGACATCGATCACCCGCCAGGCATGATGCGAGCAGCCGAACTGCCGTCCGGTATACGCCCGCCCACTTGGGGCTTCTTTCTGTCTGACATTTGGCGCGACAAGCTCGGCACCTCCCGCGACGATGTGACGGCCCAGCTTGCCGACCCGCTTATCCGTATCGAGCCCCTGGATTGCGGACTATGGATCGAACTGGGACCGCGGCCGGAGCTCTATCCCGTTCAACGGGGCGTGCCCAGGCTGCCCGCTGTGCTCAATCGCCTGCTGCGCAAGATCCGCCATCCGCGACTGGATCTGCTCGGCTTCCGCCCTCGGGACGTAGAACCCGGCAAGCACTTCGATTGCCGCGACACCCGGCGCTGGCTAGCCCGGTTCGATGACGGCAGCGATTGGCCGACCCGCAAGTCAACCATCGGGACGCCCCCGGGTTATTAGCCGCATCCCCCACATCAGGAGAACCCAATGGCCGCCCCTGTCGCCGCCGCTCCCATCTGGGGCTACCGCGCTTATCGCGCCTATGCCGCCTATGAGACCGCACAAACCGCTATTGAAGCCGCCGAGACCCTGGCGCAGATCGGTCAGCGGAAAAAGGAAGTGCAATCGATCTTGAAAGACGTGATTCAGGGGATGAAGGATGAAATCGACATCAAGAGTTCGACGTTCGTGCGCACGGGTGGCAACAGCACGGTATCGCGCGGACGCAGCGAGAACGTCACGTACCGACAATATATCGAGCGAAAAATTCCGTTTCGGCCGGTGATCAGCACGGTATGCCAGTGGGCGCTGAAATCTCCGCTAACCGTGCCGCGACGAATACGCAAGAAAATTCCCGGAGAGATCATCGAAACCACGATTGATGTGGCGTTGAAGCAAACGACCGCGTCGCTCGTGTTTGAAGTCGTGGACGATTTGCTGGCATGGCAAAGCCCGTTGAAGGCTGAGCCGAACTATGACAGGAAGTCTCACGCCGCCATGCTGGGCAACCCGTCGACACGACCGAAACGCATCAGCGAGTTCTTCCCTTTTTGGCCTCGCCCTAAAGGAAGCTTGGCACCGGACCTTGTCATAGTGGAATACCGCCAGGAACCGTTTGTCGTCGGCAACGTATTTGCCGCTGTGGAAATCAAGTTTCCGAATGATTGGGTTAACCCGGAACAGATGAAGAACTACGTCCATTTAATGGGCGATAAACCCCACAAGGTCGCGCTCCTTCGGGTACCTGAAGATTGCACGGGATATCGTCCCGCCGCAACAAACGATGGGGACAGCCGCAAGCAGCCGGCCAGGAGAGGAAAGTGAGTACCGCCCATCCATTGATCGAACATGACGACCTCGCGGGCATGATTGCCGACTTGAAGAAATGGCCTAACACTGCAATCGATAATGGCCAATTCGAGCTCTCGATCACGCCGTTTATTACCTTTTACTTTACGTACGATCCCGCAGTGGCCTCAAAGACCGCAACGGACATGATCGATATACACGAGGCTTTCGAACGGCTCTTGGACTTTCCCTATACCGTCGCAACCCATCCAGGCACGTCTCGACCCCATCGTTACGGGTCGCCGCGTCTTGGAGACCTACGCGATTGGGCGAGAAAGATCGCTGTAGACAAGGCGTTTACAGTCAATTTCACTGACGAAGCGAACCATGCGAGCTCGCCCACCCACGCTGCGTACCTATGGAGAACGTCAGACTGGGGGGACGGCGACCGCGCCTACTCTTCGATCCAATTGTATTTTCGATGGCAGTGGTGGTTGGACAATAAGGACGCGTGGCGAAAATTCGTTATTCAAACGATCACGCTCCTGTCGCCAGCTCAGGTCTACAGCGGCTTTGCGATAGCCAATCCCTTGGAGTTCGGCATGCGGTCTGAAGTTGCCGTGTGGGATCGCGCGCTGACGCCCCATTTCTATGGTTTGGACACCGACGACACGTTCGGCATGACTTTCACACCGGAACTACCCTCCGGCATCCGCCCCCCCACCTGGGGCTTTTTCCTGTCCGACATCTGGCGCGAAAAGCTTGGGATATCGCGCGACGACGTAGCCGCGCACCTTGCCGACCCCCGCGTCCGCATCGACTCGTTGCACTGCGGCCAGTGGATCGAACTTGGCCCGCAACCGGAACTCTACCCCGTCGAAAACGGCGTGCCCGAGCTTCCCGTGTTGGCCAACCGTTTGCTTCGCCGTATCCGCCATCCCCTGCTGGACCTGGTGGGCTCGGGCGAATGGGATGGCGATCCGAATGAGCGTTTCAATCGCTCCGACACGCAGCGTTGGCTTGGCCGGTTCGATGACGACAGTGATTGGCCCACGCCTGAAATTCGAGGCCGGACACCCGGGGCCGCGCCGAACGAACCCACGCCCACACACATCCTCGTCGGCGAAGACATCCCGTCAGACGGCTGGTGGTACACCCTTGCAAAAACCGGTTCGCGGCGCTATTTCAAGGCTGGGGAAGCGGCTCCGTCGATCTCACAAAGTCCATCGCACGGCCGCGTGATCTGGCAGCGCGACATAGATCAAAGTGACCCGCTCCCCGAGCCCGCACGCCGCGCCGAAAGCGGTGAGTCAGCGCCTCGCGCCGGCCTATGGCAAGGCGACGACAAGGGCGAAATACTGTGCGTCGTTGGCAGGCACGGCGCGCTGCCCAGGTATCAAGGGCAATCCATCACCTGGCACTGGATGGGCGACCCTGCCACAAGCCCGAAAACCCGCGTACGGTCCGGCCAGCCTTGCCCCTACCCGGGCACATGGACCTGCGAAGCCTTTCCCACCGGTCCCCGGACGTTCGCTTATCAGACGCCCATGCCACAAGTGAACGGCCAGGACGTCACCTGGGTGCTGGTATCGTTCCTGCGTTGACAACGCCCGCGCCGCATGCGCTGCATCGACCCTGCACGCTCAGCCGCTTTCACCGAAACGCCAGCCGCACAGCCCCTCAGCCCTCTCCCTTCAGCTCCCGTTCCACCACTTGCCGCGTCAGGGTTGGGACGAACATCTCGATGAAGTGGAAGGCGTAGCCGCGCAGCCAGGCGCCGCGGCGGATGGCCAGGCGGGTCAGGTTGATTTCGAACAGGTGGCGGGCGTCGATGGCGCATAGCCGCGTGTCGCGTTCGGGGTCCCAGGCCACGGCGGCCACGATGCCCACGCCCAGCTCCAGCTCTACATAGGTCTTGATCACGTCGGCGTCCATGGCCGTCATGACGATGTCCGGGGTCAGGCCGGCCCGGGCAAACGCTTCGTCGATGTGGGCGCGGCCGGTGTAGCCCTGGCCATAGGTGATGATGGGATAGCGGGACAACTGCGACAGGCTGATGCCGTCGTGCCGGCCTTCCAGCGGATGGCCGCGCGGCACGATGATGCTGTGGCTCCAGCGGTAGCACGGCAGGTTGACCAGCCCCGGATAGTTGGCGACGGCTTCGGTTGCCACGCCGATGTCGGCCTCGCCTTCCAGCAGCATTTCAGACACCTGCTTGGGCGAGCCTTGATGCAGGTGCAGCACCACGTCCGGATAGCGCTGGCGAAATTCCTTGATGACCGGCGGCAAGGCGTAGCGCGCCTGCGAATGCGTGGCCGCGATCGACAGCACGCCCTGCCGGCTATCGGCGTATTCGGCGCCTGCATGCCGGATGTTGTCCGCGCATTGCAGGATTTGTTCGACCAAGGGCAAGATCAGCGCGCCGGGCGGCGTCAGGCCGATCAGCCGCTTGCCCGAGCGCACAAAAATGTCGACGCCCACTTCTTCCTCAAGCTCGCGAATCTGCCGGCTGACACCGGGTTGCGAGGTATGCAGGCTTTCCGAGACGTCGGTCAGGTTGAAGTCCTGGCGCACGGCTTCGCGCACGGAACGTAGTTGCTGAAAGTTCATCGCGCGCCCTCAGCCCAGGAAGGCCAGTTGATTGCCGGACGGGTCTTTTACGTACATCACGCGCGGCGATGCGTCGGGCTTGGAACAGACCGGAAAATGCCCGGCCTGACGCAGACGCGCCAGGATCTCGTCGTAGGCGCGCGTCTTCAGCGCCAGGTAGTCGGGCTTGACGCCGCTGCTCAGCTCTTGGACCGGCGATAGCGACAGCGTCGCGTCGCCCAAAGAGAAAAGCAGGCGCTGGCCATCCCGCGCGGGCATCTCGTCCAGGCCGATGACGCGGTGATAGAACTCGCGCACGGCGTGAAGCCGGCGCGACAGGAATGGAAGCTGTACCGAATCGATCGAAAGAAGTGAAGTCATGCCCTGCTGCCAGCCATGGAACAGGGCAAATCTTAGTACCCGAAGGCACAACCAGACAAAGAGGTTGTAATTGCTTCTACATAGCCAGAAACCTTAAAGCGCGCCGCTTATTAGCAAATACGCGCAGCTGATTTTTTATCGTTGCGCTGATGTTTGGAGCCCGCCTCAGGCGCTGCGTCGCAACGCCTCGCGCGTGCTGCTGAACGCACGTTCCAGGTCGCCGATCAAATCTTGCGGATTCTCCAGACCGATGTGCAGCCGCACCACGGATTGCTGCCCGGACACCTGCTTCCACAGGCTATGTTCCGCCAGCCGTTGCGGCGCGGCTTCCAGCGCCAGGCTTTCATAACCGCCCCAGGACGCGCCGATCGAAAAGTACTGCAACGCGTCGATGAAGCGCGATGCCGCCGTCGGGTCCGGGTGAGCGAAGACAAAAGACACCAAGCCGCTTGCACCGCTGAAGTCTCGCCGCCACAACGCGTGGCCAGGGTCTTCGGGCAAGGCCGGATGAAACACGCGCGACACGTCCGGGTGCGCGGCCAGGTATTGCGCCACGGCCAGCGCGTTGACTTGATGGCGTGCCAGGCGCACGTCCAGCGTGCGCAGCCCACGCAGCGTCAGATAGGCGTCGTCCGCGCCCACCGACAAGCCCAGCGCGTCGTAAGTCGCGCCAATCCGTTGCGCCAGTTCGGCGCTGTCCACGGTGACCACGCCCATCATCACATCCGAATGGCCGGCCAGGTATTTGGTGGCGGCCTGGATGGAGATGTGCGCGCCCAGCGCCAACGGCTGGTAGTACAGGCCGCCGCTCCAGGTGTTGTCGGCCGCCACCCACAGGCCATGACGGCGCGCGGTGGCTGCCAGCGCGGGCAAGTCCAGCACCTCGAACAGCAGCGAGCTGGGCGACTCCAGGTACAACAGCCGCGTGCTGGGCCGGATCAACGGTTCCAGCGCATCTTGCCCTGGTGAAAAATATTCCACTTCGATGCCATAGCGCGCAAGCAAGGACTTGTCGACCTTACGCACTGGCGAATACACGCTATCGGCCACCAGCGCGTGATCGCCCGGCGCAAGCGTCGCCAGCAGCACCAACGTGATCGCGGCCAGGCCGGACGGCGCCAGCACCGTTCGATAGCCGCCTTCCAGCAAGGCCACCGCCTCTTCCAGCGCCTGGTGCGTGTCCAGGCCGTGGCGCCCGTAGGTGGCAACGCGGTCACCCAACGCGCGTTGCTGGTTAAGCGCGGCCTGCGTGGCGGTGTCGGCAAAACGCACGGTGCTGGTGCGCACGACAGGCACGTTGACCGGGCCCGCTCCCTGCGTCAATGCGGGAGAGCCGGCGTGTACCAGCCGGGTTTGGACGTGGGCGTGATCCAGGCTCATGCGCGCACCTCTTGGTGGCCTGCCAACATTGCGGATGGGAAAGTCATGATCAGATTCCTTGTGGGTTACACCGCCAGGCGCAGCGGGTCGAAAGACAGCGCGTTCGCGATCGGATCCGACGTGGACCGGCGAGCGGGCGAGGCGCCCAGCGAACGCTGCAAGAAGGCGCGGGTACGGTCGCTGTCCGGCGCGCCGAAGAGGCGCGACGGCGGGCCGGATTCCACGATGCGGCCCGCTTCGGTGAAGTACACGGTGTCGCTCACCTCTTGGGCAAAGCGCATTTCATGGGTGACCAGCACGCAGGTCATGCCGTCCTGGACCAGATCGCGAATCACGGTCAGCACTTCGCCGACCATTTCAGGGTCCAGCGCCGAGGTCACCTCGTCGAACAAAATCAACTCAGGTTGCAGCGCCAGCGCGCGCGCGATGGCCACCCGCTGTTGTTGGCCGCCCGAGAGTTCGCCGGGATACGCGCCTTCCTTGTGTTCCATGCGCACCTTGGCCAGCAGTTCACGCGCGCGGGCCTCGGCCCGCACGCGCGGCAGCCCGGCCACCTTCACGGGTGAGATCACCAGGTTTTCCAGCACGCTAAGGTGCGGGAACAGGTTGTATTGCTGGAACACGAAGCCCACGCGCTTTCTCAAGGCGATGAAATCGGATTCTGTTTTCAGCCCGTCCACGCGCACGCCGCCCACCTGGATCGCGCCGCGTTGCGGACGCAACAGGCCGGTGATGCAACGCAGGATGGTGGACTTGCCCGATCCAGACGGGCCGATGATCGACACCGCCTGCCCTTGCTTGACTTCAAGGTCGATGCCGCGCAGCACTTCGGTATCGCCAAACGCCAGGTGCACGTCGCGCAGGCTGACCAGCGGATTCAGTTCAATGATGTTCATGGCGTCGTTCCAGGTACCGCGTCCAACGCGCGATGGGATAGCAATAGGCGAAAAACAGCGCCAATAGCGTGAAATAGACAAGAATGGTGAAGTCGCTGCGCGCCACCGTGTTGCTGGCGACGGTGGCGGTATCCACCAGGTCGTGCACGCCTACCAGGGACGCCAGCGAGGTGCTCATCGTGATGCTGGCCATCAGGTTCATCCACGACGGCAACATGCGCCGCACGCACTGCGGCAATACCACCATGCGAAAAATCTGTGTCCGCTTGAACGCCAGCGACTGCGCCGCTTCCCACTGCGCGCTGGGTATCGACTGGATGGCGCCCCGGAAGATCTCGGCCACATTGGCGCTGGCGGGCAGCCCCAGGCCGATCACCACCTTGATCCAATCGGGGAACGGCACATACCAGCCGCCCAGGTTCAGTTCGAACGGAAACACGTAGGTGGTGAAATACACCAGCACCAGAATCGGCGCGTTACGAAACAGCAGAACGTAAGCGCGCGTGAGCCTGCGCAACAGCCATGAGGGCGACAGCGACAGCGCGCCGATCACCAGCCCCACCAGCGTGCCCAGCGCCATCGCCAGCAGGCTGATCTGGATGTTCATGGCCAGCCCACGCAGCAAGGCGGGCGACCAGTGCCATAACGCCGCCACGGCTTCGGGCGTGGTGCCGGTGACGGCCCAGGTCAAGCCCAGCGCGACCAGGGCCAACAACAGCAAAAACCACGGGTCGCGCAACAACGCGGGCAACAATGCTGGCAACAACGCCGGCAGAAACCCGGTGGCGGCCCGACGGCGGCGTTGCTGCCCGTCGACGCCGGGCGCTTTGGCATCGGCGCCCTTGAACGCAAGATCATTGGCCATAGCCGGGCATCCTCAGACGGTCTTCCAGACGACGGCCCGCCACGCTGACCAGCCACGTCAGCAAGCCGAAGTACAACAGGATCAGCAGCAGCAGTTCCAGCACGTTGTCTCGATGCGACCAGATCATGATCGATTCGTACGTGACGTCACCCACCGCGATGGCCGACGCGATGGCAGTCATTTTCACCAGGTCCACCAGGTTGTTGACCAGCGCCGGCAGGGCAAAGCGCACGGCCAGCGGCAGTTGCACCTGCGTCAGGATCTGGCGCCTTGTAAACGCCAGCGACCGCGCGGCCTCCATCGTCACCGACGGCACGGCCTGGATGCCGGCGCGCAGCGCTTCCGCATGGAACACGCCCTTGTGCAGCGCCACCACGATCACCACCCAGGCGAACGGCGTGATGGGATTGCCGCCGCCCAGCTTCTGCGTGATCAGCATGTTCAACACCAGGAACGCGCAATACAACTGCACCAGCGTGGGGGTGTTGCGCGTGAGTTCAACGAAGGCCTGCAAGGGCGCCGCCAACCATCGGCGGCCGCTGGTCAGCCCCGCTGCGATCAGCACGCCGAACAACAGGCTGACGGGGATGGTCCATGCGCACAGTTGCAGCGTCACCAACAGGCCATGCCCGAACGCCGAGAGCTCGCCCGGGTCCTGCACAAAGCTGTAGTTCAGGCCCAGCGGCTTGAAGACATCAACCCAGGCTTGCAACAGCTTTTCCATCATGCGGCGGCCTCCAGCGATGCCTGCGGCGCCAACGTCGCGACGGCCTGGCCGATACGTTCGATGGCCGCGTTGATATCGGCGTCGGACGCCGCGAATGACAGCCGCAAATACGGCGACAAGCCATAGGCGCTGCCCTGCACCACGGCCACGCCCGCCGACTCCAACAGCCAGTCGACCACGTCACCGTCGTGCTCGATGCGGCGCCCGTCCGGCCGCACCGCGCCAATCAGGCCCGCCACGCCGACCCATGCAAAGAACGAGCCGTGCGGCACATGAACCTGCAAGCCCGGCACCGCACCCAAGCCATCCACCACGCGCTGCGCACGCGCGGCGTACGCGTGCCTGGCGTTTATCACAAAGCCGTCCGCCGCCCCTTGCAACGCAGCCAGCGCCGCCGCCTGCCCCAACGAGCTGGGGCCGGACGACACCTGCGACTGCACGGCTTCCAGTGCATGAATCAACGGCCTGGGCCCCGTGCCCCAACCAATGCGCCAGCCTGTCATGGCATACGCCTTGGACACGCCGTTGACCACCAGCGTGCGGCCGGCAAGATCAGGCGCCACGCGCAGCAGGGACACGGGCGGCTGCAAGAACCAGATCGCTTCGTACATCTCGTCCCACAGCACCAGCACGTGCGGCGCGTCGCGCAGCACGGCGGCCAGCGCGGCCAGCTCGTCAGCGGTATAGACCGCGCCCGAGGGGTTGCCGGGAGAATTCAGGATCAGCCATTTGGTGCGCGGCGTAATCGCTTGCCGCAAGCTCTGCGGCGTCAGCTTGAAACCCTGTTCGGCGCGCGTGGGCACCACCACCGGCTGGCCGCCGTTGATGCGCACCGCGTCCGGGAACGTGGGCCAGTACGGGGCCGGCACAATCACCTCGTCGCCCTCGTCCAGCGTGGCGTTCAGCGCCAGGTAGATCACCTGCTTGCCGCCGTTGGACACGATGACGTTGGAGGCGTCCACGTCCACGTCGTCTCGCTGGCGGTAGCCTTGCGCCACGGCGCGGCGCAAGGCCGCCGTGCCCGCGGTGGGTGTGTACTTGGTCTGGCCCTGTTCCAGCGCGACGCGAGCCGCCTGCTTGATGGCGTCGGGCGTGTCGAAATCGGGTTCACCCGAGGTCAGCACGATGATGGAACGGCCCTCTGCCGCCAACCGCGCCGCACGGGCGCCAGCGGCGGCAATGGGAGACAGCTGGGCGCCGCGGGCGCGGCGCGACAAGGCGTCGGGGAACAGGTTTGTGGTCATGTCACTTCCTTTGCGGTCGGAGGATCCGAAGGCGTCAAGCGTTGGGGGCACTGCTTACCGTCCTGGCAGGGCGTCACGGCTTGGCGTTGGCTTCGGGCGGCGCGCTGTCGAATTGGCCGGCATGCGCCCGGGCGGTGGCCTGCTTCAGGTAATCGGCCGGTACGCCATAGCGTTCGGCCGCCTGCACCAGCAAGCCCGTGGTCAACCAGTCGCGGACCACGCCGTCCACCAAGGCGCGCGTGTCGGCCTCGTTGCGGCGCATCCAGATCACCGTGGGCGATGGAATCAATTGATCCTGCGTCGCCAGCTCAAAGTCATTCCATTGCGCTGCGCTGGGTCCGTGCAGCGTTTCATAAAGCGCCGGTTGGATGTGCACCGACGCGTCGCAGCTGCCGCCCTTTAACGCCAGCAACGATTCCGGAATATTGCGCAGGCCCTTCACCACCGCGCCATAGGTGTCCTGCAAGGGCTTGGCGAAGTTGCTGCCTTGCGACACGCACGCCACCTTGCCCTTCAGGTCTTCCCAGCGCTTGATGCCGCTTTTCTTGGACACCATGGCCGCCCCGCCCACCAGGTTGTAGGGCGTGGGCGCGTAGCTCAGGATTTCGCTGCGTTCCTGGGTCCATTGGATGTTGGCGATCAGCAGATCCACCTTGCCGGCTTGCAGGAACTGCACGCGCGTGGACGCGGTGACCGGCACCGTCTCCAGCGTGACGCCCAGGCGCTTGGCGATGTCCGCGCCCAGGTCCGTCTGAAAGCCGCCGACCTTGCCGGTGGCCGGGTCCAGCTGGCCGAACGGCGGGCTGGCGCCGTCCACCCCCACCACGAGCTTGCCGCGCTGCTTGATTTTGTCCAGCGTGGCGTCGGCGTGCGCGATGCCGGCCGCGCCCAAGGTCGCCAAGCCCGCGACCAGCGCGACCGCCATGGCGGCGCGTGGCCGTGGCGCGAGCGGTTTGCCGGCATCACCCTTGGTGCGAACACGGGGATACTTCGCCGAACCCGCGCTGTCCGAATTGTTCTTGCCCGAGTTGTTCTTGCCCAGATGCTTCATCTTCGTATGTCCGATCCGTATTCAGGCGCGCTCAGCCGCCCTGCTTGGCTTTGGCGTGCAGTTCCTGCAACAAGGGTTGGGCGGGCTCGATGCCAAGCCGCTTTTCGGTGGCAATCAGCCAACCGGTGCGGTGCCAGTCCTGCACCACCTTGTCGACGGCGGCAATCGTGTCGGCTTCGCCCTTGCGCGTCCACACCACGGAATTGGCGGGCAGCACCTCGGTCGCGATGGGCGCGTGGTAGTCGGCCCATTCCGGGTTGTTGCGCAGCAGCGGATGGATCAAGGTGGAGTCGTGGACGGCCGCCACGCACTGGCCGCCGCGCAGCGCCAGCAGCGAATCGGAAGAGCTCTTGTAGCCCTTGACCACCGCGCCATAGTCCGACGACAAGGGCTTGGCGAAGCTGCTGCCTTGCGACACGCACACCGGCTTGCCGCGCAGGTCTTCCCATTTGGCGATGCCGCTGGTCTTTAGCGTGGCCGCCGCGCCGCCCACCCGAAAGAACGGCGTGGGCGCATAGCCCAGGATCTCGGCGCGTTCCGGGTTCAGTTCCATTGAGGCGATCAGCAGATCCACCTTGCCCGAAATCAGGAATTGCGTGCGGGTCGCGGTTTGCACCTGCACCAGTTCGGCTTTCACGCCCAGGCCCTTGGCAAGCTCACGCGCCAGCTCGGGGTTCCAGCCCACCAGCTGCTGCGTGGCCGGGTCCAGCGAGCCGAACACGCCGCCGTTGGCCAGCACGCCGATGGTGACCGTGCCGCGCTGCTTGATCTTGTCCAGCGTGGCGTCGGCGTGGGCCGCACCGGCGGCAAGCGCCAGCGCCAGGGTAAGGGTGAGGCTGATGTAGCCGCCGGCGATGCCGACGGCCGGGTGGGCGGCTGCTTTGCGTATCGTCATGTTGTTGTCTATCGGTTGATGTGAACGTGCGTCCATGCTGCGGGCGCCAGGCCGGCAAGACAAAGAAGACTTTCAGATATCAATATGCGGAAGGTCCGGGCGGGGACGGCATCCGGGCGGCGGCGTCCGTGCGACGGCGCGGCTGCGCGCTACTTCAGCTTCACGTCCGCCGACGCGATGATGCGGCGGTAAGTTGCGATGTCGTCGCGCACCGTCTGGTCCACCGCTTCGGGCGCCGTCGCGGCGATGGTGAAGCCCAGGTTTTCCAGCAACGCCGCCGTATCGGGCTCGCGCAGCACCGCCACGACGTCGCGGTTGATCCGGTCGACCACCGCGCGCGGCGTGGATGCCGGCACCGACAAGCCCTGCCAGCTTTCCACCGCGTAGTCGGGCAGCCCCGCCTCTTGCATGGTGGGCACGTCGGGCAACGCGCCAGAGCGCGTCGGCGTGGTCACGGCCAGCGCCACCAGCTTGCCGCTGCGCACGTTTTCCGTGGCGGCCGCCAAGGTGATCAACATCGCGTCCACGTGCCCGCCCAAGACGTCCAGCGTGGCCGGGCCGCCGCCGGGGTAAGGGATTTGATTCGTCTTCGCGCCCATGCGCTCGTTCAAGAGTTCCACCGCCAGGTGCTGCAAGCTGCCCGTGCCGCCAGGCAAGGCCAGCGAAATCTCGCCGGGTCGTTGCTTGACCAGCGCCACGAACTCCTGAAAGGTCTTCACGCCCAGGCCGGGGCGCACCACCAGCAGTTGCGGGTTCACCACCGCCTTGGTCACGCCCTGCAAGTCCTTGACTGGGTCGTACGGCACGCTGGCCTGCAAGGCATTGAGCGACAAGGCGTCGCCGGCCAATAGCAGCGTGTAGCCATCGCCGCGAGCATGCGCCACGGCCGCGTTGCCGATGGCGCTGCTGGCGCCCGGCTGGTTTTCGACGACGACGCTCTGGCGCCACTTCTCGCCCAGCTTTTGCGCCAGGGTGCGCGCCAGCTTGTCGGCGCTGCCGCCCGCCGCAACCGGCACCACAATCTTGACGGGTCGGTTCGGGTAGCGGTTGGCGTCTTCCGAGGCCACCGGCGCCGACCCGGCAAAATTGCTCAACAGGCCGGCGCCCACCACCACGCCCGCCGCCAGACCCAGCCCCAAGCGCCATGCGGATTTACGTTTGCTGCTCATGCCGTGGCTCCCGTGTCCGCGCCGAACGCGCTGAACGGCTTGCCCAGCACCGCCGTTGAATGCCGGCCGTCCACCCCCACGGGCACGTCGCCCTCCAGCGTGATGCGGTACAGCACGCGCTCGGTGTCCAGATAAGCAAAGTCACCAGGCCCCTGGTGGGCCGTCGCACGGTTGTCCCAGAACGCAATGCTGCCGGGCTCCCAACGGAAGCGCGCGGTGTACTCGGGCCGAGTGATTTCTTCAAAGAACAGGTTCAGCAGATGGCGGCTTTCCTCTTCATTGACGTCCTTGATCCGCCGCGTGAAGCCGGGGTTCACGAACAGCGCGCGCTCGCCCGTCTCGGGTAACACGCGCACCACGGGGTGCTCGGACACCAACGGGCTGGCCTGCACCCGTTGGGCATAGACGGTCTGGTTGTCGAAGTCGCCGTTGTAGCCGCCAAACTGGTGGCGTGCCCACAGGCCGTCTGCCAGCGCGCGCAACGCGGGCGATAAATGCTCGTAAGCCGCCACCAGATTGGTGAAGATCGTGTCGCCGCCATACGCAGGCACTTGCCGGCCCGCGCGCAGGATGGACCCGGCGGGCGGATTGACCACGCCCGTTACGTCGGTGTGCCAGCGTTCACCGCGCCGCCCGGTAGTGGACCGCGATGAAATCGTGCGGATCTGGGGATAGCCTTCGGGTGGATTCGCGTCGTACGGATGCGCCGACGTCGGGCGTCCAAAACGCCGCGCAAAAGCCAGGTGCTGGGCGTGGTCGATGTGTTGGTCGCGAAAGAAAACAACCTTCCAGCGCAGCAGCGCCGCGCGGATCTGCTCGACCTCGTCTTCGGTCAGCGCTTGCGTCAGGTCCACGCCGTGAATCTCGGCGCCCGTAAAAACCGACAGCGGCCGGATGTCCAGCCGCGTGTGTTCCAGTGTGCTCATTTGCCGCCCCTGTGTGTTTGCAAAAATTCAGGATAGGGGCGGCGACGGCGCGCAACAAATACCGATACGCAATGTAAAAATAGCCCGGCTAGGCGCGCTTGTCCGTCATGAACGCCAACATGCGCCGCGCCAATTCTCGCGGTTGTTCCTCGGGCAGATAGTGGCCGCAATCGGCCAACACGCCGCCCTGAAGATCGCGCGCCAAGGGACGCAGCGCCTGGTGCAGGCCGGGCGCGCTGCCCTGCTGTCCGCCCAGCGCCAGCACTGGCACGGTCAACGGCGTATCGCGCAGCGCGCGGTTCTGTTCGCGGTCTTCCGGTTCAGCGCGGTAGTAGCCCAGCATGCCGCGCAGGCCGCCCAAGGTCTGGTACACGCGTTCGTATTCATCGATGTCGGCACGGCTGAACACACCCGGCTTGTTGGCCGTCTTGCGTGAGAAGAACCATTCGATCAGGATGCGCTCGCGCCCGGCCAGCAAGGCTTCGGGCAAGTCGGGAACGCTGTTGAACAAGAAGTGCCAGCTGCGCCAGTTATCCGCGCCAAGCTCGATGGCGGGCGGCAGGGTGACGCCGGGAATGTTCGCGTCCAGCAGCACCACGTGATCGACCTCGTGCGCATAGCGCGCGGCGTAGGGGTACGCGATCCACGCGCCGATATCGTGGCCCGCCAGCGCATAGCGCGTCAGGCCCATCGCGTGGAACAAGGCATGCAGGCGTTCGCCGGCGGTGCGCGTATCGTAGCCATCCAGCGGCTTGTCGGAATCGCCCTGCCCAGGCAGGTCTACCGCGAACACGCGAAAGTGCGGCGCCAGCAGCGGCATCACGCGCCGCCACGCGTACCAGCTTTGCGGAAAGCCCGCCAACAAGATCAGCGCGGGCCCCGTGCCCCCTTCCACCACGTGATATCCCAAGCCGTCCACCACCACGCGGCGATGCTGGAACGGCGTGCCGTCCAGCGCAAAAGTGTCGGCGTTTGCCAATGTTGTGTTCATGTTGATGTCCGCCGGTTCAGTGCAGCGCGCCCGCGCCCAGCTTGATGTCTTGCGACACCGCCAGCGTCGTGGCCACCATGATCTTGACGCCCTGCACCAGCACGTCCAGCGCCAGGCTGGGCGCGCCGGGATGGCGCGTGGCCATCTCGGGCAGGTAAGGCACGTGCACGAAGCCACCGCGCAACGCGGGCCGCTGCTTGGCGATCAGATGCGCCAGGCCGTAGAAGATGGTGTTGCAGTTGTAGGTGCCCGCCGTGGACGACACCGAAGCGGGAATGCCGGCCGCGCGCAGGTCGCGGACGATGGCCTTGATGGGCAAGGTGGAAAAATAGGCCGCCGGGCCGCCCGCCACGATGGGCTCGTCGACGGGCTGGCGGCCCTCGTTATCGGGAATGCGCGCATCGATCACGTTGATCGCCACGCGCTCGACCGACACGTCCACGCGACCACCCGCCTGCCCCAGGCAGATCACCACGTCCGGCTGCACGTCATCGATTGCCTGGCGCAAGCGATCCACCACCTTGCCGATGACGCAGGGCAGTTGGCGCGCAACCAAGTGCGCGCCCGCCACGGCCTGCCCGTCCAGGCGGCGCGCGGCCTCCCACGAGGGGTTAAGCGTTTCGCCATCGAACGGTTCAATGCCGGTAATCAATACGGTTGCCATGCCTGCTTCCTTTGTGTGTCCATGCGGACCATGGTAGATGCGACAGCACCCATTGTTGAAATCGATATTCGCTATACGTACTATTGGCCGTATGAATCTATCTGCCGTGGACTTGAACCTGTTGGTGGCTTTTGAAGCCCTGTACGAAACGCGCAACGTGACGTTGGCCGGGCAGCGCATTCACCGGGCGCAGCCTTCGGTAAGCAGCGCGCTGGGCCGGTTGCGGCGCCTGTTCAACGACGAACTGTTCCTGCGCACCGCCGACGGCATGCAGCCCACGGACCACGCTATCGCGCTGATGCCCGCCGTAAGCAGCGCGCTGGACCAGATCCGGCGCGCGCTGGCCCAATGGGTGGGGTTTGACCCCGGTGCGGCGCACGGACGGCGTTTTACGCTGGCCGCCAGCGACTATGCCGACGTGGTGCTCGTGCCGCACATCGTGGCGCGCCTGCGGCGTGAAGCGCCCGCGGTGGACTTGCGCGTCGCCCGCCTGGACCGCGCCGCCATTTACGAACAACTGGATAACGGCACCGTCGACATCGCCATCGGCGGCCACCTGAGCCCGCCCAAGCGCATGCGTGCCAAGCGGCTATACGAAGAAACCTTCATCTGCATTGCCGACAAACAGCATCCCGGCCTGCGTGGCCGCAAGCTGACGCTGGAACGCTACGTCGCCTTGCCGCACGCGCTGTTCGTGCCCAGCAACGATGGTTCCGCGCGCGGGGTGGTGGACGCCGGCCTGGCACGTCTGGGCCGCAAGCGCCGCGTCGCATGCACGTTTGCACACATCGTCGCCCTGCCCCACGCCGTGGCCGGTACGGACTTGATCGCCACATTGGCGCGCCGCGCGGCGCAGCGCCTGGCGGGGCAAAGCCTCAGCCTGCGGCCCTTGCCGCCGGAAGTGGACCCCGGCCCATTTGCCGTCGACATGATCAGCAGCCGGCGCGCGCCGACGGACGCGGCGCTGGCCTGGCTGCAAGGGTTGATCGAACGGGCGGTGAAAGACATGGGCGGCTGACCGCCCGGCCCGCATCAACGGACCAACATGGATTCCACGTCGGCGCCGAACGCGCAATAGCCCGGGTAGCCGGGCCGCGCGTCGCAGGCCATCAGACAAGCGGGTTTGCCGTCGGGCAATCTGGCCGACACCGACATGCCGAAACCATAGGTGGGCGTGGTCACGTCGAACGCGTTGTCGCACACCGCCTGGGTGCTGTAGGCAAACGTCATGCCCTCTTGGCGGCCATTGATGGCGAAAGAGACCTGGAAGCTGTTGTAGCTGTTCCAGCCGGCGCGGGGCAGCACGACAAAGCGGTACAGCCTGGCATCGCGCCGTTCGCCGAAGATCTTCAATTTGGCCGACGTGGTGCGCGTGGCGGGCGACGGATACGGCAAGGCCAGCAAGGCGCGCGGGTCGCCGACCACGCCCAGGTCAAAGCCTATGCCTTTTTGATAGAACGGCACGTCCAGGCTGGGGCCGCCGGAATATTCCACGTGCGGCGGCGGCCCTGCCCGGGTGTCTTGCTTCGGGTCGAAATCGGGCGCGCGCGCAAACGTCACGTCCAGCGTCAGGACGACATCCTTGGGGTTGGCGTCTTCGGTGCGCACATGCTCTTCGTAGAGGGCGGCACTGCCCGCGCATCCCACCAACAGCGATACCGCAAGCAGGCCCACGCCTTGACGCGGCAATCGCTTTGCAACGTGCGTCATGTCAATGCTCCTGCGCGGTCAGTGCGGGCAGGGGCGCGGACGTCAGTTCCAGCCCCGTGAACTGCCAGCCGTCCTTGCCCTGTCGCCATGCAAAATGCCGATTGATCCATGCCGCCTTCAGGTTGTTGTATAGCCGCCGTTGGTCGATGCGCTGGCCGGCGTCCAGGGCCTTTTTTGCCGCTTTCGAACTTTCTTCCCACAGACCGGCGAACGCTTTGGCCTGCCGGTCCTTGGTGAACGGCACGCTGGCATAGGGGCCGTCGTCGATGCGCGCCAGCCGGATCTGGTTATCCAACAGCAACGCGCCCTGCCTGTTGTCCGGCGACACCGACACCAACAGCGGCATCGAATGGACGTACTCCTTCGGGCGCTTGTGCTCGAACCACAGCACCTGCCCGGTCGCGGTCACCAGCGCACGCGAGCCCGCCGTGAAGAGCAGCACGTCTTGCCGGCCGGGCTGCGCCAGGCCCATGTCCGGGTCGCGCAGGTCCACCGTGGGACTGAGCACGCGCGCCAGCGGCGTGCCGTTTTGCACGGCGATCAAGATCGTGCCCACGCCCATGAAGTCGTTGGACACCGCCAGCAGCATGGGCTGGCCGCCCTGCGTGGGCCCCAGCGGCTTGACGTGCACGAACTCGTAGGCGTTCAAGGGCCGGTAGATCTTGCCGCGATACAGGATCGTTCGCAGGTGGGATTTTGGATAGCCTTGCAGCGCGAAATCGCCGCCGATGGGCTCAACGGTTTTCAGATGGTCGGTGTTGGCCGCGGCCAGTTGCGCTTGCACGACGCCGGGCACGATGGCGGACATCACGGCGGACATCGCCACACAGCAGGCAAGCGCGCGGCGACGCAAGAGTTTCAAACGAGGCCACGCCAGTACGCAGGAACAACGGAACACAGCGGCAGTGCGGACGAAGCCGCGCAAAAGTCAGGGTGCCGGCATTCTAGGCTAAGTGCGCATGGCGCCGTCGCCGCGCTGGCCACCCTGACCGCACTGACCGCCCTACCCGCCCTGCCCGCCTTCGCCGCCCACGCCGTCTTGCCCCGGCGGCAAGCGCACGAGCGTGTCGCGCACCACGTCGCGCAATGCCACGACGCCCAGCATGCCCATGTTGCGCCTGACTTCTTCCACGATCAGATCGATGGCGTGCGCCACGCCCCGCTGCCCCGCCACGGTGGCCGCATAGTTGAAGGGCCGCCCCACGAACACGCAGCGCGCGCCCAGCGCGATGGCTTTGAGCACGTCGGACCCGCGCCGCACGCCGCTGTCCAGCATCACGTCCATGCCGCCTGCGGCGTCCACCACGGCGGGCAGGGCCAACAGCGGCGACACGCTGCCATCCAGCTGACGGCCGCCATGGTTGGACACGATCACGCCGTCCATGCCATGCGCCTTCGCGGTGCGCGCATCGTCGGGATGCAGGATGCCCTTGATGACCATCTGCCCTTTCCAGCGGCGGCGGATGGCCGCCACGTGGCGCCAGTTCAGATGGCCTCGATCTGAAAAATCGCGCAGCACGTTGGCCGACAGAATCGGCGCGCCGCGCGTGGCGTAGTTGTTTTCAAAATGCGGCATGCCATGACGCCACAACGTGCGAAGAAACGTGCCGAACAGCCAGCGCGGATGCGTCAGCCCCTGCCACGCCAACCCCACGCTGGGCCGCAACGGCGTGGAGAAGCCGGCGCGTACGTTGTTCTCGCGATTGGCGGCAACGGGGGTGTCCACGGTCAGCACCAGCGTGGTGACGCCGGCGGCGGCAACGCGATCGATCAAGGCGCCGATCTGCGCGTCATCGCCCGGCAGGTATGCCTGGAACCAGGTGCCCGGCGCGGCCTGCATCACTTCTTCCAAGCGGATCAGCGACGACCCGCTCATGATGCAGGGCACGTCGGCGGCAGCGGCGGCGCGCGCCAGCACGATGTCGCCGCGATAACTGGACAACGCCGCGATGCCCATGGGCGCCACACCGACGGGCGCGGCGTAGTCGCGGCCCAGCACGGTGGCGCGTGTGGAGCGTTGCGAGACGTCCACCAGCACCTTGGGCTGGAAACCGTAGTGCGCGAAGGCCTGCCGGTTGCCGCGCTCGGACTGCCCGTCTTCCACCGCGCCCGACACATAGGCATAGATCGGCTCAGGCAGGCGCTTCTTTGCGGCTGCCTGGAAATCATGCAAGCAGAGCAGATGGCGCAACGGGTCGGGCATGGCGGTCTCCTGGCGGCGGCGGGCCTCTTGCGGGAGCGGCCGTCGCGCTATGGTTTGGGCGATGGCGCACGACTATAGGCGCAGCGCTTGTTTGAATAAAGTGACTTTATCGATATTGCTTATTACACTTTTCTTCGCCCTTAAGCCGACCTGATCCTGCCCCAGCCCCGCCATGACCCTCAAGCAACTCGAAGCCTTTTACTGGGCCGCCACCTGCAAGAACTTTGCCATTGCCGCCAACCGGCTCAATATCTCGGTGTCGTCTTTGTCCAAGCGCATTGGTGAACTGGAAGCGTCCATCGGCGCCGATCTGTTCAGCCGCAGCGCGCGCAGCGCCACCTTGACGGCCTTGGGCGAACAGCTGGTTCCCCATGCCAAGGACCTGCTGCGCAACGCCGACCAGTTCATGCAGCAGGCCAGCAACAACCTGACCTATTCCGGCCGCTGCCGCTTTGGCGCGGGCGAGCTGACATCGATGACGTGGATGCCCCGCTTGATCGACGACATCCAGCGCGCGCATCCCAACCTGCTGGTCGAGCCCTATGTGGGCGTGGGTGAACTGGTTGAACGCGGCCTGGAAGAAGGCGAGCTGGATTTCGCCGTGATCGCGGGGCCGTCTTCGCGCGCGTCGATTGCCTCGCACCTGATCGGCAGCGCGTCGTTCGAGTGGGTGGCCGCCCCGCGCGCGGTGCCGGACCCCACCGCGCTGACCGTGGCCGACCTGCCCGGGCTGACGCTGATTACGCAGCCGCAGAGCTCCGGCGTGATCCGCATGCTGGACGACTGGCTGACCGAGCAAGGCATCTCGCCCGGCCGCACCCAGTGCTGCAACAGCTGGGGCGCCATCGCGGGGATGCTGCGGCAGGGGCTGGGCCTGGGCTTTCTGCCCACGGCATGGGCGCGCATCATGATCCAACGCGGCGACCTGTACGCGCTGCCCGGCCTGCCGCCTCTACGCCCCCTGGCCTACACCTTCCAATGGCGGCGCGACGACACGCGGCCCATGCTGGCCAACCTGCGTGCGCTGGCGCAGGACGCGCTGGACTTCGGCGCACCCGCCGGGATGCTGTAGCGCCGCCCTGTGGCGCGGCCACACCGCGACACCACTGTTTCAAAAAAGTCGCGCACGAATCAGAAAATTATTCGCTTTATCTCCGGTGTCCGCACGCGTAGAGTCGCCTCAAACGATGACCGCCCACCGGAGACCAGGTGCAATGCCGCATATCGGTACCCCCTCGCAAGACTTCCCCAAACGCCTGTGTCGCCTTGACCTGTGGCTGAACCCGATCTTCGACGAGATCGTCGGCGCCGAACCCGGCATAGCCTTATCGGTGCTGCCCGCGCACGGCGATGACGCCCGCACGCTGGCGAGCCTGCGCACGGCCCACGCCTACCATGTGTCGGCCGCCAAGGACGAACTGCCGCGCCAATGGTTCGTCAACGCGGAGCTGATTGCGCAATGCCCTGATCTGGTTTGCGTGTCGTCCGGCGGCGCCGGCTACGACACCGTGGACGTGCCCGCCTGCACGGCAGCGGGCATTGCCGTGGTGAACCAGGCGGGCGGCAACGCCGCTTCGGTGGCCGAGCATACCTATGCGCTGCTGCTGGCCGTGCAGCGCCGCGTGGTCGAATCGCACCAACGCCTGCGCCACGACACCGGATTCTCGCGCGAGGATCTGATGGGCCACGAAATTCACGGCACGGTGATCGGGCTGGTGGGTATCGGCCAGATCGGCTCGCGGGTGGCACGCATTGCGCAAGGATTCGGCATGCGCGTCATTGCGCATGATCCGCTGCTGGACGCCGACACCATCCGTGCACGCGGCGCGGAACCGGTGTCCCTGCCCGACCTGCTGGCCCAGGCCGACGTCGTGTCGCTGCACTGCCCGCTGGACGCGTCGACGCGCGGCATGATCGATGCCCGCGCCTTTGCCGCCATGAAGCCGGAGGCAGTGTTCGTATCCACCGCGCGCGGCGGCATCCACGACGAGGCCGCGCTGTACGACGCGCTGCGTGGCGGCCACCTGCGCGGCGCGGGCCTGGACGTCTGGCAGCAAGAGCCGCCCCCGCGCGATGCGCCGCTGCTGGCGCTGCCGAACGTGGTTGCCACCTTTCATACCGCCGGCGTCACGCACGAGGCCCGTCGCAATGTGGCGCGGTCTTCCGCGCAGCAATTGACGGCCATGCTGCGCGGCGAGCGTCCGCCGCAACTGGTCAACCCCGAGGTGTGGCCGGTAGCGGCCGCGCGGATTGCCGCCTTGCAGTCGTAGCACCCCGCCGTGCGCGGCATATGAAAAAACACCGTGCGCGGCGTTGAAAAACACAGTGCGGCATCAAGCCGCCGACCCACCCCAAGAGGAGACACCATGCAATATCCCCACAACAAGCGCCGCACCTTGCGCGCGCTGGCGGCGTCCATCGCCCTGCTGTCCGGCGCCACCTTGTACTCGGCCGGCGCACAAGCGGCCGGCTACCCCGAACACCCCATCAATCTGATCGTGTCGTACGGCCCCGGCGGCGGCACGGACCTGGTGGCGCGCATGATGGCGCCGTTCCTTCAAAAGTACCTGGGCAACGATGCGCGCATCGTGGTGCTGAACCGCCCCGGCGCGGGCGGCGCCATCGGCTTTACCGAACTGGCCCGCGCGCAACCGGACGGCTACACCATCGGCTTTATCAACACGCCGAATCTGCTGACCATCCCCATCGAACGCAAGTCCAGCTTCACGTGGCAAAGCTATGACCTGTTGGGCAATTTGATCGATGACCCGGGCGCCTTTACCGTGCGCAACGATAACGAGCTGAAAACGTTGGCGGACCTGTTGGCCTACGCCAAGAAAAACCCGGGCAAGGTCACCGTGGGCACGACGGGCACGGGATCCGACGACCACCTGGCCATGCTGCGCTTTGAGCGAGCGTCGGGCACGAAGCTGAGCCACATTCCGTACAAGGGCGCGGGCGAAGTGCGTGGCGCGTTGGCCAGTGGCGAAATCACGATCGGCGCCATCAACGTGGGCGAGGCCTTGCAGTACCAGAAAGGCGGCACGCCGCTGCGGTTCCTGGGGCAGATGGGCAAGACGCGATCCGCCGCGCTGCCCGACGTGCCGACTTTCAAGGAACAAGGGTATGACTTTGAACTGGCGTCGCTGCGCGGCCTGGCGGCGCCGAAGGGCTTGCCGCCCGAGGTGCGCGAGAAGCTGACGGACGCCGTCAAGCGCACGGTCGATGATCCGGCGTTCCAGGCCAAGGCGAAAGAAATGTTCGCCCCCTTGCGCTACCTGCCGCCCGCCGACTATGCCGGCGAACTGACGAACGGCGAGGCGGAATTCCAGAAGCTGTGGAAGGAAGCGCCGTGGCTGGATAAGTAATGTCTGACTTTGGGCAGGCTGCTTACTTCGGCTTCACGTCTTCGCCCGGGTAGCCGTCGATGTAGGCGCGTCCCGAGCAGCGCAGCATTGCCACGCAGGCCGGCGCGCCGGTCTTGGCCGAGCACTCCTTGCGCGCTTGCTCGCGCGCGGCAACGGGGTCGGGGTTCAGCGCCGTGAAGCGCGTGCCGCGCCCTTCGCTGCCCTTCACCCAAGCCATGCCGACGCAGGTGTCCTTATAGGTCAGCACCTTGCGGCAGTCCTTGCATTCTTCCCACTTGAGCAGCGTCGAGACCGCGTCGTCTTCTTTCGGGTAGCCGTCCGAATAGACCAGGCCGCCGTCGGCGCCTTCGGCCACGGCGCCCCAGTATTGGCGGTCATTGACCTTGGCCGACAACGCTTCCACATCGGCGGGCTTGGCGCGCTTGGCGCCTTGCAGGTCGGCGGCGCTGTAGCCGGGGCCCACGCAGTACGGCAGCGACACCAGGCGGCACTTGCCGTCGGGGCTGCCCGCCGTGCAGCGGCGCATGGCTTTCTTGGCGGCCAGTTCGGACGACACGCTGTTGCCCGGAAACAGGTCCTGGCGCGAGTTGCGCGCATAGGCCAGGCAGCTGTCCGAAAACCAGTTCAACTTCTTGCAGTCTTTGCCGCCCTGGCGCCGGCACTCGGCCAGCGACGAAGCCTCGGCGTCTTTTTGCGACGCCTCGGGCAGGGTCCAGTACGTTTTGTCGTGACTGCCATCGGTGGCGACGCCGCCAAACTGCTTGTCGGCGTACGCGGGGCTTACAGCCAAACCGGCCAGCAAGGCGATAGCGGCGAATGCAGCGCGGATCAGGGGGTGAAAGCGGGCAGGCATCATCGTCATGGTCAATGAAAGAGAGGAATGCGGAAGCGTAGCGGGGACGATGTTAGCAAGAAGCGCGAGGGCTCCGTCCCCCTGATTTGCCGCCTTCCAGGCATATTGAGTAACAAATTTCACATACCGTGATGAGATTGCTGGCCCCGTTTTCCGGTAAAAATGTCGGACTTTTCTTACGTGTATCGATGCTTGGCACGGCGTCGTCGGCTTGATGCCCTGCCCGCATCGCCCGGCCGCCTGTCACGAAGAGAAACAATCAGACTGCGTTATCCCCCGATCCCCGCCGGCATCACAGGCCGACCGGACCCTTTGCCACGGAACACCGACCGCCCACCATGACGTCGCCCTTGCATTGCTCGACCCGCCGCAAAACGCTGCTGTTGCCGGCCACCCTGATTGCCGCCGCCCTGGGCTTGTCGGGCTGCGCGCCCATGCCTGATGGCGGTAGCTCGGGCTTGCCGTCCCTGGGCAATGTGTTCAAGTCGGGCCTGTCGTTCTCGCCCAGCGTGAACGTGGCCAAGAACATGGAGGGCCGGTCCATCAATGACGCCATCGCCGCCCTGGGCGAGCCGTCTAAAAAGCGCGCTGTAGGCAACACGATGGAACTGGAATGGTCCGACTACCAGGCGGCGCCCTACACGGAGTGGGTCACCACGGGCACAAGCCAGCAAGTGGTGGGCATGATTCCCGCCACCAACACCTCCGCCGCCACGCCTGTTTTTCAAACCAACAGCACCGGCCACTATCAAAACCGCACCCGCGTGTATGAATGCACTGTGCTGATGCGCATGGAAAACAGCATCATTACCAGCACCAGCGTGGACGGCAACGTGTGCCCGGAATTCATCGCGGCGTTGCGCAAATGGTCGGGTGAAGCCGAAGCCAACAACTACGTGGTGAAGTAACCCACAAGCGTCGCACGCGCCTCGCGCCGCCCGGCCGCCCGCGCCGACCGCCCCGCAACAACGCCCCCCCGCTGCCCCGCCCGCGCCATACCCAAATTTGAGTATGGCGCCTGTTTTTTCCCCCGATTAGATTGGCCCGATGTGCCCGCCGCCGCGTCCGTCGCAGCGCAGCAGGCCAGTATGCCCGCGTTTGTACGAAGCAAGATCATCGAGTGGCCCCTTCGAGGAGAAGACCATGGACTGGTTCGTTTCTACGCTTAAGGCTTATCCGGAAATCGCCATTTTCCTGGCACTGGGTATCGGTTACTGGATCGGGGGAAAAAGCTTCAAGGGATTCAGCCTTGGGGCAGTGACCGCGACCTTGCTGGTCGCCATCGTCATCGGCATCCTGGGTGTGAAGATCTCGCCCAACGTCAAATCCGTGTTCTTCCTGATGTTCCTGTTCGCGGTCGGCTACGGGGTCGGCCCGCAGTTTGTGCGGGGGATCGCCAAGGACGGGCTGCCGCAGGCCATCTTTGCCGTGGTCATGGCGCTGCTTTCCCTAGGCGCCGCGGCCGTCGCCGCGATCATTGCCGGGTATGACCTGGGCTCGGCGGCCGGCTTGCTGGCCGGCTCGCAAACCATCTCGGCATCGATGGGGCTGGCCACCGACGCAATCAACCGCCTGGGCCGGTCGCCGGAAGAAACCCAGGCCTTGCTGGACGCCATGCCCATCGCCTACGCGGTGACCTACATTTTCGGCACGGTCGGCTCGGCCATCATCCTGGCGCAGATCGGCCCGAAGCTGTTGGGCATCGATCTGGTGGCGGCCTGTAAGGAATACGAAAAAATGCTGGGCGCGGGCGAGGCCGCGCAAGGCGCCACCGAATGGCACGAATTCGAGATGCGGGCCTATTCCGTGGCGCCCGAAAGCCCATTCATCGGCAAATCAGTCGGCGAACTTGAAGCCGGCACCCGGGAAGGCGTGCGCGCGTTCATCGAACGCATACGGCGTGACGGCGACATCATGGAAGTGGACCAGGCCACGCTTATCCAGGCGGGCGACGTGGTGGTCATCGGCGGCAAGCGCGATCAGATGATTCTGCGGCTGGGCCCCAGCGGGCGCGAAGTCGAAGACCCCGAGCTGCTCAACATCAAGACCGAAGGCGTGGATATTTACGTCTCGAACAAAAAGGTGGACGGCAAACGGCTGGAGGAATTGGCCCGGTGGCCGGGCGCACGCGGCGTGTTTCTTAAAAAGATCCGGCGCGGCCCAACCGAAACGCAAATTCCCGTGTTGCCCAAAACGCAGCTCTACCGGGGCGACGTCATTACCGTGGTCGGGCGCACGCAAGACATCAATATCACCGCGAAAGAATTGGGCTATGTGGATCGGCCCACAACAGTGACCGATGTGGCGTTCGTATCGCTGGCCATTACCGCCGGCGCGCTGATCGGCGCGATCGTGATCAATGTGGGCGGCATCCCGCTGACGCTGTCCACGGCGGGTGGCGCGTTGATCGCGGGCATTGTGTTCGGCTGGTTTCGCGCCATTCATCCCACCTTTGGACGCATCCCCGAGCCCACGCTGTGGTTCATGAATTCGGTGGGGCTGAACGTGTTTATTGCCGTGGTCGGCATATCCGCCGGGCCGGGTTTTGTGGCGGGCCTGCAGAAACTGGGCATCAGCCTGTTCCTGTGGGGCATTTTCGCCACGGCCGTACCGCTGGTCGTCGGCATGTTGTTGGCCAAATTTGTGTTTCGCTTTCATCCGGCGCTGATCCTGGGCATCTGCGCCGGCGCGCGCACCACCACCGCCGCGCTCGGCATGGTGTGCGAAGCCGCCAAGAGCCAAGTCCCGGGGCTGGGCTATACGGTCACCTACGCGGTCGGCAACACCTTGCTGACCATTTGGGGAATGATCGTGATCATGCTGCTTTCCTGAGAAAGCCGCCCATCCAGACGCCCGCCTCTTTCTCCGTCTTCTTTCGTTTTCTCCGTATTTGCGGGGCGCTTTGCGCCTTGCAACGCCAGGGGTACACCATGATGAACCGTCAAACCAACGGCAGCGATCTGGACCATCTGTTTTCGAATTCGGCCGCGCGCATGGATCGGTGGCGCGACATGAACGCCAAGGCGCAGGCCTGGGCGGCGCAAGTGCGTGGCGGCAACGGGCGCAGCGCGGCCACCGCCGTGCAAGAG
>NZ_JCBAMR010000057.1:0-27095 GCF_059760425.1 Achromobacter sp. RT286_PF
CCGGGCAGCCACGAAGGCGCGCCCGGCGCGCGTACTACCCGGCCCAAGGCCGGTGGTGGTCTCATGGCAACTTCGGCTTAACGCCGGCCGCTGGCCACCAGGCAGCCCAGCAAGGCGCCTACCAATGCCGCCACGCCCACCGACTTCCAGGCATGTTCGTGCACGTATTCATCGGCGTATGCCTTGGCGCGATAAGCACGTTCGCGTGCCGCGCCTTCCCAATCACCCGCATGGTGGCGCGCCTCGGCAAGTTGCGACTTCAGCCGAGCACGGGCGGATTCAATCTCGGAGCCCGTATAAGAAGCCGTCGAACGCAAGAGGTCTTCGGTTCCGGAGAGCAGATCGCGGAAGCTGTCGTTGACCCGGTCACGGTGCAGAGCCATCTCGGCGCGTTGGTGCTTTCGATTCATAGTCGCTCCTTTGAAGATTGGGGTCGCAAGGGGGGAGAGCCACGCCGCGTTGCCGCAACGTCTACAACGCCACCCCGTTGACCATGTCCCCATTGTGCCGATCATTTGGCGGCGCCGCTCCAGCTTTCGCAACCAGCCGTAATCCGATATTTCAGCGGCCCGAAACTTGCTGTAGGGCTACCGCGAAGCGCCGGGCGGGCGGCATCCCTGTTTCGGCCCGCTGCTTCGATTTCGTAAAAGTCCATTGCATTCAGCGGCTTAGCGCTTGACACCGCAGCCCCCCTGGCCGCCACAATAACCCCCTTGCAATGCGCTTCAACTGCCTCAAAAAAGGAATGAACGCATGGTTTCCCCTTCTGCAATGCTTGCCCCCGCGGCGCCGTCTTTCGTGGCGCACGAGGCCCAGGCCCCCCGTCCCGAACAGGCAGAGCTGCGCGACGGCTTGCTGGATGATCCGGCGCATATCGACCCCAAGTTTTTGTACGACGCGCTGGGTTCGTCGCTGTTCACGGCCATTACCCAACTGCCCGAGTACTACCCGACGCGCTGCGAAGCCGAGATTTTTCAGAATCACGCCCACGACATCGCACGCCACATCGGGCCGGTGCAGTCGATGATCGATCTGGGCGCGGGCGATTGCGTCAAGGCCGAGCGCCTGTTCGCGCGCTTACGCCCCAAGCACTACATCCCCATCGATATCTCGGCCGATTATCTTCAAGCCGCCGTGGAACGCCTGCGCTTGTCGTACCCCGACCTGGAAGTGACTCCGGTGGGCCAGGATTTCTCACAAATTCTTGCGTTGCCGGCGGGCGTTCCGCCAGCGCAGCGCCTGTTCTTCTACCCCGGCTCCAGCATCGGCAACCTGAATCCGGACAGTGCGCTTGCCATGCTCAAGCGCATCCGCGCGCAATGCGCCGGTGGCGGACTGCTGGTGGGGGTAGACCGGGTCAAGCCCAAGCAGGTGCTTGAGCCTGCCTATGACGATGCACTACACCTGACCGCGGCGTTCAATCTGAACTTGCTGCGGCACGTGAACAACGTGCTGGACAGCGATTTCGACGTGGCCGACTGGCGCCACGTCGCCTTGTTCAACAGCGCCCGGTCCCGTGTGGAAATGCATCTTGAAGCGCTACGCGCGGTGCGCGTGTCGTGGCCCGGGGGCCAGCGCGAATTTCGCGAAGGCGAACGCATCCATACCGAAAATTCCTACAAGTTCACGCCGCAAGCGTTCTCGGACCTGCTGCAACGCGCCGGCTTTGGCGACATTGCCCACTGGTCGGATTCGCGCGGCTGGTTTTCGGTTTTCAGCGCCCGTGCATGACGCGGGCAGTTCATCAACGCCACTGGAGGATCGCCATGGAATCTGCCTGCCTGCTGACTCACCCCGCCACCGGACCCTACGCAAGCGGGCAGGCCGGCCAGCATGACCGCTACGACGCGGTGCGGTCCACCAGCACCGCGCTTGCAGCGCCGCTCAGTCCTGAAGATTGCCAGGTGCAGTCCATGCCGGACTGTAGCCCCGTCAAGTGGCACCTGGCGCACACCACCTGGTTTTTCGAAACCTTCCTGCTGACGCATTTCCACCCGGCCTACAGCGTGTTTCACCCGCAGTACCGGATGCTGTTCAATTCCTACTACAACGCCATCGGCGCCAAACATCCGCGACCGCAGCGGGGGCTGTTGTCGCGCCCTGCCCTGTCCGAGGTCCAGCAATATCGGCAGCATGTCGACGCGGCCATGCACGACCTGATTTCGCGGCTGGGCGGCAATGATCCTGCGTTTGATGCCCTGCTTGAACTGGGCTTGAACCATGAACAGCAACATCAGGAATTGATCCTGACCGACCTCAAGCACATGCTGTCCTTCAATCCCCTCAAGCCCGCGTACGTGGCGCCGGGCTCGCCCGCACTGCCACCGGCCACGCCGGCCGGGTGGACGCGCTATGGCGGCGGCATTACGCGCATTGGCCACGACGGCCGAGGTTTTGGTTTTGACAATGAAGGCCCGGCGCATGAGGTGCTGCTGGGGCCTTACTACCTGGCCGACCGCCTGGTCACCCAACACGAGTTCCTGGAATTCATCCGCGACGGCGGCTACAAGCGGCCCGAACTGTGGCTGTCGGCAGGTTGGGACCGCGTGTGCGCCGAGGGCTGGCGCGCGCCGCTTTATTGGCAAGGCCAACGCGACGACTGGCAGGTCTTCACGCTACGCGGCCTGTGGGAAGCGGAATTGCAGGCGCCCGTCACGCACGTCAGCTACTACGAAGCCGATGCCTATGCGCGCTGGGCCCGGGTGCGCTTGCCGCGCGAAGCGGAGTGGGAACACGCCGCGCGCCAGCAGACCGACCCCGTGTTTCCCGGCCGCGCCAACATGCTGGAAAACGGCCACCTGGACCCGCGTCCCGCGCCCGCGCGCAATGCGTCCGGCGGACCGGTCCAGCTATTTGGCGACGCCTGGGAATGGACGGCAAGTTCGTACGACGCCTATCCCGGCTACAAGCCCGACGCAGGCGCGGTGGGCGAATACAACGGCAAGTTCATGTGCAACCAATACGTATTGCGCGGCGGCTCATGCGTGACGCCGCGCGACCATGTCCGGGCCAGCTACCGCAACTTTTTCCCACCGGAAGCGCGCTGGCAGTTTTCGGGTATTCGGCTGGCCAGGGATGCGTGAAAAGGCACGCTGATTTTTCGCTTGCCGCCCGCTTGCACGCGAAAAAAGTTTTATGCTAGAATTTCGTTCTTCGTTGATCAGCGACGCGGATTTGGAAACAAACCGGGCACTGAAAAACGGGGAAACAAATAGGCGCATTAGCTCAGCCGGTTAGAGCGACGGAATCATAATCCGCAGGTCCCCTGTTCGAATCAGGGATGCGCCACCAAGAATTTAAAAAGGCCCTCACTTCGGTGAGGGCCTTTTGCATTGCAGGACTGCGGCCGGGGGGGGGGCTTAAGCGCTGCCCCTTGCGCAAAATTAGCGCAACGCGCCCGGGGCGCTTCTGCCTCCGTCTGCCCCGTCCGCCTGCTTCTGCTTTACAGCTTGCGAAGCGTATCCCGACGCTTGCCGCCCCAGGTTGCGGCCAGGCTGGCGACGAAGGCGCCAATCAGCATCGATGCGAAGCCCCACAGCGCGAACGCGGCGGCTGCCTTGCGCGCCTTGTCGGCCGCTTCCTTGGCCTTTTGCTTGGCGTCTTCGGCGGCCTTCTTGGCGTTGGCGATGGTCTGCTCGACACGGCGCTGCGCCACGGCAGGTTCCTGACCGGTTTGCGCGGCCACGACCTTTGCCACGTAGTCGCGGTCTTCGGGCGTCATGTCACCACGCGCCAGGCTCATGGCCACGATGCGGCCGACTTCCGTGCGCGCGGCGTTACGGTCGCCGGCCGCTTCGGGCCGGTCCGAACGCAGCAACGTATCGGTGAAGTACTCCGTTGCGCGATCCATGCCACCGCTGCTGGCGCCGGCCGCTGCCGTGGCCGTCACCGCCGTGCCTGCACCGGCAGCCACCGACGCGCCCGCCTTGGCCGCGCCGGACGCCAGCGTGGCAATGGCCGAACCCAGCAAGGCCGCGCTGACAACCGCGCTCAGTGCCCACACCAGAAAGCCGTGCGCCGTGTCGCGAAAATAGATCTCGTCGGAATGCACGTCTACCCACTTGGTGCGCAGGCGCCCGGCGACGTAGCCGCCGATACCGTACGACACGATCTGCGTGAACAGCATCCACGCAATGATGCTGATGCCCACGGCGGGCGCCGACATGCCCTCATCGCCCCAGGGCGATACAGACAGGAAGCCCAGGCCGGTACCGCCGGCAAACAAGGCCAATGACAGCGCCGCGGCGATCACGGCGCCCGCGAATACCGCGGCCCAGGACACCGCCGATATCGCCGACTCGCGTGGCGGCACGGCGCCGTAGGGTTGGCTCAAAGATGATGCGTTTTCCATGGTGATTCCTTGTTCATTGTTATTTCACGCCGGCTGCGTGCAACGCCGCACCGACGCCGATGCACGAGACGGCCAACCGGCATCAATGCCAGAAAAGCGCCAGCAAAATGATGATGGGAATAGGCACGCCAAGCAGCCAAAGCAAAATGGAACGCATGACAGACTCCTTCTCAGGGTTATCGAAAAAAGTGGACGTGGCGCTCAGGCCAGGTCGATCGCGCCCGGCATGCGGGGGTCCGGCGCAGGCGGTGTAGGGTCCTGCAACGGCGGATCATCCGGGGGCTGATTCGGGTCCGACAGGGGATCGTCGGGCGGCAGGTTGCCGGGCAACGACGGGTCATCCGGCGGCAGATCGTCCGGCAAGCCGGGCTCTCGATGCGGGGACTGGGGCATGATCGGTTCTCCTCTGCGGCGCAAAGTGCACCGCCCTGCCCTCCAGCAAGCGGCGTTCCCGCCACCGGCAACGTCCCGCCACGCCGTCCCCGCCGTACCCGCCCTACGCCCCCTTGGCCATTACCAGCGCGCGCAAAAAAGCCCTCTTGCGAGGGCTTCCGGTTATTCAACAGCGAGGCGACTTCATGGCTTGGGTTTGCCGTCCCGGCTTATCGCCACGGCATTATTTCCGTCTTTGCCCAGGATTTTCATGATTGCGGCCTTACCGGCAACCGAAGCTTCATCCTGGCTGCCATATCGCTTTTCAGAATAATTGGTGCTGTGCACATTGCCGGTTTCGGGATCCAGCAACGTGATGATCCAGGCGAATTCGCCCGGCAGCAGTTGCCTGACTTGAAGCGTGGCACGCGTGCCAGGGCGCAATCTGTTCGGCATGTTGCCGCCTTTTCCAGGATGGGACGCCGCCATCGTAGCGCAAACCGTGGATGCATGAAGCCCTTGGCGTACACCGTTTGAATTGCTGCAACCGCACACGAATTCATGCTGCGGACCGCGCGGCAAAAACGCCACACCGAGATCCCCGCGCCAGGAAAACCCTAGGGCCAAGTCCGCAAATACAGGCGCACAATCAGTTCAAACATACAGACCGTACAACGCGGCGCCGAATCCCTTTAATCAGGCGAGGACGGAGACAACATGACTTACGTAGCAGTGGTAATGAGCTGTTTGATGGTTATGGGTATCGTCGGATTAGTGGTTCAAACGATTCGAAGCGCGGGCCCCGAGCCCTGGCTGAAGATATCGGCGGCGATTGTCAGTTCAACTTTTGCGTCGTTGTTGCTTATCCCGTTGGGATACGCGGTGGCGCAATCCATGCTGATCGACTGATTGCTTTCAACCTTCGGTAATCGCCGCCCCGGGCTACACGCCCCGAGCGGCTTTGCTTTTCGTTGCTGCCCAACACAACAAAGAGCCCGCTGTGACCATCGCCACTCCTTGCCAGAATGACGCGGTCAAGCGGGTAGACAGCCATACGGCTGCGAAAAAGGTGGACAGCACCGGAGTGAAATAGGACGCCGTCGCCAACAAGGTCAAGTTGCCGTTCAGTATGCCCACGTTCCAAAGCGCGTAACCGGCAGCCATTGCACCGCCGGTAATAACGAGTTCAAGCGTGGCGGACACGGTAAACGCCAACGGCGGTTCGGCGCTGAATCCGTACTTGGCCCACAAGGCTGCCGCCGTCAGCATGAAAAACAAGGTCACGCCGTTTTTACCGTCGGCATATCGTTTGGTCACGTTGCAATACACGGCCCAGATAATGGCGCCGCCCAATGCCAATCCATAACTCAGGGGGTTGCTGGAAATGTTTGCCAGTGTGCGTTCCCAAGACAGGCTTGATCCGCCCACGACCCATACGATGCCGCATACCGACAGCAATATGCCGGGCACCACCCAGGCATTGGCGCGCTGCCCGTTCATGGCAATGGCGAACAGCACAGTCAGGCAAGGCCAAAGATAATTGACGATGCCCAGCTCGATAGCTTGGGCGCGGTCCAGCGCAAACCCCAGGGATAGCGACAGGCAGATCTCATACGCAACGAACAGCATGCTGCCCACCCAGAGATAAGGCCGCGGAAAACTCCGTAACGTCGGAAACCCAAGCAGACACACAAGGAAGGCTGAACCTACCGTATAAATAAGCGCGGCGCCCCCGACGGCGCCGAAATTCTCACTGACGCCGCGAATCAGGCCGACGACCGTGCCCCAAAGCAAGATCGCCAGCAGACCGAAAAATGTGGCCGTATTCCGGCCGGGAGAGAATCGCATTACCGTTTCCGCTAATTTGCTTGATGCCCCTCGTTTGGCACCCGAGCGGCGGCAGGCGGGCAGTGTAGCGAAAACCAATCGTTATCGTAGTGACCGACCGGGGCGGCCAGTACCGCGCCGGGATACGCGACAGACCCACTGAAACATCAAACAAGAGGGAGTATCAGCGGCATGGCCATTTCCATACGCAGATTGAGCGATGTGCTAGCCAGCACGGAGTCGGGCCGGCTTTACCGGATTGAAGTCTTCTTGCAAGCGGATACGCCCGGTCCGTCCGGCCCACCCCTGCTTGCGACGTCCCGGTACATCCTCAGAACGTCTGAGGGAGAAGGCGTGATCGCCCTGGGTGAGCGACGATATCGGTTGAATTCCGGCGAGGTCCTTACGGCACTGGCGCCCCAGCAACCGCCGCGGCCTGACGCGTAAACCGCCAGGCGCCCCGCGCTAGCGATCCCACGCCACCCGCCGCTTGCCTTCGCCTTTGGCCTTGTAGAGCGCCACATCGGCGCGCTCAAGCAGCTGCAACATCGTAATGCCGGAGTCGGGATAGACGGCAATACCCACGCTGGCCGACACGCCCACGCTGATGCCCGGATAGGGCAAAGACAAGCTATCGACCAGCGCCTCGGCCACGGACTGCGCCTGTTCCTGGCCCACTCCCAGCAGCAGCACCGCGAATTCGTCGCCGCCCAGCCGGGCTGCCACATCGGACACGCGGATCGCGCGCGCCATGCGGTCCGCGGCCTCTTTCAGCACGGTGTCGCCAGCGGCATGGCCATGCAGGTCGTTGACCGCCTTGAAGCCGTCAAGGTCGATGGCCAGGATGGCGAAGGATTCGCCGCTGCGCTGCGCCACGGCTAATTCGCGCAGCACGAGCTCACCGAACAGCACCCGGTTGCACAGGCCCGTCAAGGGGTCGTAGTGTGCCAGGTGCTGCGCATGCGCCAGCATGCGGGACGCCTGCAACAACGCCGTGCCGACTTCCTCTGCCTCTTTGACGCTTGTGCCCGCCAGCTCGACGGTGCGCCCCTCCCCCAACGCCAACGCCGGCCCGACCAACCCCTGCACCGCGGACGTCAAGCGGCTGGCAAGACGCAACGCCAGCCACAGCCCCAGGCCGAACGCGAACAAGGTGCCCAGGGCAATCCAGGCAATCGACCGGTACAGATCCGTGGTGACCAGACTCATGGGCGCACCCGCCACAACCGTCCAGTCCGACAACATCGAACGGCTGAACGCCGTGTAGACCGGCGTGCCTTCCTTGGTGATGGATTCGAACGCGCCTTCGCCTTCCTGCTGCACGGCCTGCGCCAGCGCCGGCACGGCCTTCTGGCCGACGAACTTCGCGCCGTCGCGGGTGCGAGCGATAATTGTTCCCGAGCCATCCAGCACTGCGGCCACCCAGCCTTCGGGCAAGGCGCGCCGGGCCAGCGCGTTGCCGATGCGGTCGGGGGACAAGCCCACGTTCAGGCTGTAAATCACATTGTCGGCCCGCACCACCGGTACACCCATCGCAATCGTCGGCTTCTTGCTGACGCCGCCGATGAACAGGCTGGTCAGCACCGGCGCCCGCGTAGCGAATACCCGTCGCAGGTCATCGGGCGCACCGCTCAGAGGCAATGGCGCGCCAAAGGGCGCCAGGGTATTGATCAGCTGGCGCCCGTCGTGGTCGGTCAGGACATAACTGTCCACGATCTGAAAACGCAACGAATCCCGCGCGCGCTGATGAAAACTGGCAAGGTCGCCGCTAAGCAGGTCTGGCGAGGTGGCCAGCATCTGCAAGCCGGCTTGAACGCCGGTCAGCTCGCGATCAAGGATGGCGGCAAGGTTGCGAGCCAGGAAAATCGTGTCTCGCAGGATCCGGTCTTTTTGGACGACGTAGCTTTCGTACACCGCCACCGACGCCACGACCAGGGCCGGCAAAATACAGGCAAAGACGAGTGTCAGCAGACCGGTGCGCATTGAGTACCGGTGTTGAGGGCGCGTCCGCACGCCTGGCGGGCTTTCGCCATCAGCCATCGTCTTCCCTCTTGGAACCATGCGCCTCCCGATACGTCCTGTACGGATCGCCGTCCGGTCAGGATGAAATTCAGAAATTATTGCAGAAGCTGCAACCGCACACTCCGCGCACAGAGGCCTTTTCGGGGCCTTATCACGCCTTTGGCGCGCCACATCGCGTCCCCAATTTACTCCGAAAAATCCGTGCCCGCGACGATTTGATGGGGGCGAAACGCGTCTTGTCCGGGCGCGACAGCCAAGCTGTTGCTACTATCGCCGCCATGAATAATCCGTCCCTGAAAAAGACCGTCGGCGCCCGCCTGGACGCGGCGGATATCACCGTGCTGATCCATGGCGCCATCGCAGCGCTGCTGGGCGCGGGCATGCAGCAGTTAATGGCCCATCGGGCCTGGCCCTGGGGCCACCCCTTCGCCTTGTATTTCCTGCTGCAATGGCTGGCGCTGATGCCGCTTGCCGCAGCGTTGCTGTCGGGAATGAAAAGCCGTCGACGGTGGCTGACGGCGCTGGGCATCTTCGGCGTGTTGCTGCCGCTGGTCACTGCTTACGGCATGACCGCTGCCTTTGGATCCATGCCTGATGAACGAGGCGGCTGGGCGGGCCGTGGCGAGACGGCGATGGCGCTGTTGTTGGCGGGCATGGTCGGCTTTGTGCTGCTGGCCTTGGTGCAGGCGCTGGACGTTCACAGGCCTCGCTGGAACTACCCCGCCATTTTCCGCGCTGCATGGCGCAACACGGTTCACCTGGGCTTGAGCCTGGGCCTGGCGCTTTGCGTTTTCCTGCTGATGGCGGCGGCCGGGGCGATGTTCGACATGATCGGAATCCGCATCGTACGCAGCCTGGTCGAGGACGCGACGTTCCGCTTTGCCGTGTGGCCGATGGTCCTGGCCGCCTGCCTGGTCGGCGTGCGCCGCCGGCCGGCGCTGACGAACATCCTGCAACGCGCCTGGCTGACGCTCAATGCGTGGCTGCTGCCGCTGGTGACGGTAGTGGGCCTGGCCTTTACCGTTGCGCTGGCGGCAAGGCTGGCGTTGGGGCTTCAGGCCGTGCAATTATCCGCCGGCGCGCTGATCGCCTTTTTACTGGTCTGGATCAAGCTGATCAACGCGGCCTGGCAAGACGGTCCGCAAGCGGACCCGTTTGGGCCTCGGCTGCGCCGGCTGTTGCGCTGGGCGATGGTGTGTCTGTTGCCGTTGGCGGCCGTCGCCCTGACCGGCGCGGTAATTCGCGTCGAGCAATACGGCTGGACGGTGCTGCGCGCCTGGGGCGTGGGTGCCGCTGCGATCCTGGTGCTGTACGGGGTCGGGTATGCATGGGCGGCGATACGTGGCAAACACCATCATGCGACGCTTGCAGCCACCAATCTGGTCGCGGCATTGGCCACGGTGGCGCTGCTGCTGGCGCTTGCCACGCCGCTGGCCAACCCGCTGCGCCTGACCGCCGAAAGCCAGTTTCAGCGGCTGGTGGACGGGCGCAAGGATCCGGAGGATTTCAGCTTTCATGCCATGGGCAGAGACTACGGCGTGTGGGGGCACGATGCCTTGCGCCGGCTGGCGGACGGCGCTGCCAATGCGCGCGACCCTCGTATTGCCGAAGCCGCCAAAGAGACGCTGCAAGGCGGATATTTCCGCTGGGACGCGCCCTTGGATCCCGCGCGGGATCAAGCCCCCGACCTTGCTGTAACGCTGGCCGTGACACCGGCCGGGCGCGACGTCCCGGTGGCGTGGTGGCGCACGCTGCGACGCGAACATCCCGCGTTGGCACGCGCGTGCGTGCCTGGCGCCCAGGCGCAGGCCCAGGCCCGCGCTGCTGCGTCGGCCGCTGCTGCGTCGGGCGCCGATGCGTCGGGCGCCGATGCGTCGGGCGCCGAAGCGTCGGGCGCCGATGCGTCTACTGCCGATGCACCGCCTGTGTCGCGCTGCCGTGTCATCTTCGCCGACCTGACGGGTGACGGCGCGGACGAACTGGTTTTGTACGTGGCGCCGCAACCCGACACAGACTACCCGGGGCCGGACCGCTTCAGCGCGTTTACGCTGGATGCGGCCGACCAATGGCGTTATCTAGGCGACCTGCACGCCGCCAGCTTTGAACAGCCCATGGAAGACGTCACCGGCGTGGACGATGTGGCGCAGGCGTTAAAGCAGGGGCTGGTGCGCACCCGCCCCCGAGCCGATCGCGACCTGCTCATTGGCGACCAGTTGCTACGTCTGCGTTGATGCAATGGCCAGCCGCCAGGCGCTAGTCGGCCGGCGCCGCATCATTATTTCGGCGGCGCCACCGGCAGCTTGTCTTGCTGCTCAAGCGTGTTGTCGGTGGGCGAAAAAAGATCCCAGCACGCCATGAACAGCGCGGCGATCAGCGGCCCGATCACAAAGCCGTTCAGCCCGAACAGGGCCATGCCGCCCAACGTGGAAATCAGCACCACGTAGTCGGGCATCTTCGTGTCCTTGCCCACCAGGATGGGTCGCAGCACGTTGTCGACCATGCCGATGACCAGCACCCCGAATGCGATCAGCACCGCACCCTTGACCACGGCGCCGGTCAGCAGGAAGTAGATCGCGACGGGCGCCCAGATCAGGCCTGCGCCGATGGCCGGCAGCAGCGACAAAAACCCCATGATCACGCCCCACAGCAGCGCGCCCTGGATCGACAGAATCGAAAAGATAATGCCGCCCAGCGCGCCCTGCGCGGCCGCCACCGCGATGTTGCCCTTGACGGTGGCGCGCACCACGGTCGTGAACTTGCGGAACAGATGCTGCTTGTGCGCATCGCTAAGCGGCATGGCGCGCTTGATGCGCGCCGACAGCTCGGGCCCGTCCCGCAGCAGGAAGAACAGCAGGTACAGCATGATGCCGAAGCTGATGACGAACTGGAACGTGTCCTGCCCGATGCTCAGCGCCTGGGTCGCAAGGAACTGGCTGGCCTGCATCGCGCCGGCGCTGAGTTTTTCTTGCAAGCTGGGAATATCGGCCAGATCGAAGCGCGCCAGCACGTCATGCACGGAAGGCGGCAGCGCCGCCATGGCTTGCTGGAAATAGGCGCCGAAATTCAGTTCGCCGGACTTGATGCTCTGGTACAGGTTGGCGCCTTCACGAACCAGGGACCCGGTAATCGCCACCAACGGCAGAATGACCAACAGCAACACGCCCAGCAATGTGATCAGCGCGGACAGATTGCGCCGCCCGCCCATGCGCTTGACCAGGCGGCGTTGCAAGGGTCCAAAGATGATGGCAAGAATGGCACCCCAGAAAACGGCGCCGTAGAAAGGCCACAACAGCCAGCCGAACGCGATGGAGACCACCACGAGCAGGAGCAGAAAGGTTCTGTAGTGCAAGCTGGGTGATTGGCTCATGTTCCATTCCAGGCACGGCGATCGCCGCGAGACCCGCATTGTACAAAGCCCATGCACCAGCGCCCTGTCACTCGCCGCGCCGCGCGGCCAACAGGATCGTCCGGCGAGCCTGGGTCAAGGCGTCCGACTGTGCGTTCAGGCCTTGCAGGCGCAGGTTCAGTTCCTGTTGCAGAGTGGGCGTCGCCACGCGCGCCTGGTCGTCCACCAGCTGGATGTCGGCGGCATTGGCGGCCACAAAGGCCCCAACGCCCAGCGCATCGCGCGCCACCGAATCCATTTTGGAAGCCGACCGCATGAGCTCGGTGGCGGGCCCGGTCACGGCCTCGTCGTACACGCCGTCATACACCGGCGCCAGATCCGCCGGCAATTCCAATTTGGCGCGCGCGCTGTCCGCCTTCGCGCGTGCGTCCTCAAGCCGGCCGGCGCTGTCGGCAAGCGTCTTGCGCGCGGCCTCGAAACCGCTTTGACGCTGGACGATTTCACCGACGGATCGAATCGTTTCCAACTCAAGCACTGCGTGCATGTCCTGGGCCGACTTGGCCATTTTCTGCTGGAAATCGGTGATGACTTCGTAGGCGTCGGCGTAATCGCCCACCGCTTCCTTTTCCGCCTTGCTCAGGGCGGGCAGGGGCAGCAGCGCATCGTTATTGACCCGCGCTTGCAGCAGCTGGATGAACGCCGCGCGCTCCTGGGGCTCTTTGTTGACGCACGCCGTTGCGAACAACAGCGACGCCGTTGCCAGAACCATCAGGCCGGCTCGCCACAGTGACATGCGTGTCCTCCTCGCCATAGCGGGTTGATTTACAGACCGATCAAGTCCGCGCCGCCTTCGAAACGGAAGCCGACGCATGAGGGCAGATTATCCTGAAGCCCTTGCCGCGCGCCGCCCACGGGTGGAATTTGTTGCGATCGAAGCGAGTTGACACAGGGGCCGGCAAACGGACGCCGTGGGTCACAGCTGGACGGGCCGTTGCGCCAAGGGATAAGCCATCGCACAGCGGCGCGCGGGGTCAAAGCCCGCAGCGGCTTCTGCTTGCAAGCGCGCCTGCAAGCCGGACGAATACGACGGCGCCACTACGTCAAAGCCCAGCCGCCGATAAAACGGCGCGTTCCAGGGCAGACGCAGGTCGGTGGTCAGCACGACGGCGCGGTAGCGGTCCGCCTGCCGTGCGTGGTCCAGCACCGCCCGCATCAACGCGCGGCCAAGACCGCGCCCCTGCTCGGGCATGGCCACGGACATTTCAGCCAGGTAGAGGTCGCCATCAAGCGGCATGGCCAGCGCAAAACCGCACAGCCGCTCGCCGTCCACGGCAACCCACAGCAGGCCAGCGGCGAGGGCCTGACGCAACGTGTCCAACGGCAAGGTGTCGCCGTCGGCGGCCCACGCCATGTCCGTGCCAAGAAAGCGTTGGGCGGCGGAGCGTTCGATGTCGGCCAGGCGGGCCAGGTCGCAAGAATGGGCAAGTCGAATCATGATGGCCCGGAAGTATGCATCAAAGGGATGCACGAGAAGAGAGGCACGAGAAGAGATGCACCGAAGGGAACCCGCCCCGGCGGCGCACCCTGGTCGATGCTTCCGAGGGAAGCCGCCTTGAAGGGGCCGTAAAATGCGAAATCCCGGCCAGCCGGCCTTCGTTACGTGGTACCGCACTTCATGACTCAACCCGCCTCTTCCGCCCCTTGGGGATTCACCCTGCCCGACTGCCGCGGTGCGGCCGCGCTGCTGTATTTCATGAACGACCTGGCTCGCGTGGTGAATCAGTACCTTGGGCAGGGCCAGTTGTCGGAAGACGCCCTGGCGGCCGCCCAAAAGGCCGTGGACGCGCTGGTCCTGCGCTATGCAGACCTTGACGCGGCGCCCGAGGCGTTCAACGACGAAAACATCGTTCTGGCCCTTGAAACCGAACGCCAGCCCGACGGATCGATGGGCGCGCAAGTGGCCTTGCGGATGTCTCCCCGCCTTGAAGAGCTGATCATCGAGGCCCAGCGCCAGGCCCGACAGGCCGAGCACTGAGCCGGCCCCGGGGGCTTGGCCCGGCCCCCTTAAAAAACACTTGCACGGCAATAAAAGTCGCGATAATATCGACGACTAATGCATTTTCGCGCCCCATATTTCCCAGAATAAATTGGCCGAAAACATTAGACCAGGGGCTTGAACCCGGGTACCCGCCGCGAAAACCGCGCGCCACCCAGCCTCCCGGCATTGCAGTCTGATTTGCAAAAACTCCAGGTTTCCCAAAACCAATCACGAGAAAAAACGCGCAAATCGCCAGCATCCGTCCGGATACATGGCACTACCCCGCCACATCTTCACCAATCCGCCAGTCCGGCTTGGAAAGAAGCAACAAGACGCGTTGCAACCAGGATCGTGATTACCCATCACCTTCCAGGTCGCACAGCACCCGCCAGAGTCAACCCGCTCTGTGCGATCCCTTGAGCCCGCAGGCGCATGCACCGACATGGCAGCCCTCTGGCTCGAACCAATGTCGTCCAGGACTGACCGATGGCATTGGGCCGCAGCACCCCCGCAGTACCCCGTTACGCGCGCACGCAAAAAACATGAGAATGCGCAAACTGACGGCAACACTTATGCGTTAGTGTCATGCCTGCCCTGTCAAAACAAAACCCGGTGACAAGGCAACCGCGAGGACGCGAGGCGCTTTTGGTACGTCCGCCCTTCGCAGCATGCGCCAGACGCAGCTTTTCTAATAACTAGAACCTAAGAGAACACACACCATGAATACTCGTTTCACTACCTCGGACCTGATCCGCCGCCCGGCTCACACGACGCTGGACAACACCCCGATCCATATCGGCGACATCGTTCATCTGCAACCGGCCAATGGCCCGGCCATTCGCGCAACCGTCATCTTCAACGCGCCGATCAACGGCACGACGACTTACACGACGGAAGTCGTGGCTTGCGGCAATACCACGCAGAAGGCCCCTGGCCAGCGGATTCGTTTCCGCCACGAACACGTGCATCGCATCGAATCGGTGCGCAACGCTTCGTATTGAACCCATCGGCGCCACGCGCCGATATCGCTGACAGCTTCGCCGCGCCTGGTGCGCGGCGATTTCATTGTTGCGTGATAAAGTCGCTCGCAACGCAGCCCTGGCACGCTTACCATGCAGAACAATCGACTCGCGGTACGGATCTGGGACCTTCCCACCCGCCTCTTTCACTGGGCGCTAGTCGTCTGTATTGTCGGCGCGTTCGTCAGCGTCAAGCTGGGCGGCCTGTATATGGACTGGCACGTACGCTTTGGCTGTACGGCGCTGGGCCTGATCATCTTCCGCCTGTTATGGGGCATCGTCGGCCCGCGCTACGCGCGCTTTGCCACGTTTGTGCGCGGCCCCGGCGCGGTGGCCAAATACCTCAAGGGCGCCGCCGCGCCCGCCGGTCATAATCCGCTGGGCGCCCTGTCGGTACTGGCGCTCCTGCTGGTCATCGGCTTTCAAGCCGTCAGCGGCTTGTTCACCACCGACGACATCATGATGCAAGGGCCTTTGTTCGGTTACGTCAGCGCCGACACCGCCAGCACCCTGACGTCGTGGCACAAGCTGAACGAGTGGGTCATCATCGGCCTGATCGCGCTGCACCTGGTGGCGGTTGCCTGGTACGCGCTGGTGCGCCGCAAGCGCCTGGTGCGATCCATCATCACGGGCGATGTCGACGCCAAGGACCTGCCCGCCGGCACGCCGCCCGCGCAGGACGGTTTCGCCGTGTGGTTGCGCGCACTGCTGCTGGGCGCCTGCGTGACGGGCCTGGTGCTGTGGATACGGTCACTGGAAATCGTGGCCGACATGTCGTTTTCGTAATCCGCCACGCACAAACGCAGCGCCCGGAAAAACAAAAAGCCCCTCGATGCATCGAAGGGCTTTTTGCTTGGAAAGTATCGATGCCGTCGCCAGACGGCAGCGCCTTACTTCTTCTTGCGGTACGAGTCGTGGCAAGCCTTGCAGCTGGCGCCCACATCGCCGAAGGCCGCACGCAGCTTGTCCAGGTCGCCGGAATCAGCAGCTGCCGATAACTTGACGATATTGTCCTGGAAGGCTTGTTGCTTTTGCTTGAAGCCGGCAGCGTCGCTCCAGATTTCGGGACGAGCATCACCGCCTTCCGTTCCCGGCCCGAAAGCCGTCCACGGCAACGCCGACAAGGTCTTGAGCACTTCGACGTTGGCCTTGATCTGCGCGGCGTCGTAAGGCGCCTGACCCTTGACTACCGGCGTCATGCGACCAAAGTGCGAGGCCATCAGCGTCAACGCCGATTGGCGGTACTTGACCGCGTCTTCGGGCTTGGCGAACTGTGCCGAGGCGGTCGTCGCGAGCAACGGCGCCACGGTCATACAGGCCAACGCGACTAGCGTGGACAACTTTTGCATTGCAATCTCCCGTAAGAACAACAAGAATGCCGCGCGCATGACGCGCGCGGCATGGCGACTATACCGCCCGGGCCAGCTCGGCGGCCAGTCCGATGTACGAACGGGGGGTCATTGCCAACAGGCGGGCCTTGGGTTCTTCCGGCAACGCCAGGCCCTGGATGAATTCGCGCAGCGCTTCTTCGGTAATGCCCTTGCCGCGCGTCAATGCCTTGAGTTGTTCGTAAGGCTGCGGCAGACCGTAGCGGCGCATCACCGTTTGCACCGGCTCGGCCAGCACTTCCCAGCAAGCATCGATGTCGGCGTCGATGGCGGCCGTGTTCACTTCCAGCTTGCCCAGGCCGCGCATGCAGGCGTCCCACGCCACCAGGCAGTAGCCCAGGCCCACGCCCAGGTTGCGCAGCACGGTGGAGTCGGTCAGGTCGCGCTGCCAGCGCGAGATTGGCAGCTTGTCGGCCAGGTGGCGCAGCACGGCATTGGCCAGGCCCAGGTTGCCTTCGGAGTTTTCGAAGTCGATGGGGTTGACCTTGTGCGGCATGGTCGACGAACCGACCTCGCCTTCCTTCAGGCGCTGCTTGAAGTAGCCCAACGCCACATAGCCCCAGACGTCACGGTCCAGATCCAGCACGATGATGTTGGCGCGGGTGATGGCGTCGAACAGGGCCGACATCCAGTCGTGCGGTTCGATCTGGATGGTATGGCGGTTCTGGGTCAGGCCCAGGCCGGCCAGCACGCGCTGGCTGAAGGCGGGCCAATCGATTTCCGGGTAGGCCGACAGGTGGGCGTTGTAGTTGCCGGTGGCGCCGTTCAGCTTGGCCAGCGGTTCAACGGCTTCGACAGCGGCAATGGCGCGATTCAGGCGCGCGGCCACGTTGGCAAACTCCTTGCCCAGCGTGGTGGGGCTGGCCGGCTGGCCGTGAGTACGCGACAGCATCGGTTGGTCGGCTTGCGCCACGGCCATGTCGTTAAGCTTGGCGGCCAGTTCGCGCAGGCGCGGCACCACCACCTGATCGCGGGCGCGCGACAGCATCAACGCGTGCGAGGTGTTGTTGATATCTTCCGAGGTGCAGGCGAAGTGGATGAATTCGGCGGCGCGGGCCAACTCGGCGTCGTCGGCCACTTTTTCCTTCAGCCAGTACTCAACGGCCTTCACGTCATGGTTGGTGACGCGTTCGATATCCTTGATGCGGCCGGCATCGGCTTCCGAAAAATCCTGCACCAGCTGTTGCAAGCGCTGGCGGGCGGCCTGCGAAAAAGCGGGCAGCTCGGGCAGGCCGGCGTCGGACAGGGCGACCAGCCAGGCCACCTCGACTTCGACGCGATGCGCCATGAAGCCGGCTTCGGACAGCAGGCCGCGCAGCGCGTCGCTCCGGGAAGCGTAACGGCCATCCAATGGCGAAAGGGCATTAAGTTGGCTCAACTGGTCGGCGATTTGCATGGTCTGAAGAAGAAATGGCTACGGATGGGAAAACCCGGCGATTTTATCATCCAGGGGCGTGCAACATTGTGGCAAACTGGCGAAGATTCCGGCCAACGGACGGCTTGACCGTCATACGGCCTGCTATACTTCGGCCGCTTTTCGACTCCGCTTGTGACTCCATGAAACTGATCGGCTCGCTTACCAGTCCATACGTACGCAAAGTGCGTATCGTCATGGCCGAGAAAAAGCTGGACTACCGGCTTGAACTCGAAAACGTCTGGTCCGCCGACACGCAGATCCAAACGTACAACCCGCTGGGCAAGGTGCCCTGCCTGGTCATGGAAGATGGCGGCGCGCTGTTTGATTCGCGCGTCATCGTCGAGTACGTGGACACCTTGTCGCCCGTTGCCCGCCTGATTCCGCAACAGGGGCGTGACCGTGCCGCCGTCAAGTGCTGGGAGGCCATCGCTGATGGCGTCCTGGACGCCTGTGTCGCCATCGTCAAGGAAAACCAGCGCCCCGAGGCCCAGCGCAGCCCGGAATGGATCGAACGCCAATACGGCAAGATCCACGCCAGCCTGGACGCCATGAACAAAAGCCTGGGTGACAACGCCCACTGCATGGGCATCAACTACAGCCTGGCCGACATCGCCGTCGGCTGCGCGCTGGGCTACCTGGACTTGCGCTTTGCCGCGCTGGACTGGCGCGCCAACCACCTGAACCTGGCGCGCTTGCACGACAAGCTGGCGCAGCGGCAGTCGTTTATCGACACCGCGCCCAAGACCGCCTGAGCGGTTCCCCGCCTGCCCGCTTTACACGGGTGCTTGATGACCGGCCACCGTGTGTGGCCGGTTTGCATTGCGCGGGCGCCAGACTTGCCGGCGCGGCGGCCAGGGCCGCCGCCGAACTGCCTTATTGCGCCGCGAACGTCTGCCAGGCCTTGAACAGCATGTACGCCGCCAAGGCGAAAAGCAGGCATGCGAACACGCGCTTCAAGGTCTGCACCGGCAGGCGGTGCGCCATCCGCGCGCCCAGCGGCGCGGTCAATACGCTGGTGCACACCAGCGCCAGCAACGCGGGCCAATAGATGTAGCCCAGCATGCCGGGGCGCGTCGCCCCTTCATTCAGGCCCGACACCACGTAACCCACGCTGTTGGCCAGCGCAATGGGAAAACCCAGCGCGGCCGAGGTGGACACGGCGTTGTGCAAGGCCACGTTGCACCAGACCATGAACGGGACCGACAGAAATCCGCCGCCCGCGCCGACCAGCCCGGACAGGAACCCGATGCCCGCCCCCGCCGCGCTGGTGCCCACCACGCCGGGCATCTGCCGAGCCGGTTTGGGCTTCTTGTTGCGCAGCATGCTCCAGCCGGAATAACCGACGAACAGCGCAAAGAAGAGCGACAGCCACATCGTGTTCAGGGCCGCGAACACCGCTCCGCCCGATATCAGCCCGCCGATGATGATGCCCGGCGCCATCGCCCACACGATGTTCCATTTGATCGTGCCGCGCTGCTGGTGCGCCCGCACGCTGGAGATCGACGTGAACAGGATGGACGTCATTGACGTTGCGATGGCGGCGTGCACCACCAGTTCGGGCGGCATGCCCTGCCAAGAGAACAACATGGTCAGCAGCGGCACCAGCAGCATCCCGCCACCGATTCCCAGCAGCCCCGCCGCAAAGCCGGCCACCGCGCCCAGCACCAGCAGGCAAATCACCATCGAAACATCCACAACCCTCTCCTCTCGTTTTGAATTCTCAGGTTCATGAACAAGGCCCCGCGGGCGACGCGCCCACGGGGCCTTGCTTGATCGCGCATGTGCCGGTGCGGCGTGTGCGCTACAGAATAATGCCACCGCCCAGGCAAACCTCGCCATCGTAAAGCACGGCCGACTGGCCCGGCGTGACGGCCCATTGCGGGTCGGTGAAGTCCAGCGCAAACGTATCGCCTTCAGCCCGATCCAGACGGCAGGCTGCATCCGCCTGGCGGTAACGCGTCTTGGCGCCGTAGCCGGCAAGCGCGGGCGGATGGCCCGCCACCCAGCTGGCGTCCTGGGCCTGCAACTGGCCGGACAGCAGCCAGGGATGGTCATGCCCCTGCACCACGTACAGGATGTTGCGTTCCAGGTCCTTGCGCGCCACATACCAGGCCTCGGCCGTGCCGTCCTCGCGCTGCCGGCCCTTCACGCCGCCCACGCCCAGACCCTTGCGCTGGCCCAACGTGTAGAAGGACAGCCCCTCGTGGCGGCCCACCTGCTGGCCTTCGGGCGTCAGGATCGGGCCGGGCTCGGTCGGCAGGTAGCGGTTCAGGAATTCGCGAAACGGGCGCTCGCCAATGAAGCAGATGCCGGTGGAATCCTTCTTGGCGGCATTGTGCAGCCCGATCTCGTGGGCGATGCGGCGCACTTCGGTCTTGTGGATTTCGCCCAGGGGGAACAGCGTGCGCGACAGTTGCGCCTGGTTCAGCCGATGCAGGAAGTAGCTTTGATCCTTGGACGCATCCAGAGCCTTGAGCAACTGGAACTGCGTGCCGCCCCCCTCGGCCGGCACTTCGCGCACCCGGGCGTAGTGACCCGTGGCGATGTGCTCTGCGCCCAGCGCCATGGCGTGGTCGAGAAATGCCTTGAACTTGATTTCGGCATTGCACAGCACGTCGGGGTTGGGGGTGCGGCCGGCGGAATATTCGCGCAGGAATTCGGCGAACACGCGGTCTTTGTATTCGGCGGCGAAGTTGACGAACTCGAAGTCCACGCCAACCCGGTCCGCGACGCTGGCGGCGTCCAGCAAGTCCTGGCGGGTGGAGCAGTATTCGGAATCGTCGTCGTCTTCCCAGTTCTTCATGAACAGGCCGACGACTTCATAGCCTTGTTGCTTGAGCAACCATGCGGTGACCGAAGAATCGACCCCGCCCGACATGCCCACGACAACGCGGCCTTTCTTGGTGGATATTTGACTCATGATGCGGCTATTTTAGTTCGGACGCGGCTTCGGGCGCCGGCTCGGCGTTGGGCTGCGGCTCTGCTGCCCGGGACACTTCCATCAGCCAGGCGCGAAACGCCTGCAAGGTGGGCAGGTTGGCCTTCTGCTCGGGGTAACACAGGTAATAGCCCATGCGCGCGCGGATCGGCAGTTTGATGGCCACGGCCAGCTTGCCGTCGCGCAACTCGTCTTCGATCAGGCAACGCGGAATCAGCGCCACGCCGAAACCGGCGGCGGCGGCCTGCGACAACAGCGCGTACTGGTCAAAGCGCGCGCCTTCCAGGCTGCGACGGCTGTCGCAGCCGGCTTGCTCGAACCAATCGCGCCAGCCCTCCAGCGCCGACGTATGGTGCAGCAGCGGATACGCCAGCAGGGCCTCGGGCGATGGACAGCCGCCCGGAATCAGGCGCGGGCTGCACACGGGCACGATGTCGCGGCCCACGATGTAGTCGGCGCCACTGCCCGGCCAGATGCCTTCGCCGAATCGCACGGCGGCATCCAGTTCAGGCGTGGAAAAATCGTAGCCCTGGCGGTGCGGCAGGAATTCAACGTGGATGTCGGGGCGCAAGCGCATGAAGGCCGTCAGGCGCGGGATCAACCAGCGCGCGCCAAACGTGGGCATACAGGTCAGGTTCAACGTGCCGCCCTGCCCTTGATGCGCAATCAGCTCGACGGTGGCCGCTTCGATCTGGCCCAAGCCCGCCTGAACCTTGGTCAGATAACTGCGGCCTGCCTCGGTCAGCACCAGGCCTTGCCTGATGCGCAGGAATAGTTCAACGCCTACGAACTCTTCCAGATGTTTCACCTGTTTACTGACGGCGCCTTGCGTGACGCACAATTCCTGCGCCGCCCGCGTAAAGCTGCTGTGCCGCGCGGCAACTTCAAATGCTTGAAGATCCGTTAAAGAGGGACAGAAACGTCGCATGATTCGCCCCCACGTCGCGTGGGGCTCCCGCCCCGGCGGGGCCTGATCGGGGGATGTTTCCCCGGCCTCGATCGCGTGTGCCGCCACCGGAAAAGTTACACAAAAGTAACGCCCGAATCGTGTCGGCAAACGGGAGGCATGAAAAAAAGTCATAGCTTACGGAGAAACTTTCGTTTGCGCAAACTGCCCCGCCAGGAAAGAATCGTTGCGTTTGCGACTGCCTTTGCGCATTCGCTTTCCATTTATTAGGGGAATCCATGCAACGCCGTAACGTAGTACTGGGCCTGTGTGTCGCCGCCGCGACCCTGGCCATGCCGCTGACCTCGGGTATCGCGCACGCTGAAGACGCGTATCCCAGCAAGCCCATCCGCCTGATCGTTCCCTTCCCGCCCGGAGGCACCACCGACATCGTCGGCCGCCTGTTCGCGGACAAGCTGGGCAAGGAACTGGGCCAGACCGTCGTGGTGGAAAACCGCGGTGGCGCGGGCGGCTCGATCGGCAGCGCATTCGTTGCCAGCAGCGCACCGGACGGCTACGTCCTGGGCATCGCCACGGTCAGCACGCACGGCATCAACCCGGCCATCTACCCGAACCTGCCGTTCGATGGCGAGAAGGACTTCACGCCCATCTCGAACCTGGCCGCCGTGCCGAACATCATGACGATCAACCCCAAGGTTGACGCCAAGAACATCGCCGACTTCATCAAGCTGGCCAAGAGCCAGCCGGGCAAGCTGACGTACGCGTCGGCCGGCAACGGTTCGGTTTCGCACATGATGGGCGAACTGTTCAAGATGGCCTCGGGCACCGACCTGATGCACGTTCCGTACCGTGGCGTGGGCCCGGCGCTGAACGACGCGCTGGCCGGCCAGGTCGACGTCATGTATGACAACCTGCCGTCCACCCTGCCGCACGTGCAGTCGGGCCGCCTGATCGCCATGGCCGTGGCCTCGCCCAAGCGCGTGGCCAGCCTGCCCAACGTGCCCACGTTCGCCGAAGCCGGCCTGCCGGCTGTGAACGACGCGTCGTGGTTCGGCCTGGTTGCCCCGGCCAAGCTGCCGGAACCCGTCCTGGCCAAGCTGAACGCCGCCGTGCAGAAGGTTAGCGCCGACGCCGACGTGAAGTCGCGCCTGGAAGCCCTGGGCGCCGAACCCGCCGCCAACAGCTCGGCCGACTTCGGCAAGCAGATCGCCGCTGAAATCGCCAAGAACAAGCGCATCGCCAAAGAAGCCAACGTGAAGATCGACTAAGCGATCTTCGGCCCGCGCCGCGCCATCACGGGCAGCGCGGGCCTTTCGAATCACGAACGCAACACCTCTATATGCGAATTACCCAACCCCTGTCTTACCGGCTCGACCTTCCGCAGCAATATCCCGATTCGGAGCCCTCGGCCCCGCTCGTGCTGGACTCTCCGCACAGCGGCACTGCCTACCCTCCCGACTTCGCCGCCGCGGTGGACTTTGGCGCGCTGCGCACTGCCGAGGACACCTGGGTTGACGACCTGTGGGGCGACGCGCTCGACATGGGCGTGCCGATGGTAGCCGCCGCGTTTCCGCGCGCCTACATCGACGCCAACCGCGCGGCCGACGAGATCGATGAATTGCTGCTGGACCAAGCCTGGCCGGATGCCGTCAACGCATCGCCCAAGGTCAAGCTGGGCAAGGGCCTGATCTGGCGCATGCTGGACGACGGCACGCCGCTGTACAACCGCAAGCTGACGGTCGAGGAAGTGCGCCACCGCATCGACGCCTGCTGGAAGCCGTACCACGCCGCCCTTGGCCAAGTGCTGGATTCGGCACACAAGAAGTTCGGCAAGGTCTGGCACATCAACTGCCACTCCATGCCCAGCGTGGCCGGCGCCTTCGCCACCGACCGCCCCGGCCTGGTTCACCCGGACTTCGTGTTGGGCGACCGCGACGGCAGCACCAGCGACCCGGCGTTCCGCGAGTTCATCGCGGCATGGCTGCGCGAGCGTGGCTATAACGTCACGGTCAACGACCCGTACAAGGGTGTCGAACTGGTGCGCGCTTTTGGCCGCCCCCAGGAAGGCCGCCACAGTTTGCAGATCGAAATCAACCGCAAGCTGTACATGGACGAAGTCACGCTGCGTCCGACCGAAAACTATGGCCGCCTGAAGGCCGATCTGCGCGACCTGACCGCTGCGCTGATCAACTGGACTCGCGCGCAAACGGCCTGACGCCGGACGTTTACGCGCAAGTGCCGGCCAGCGGCGTGGTAAGACTGGCCGGAGCAAGTGGGTTGCAAAACCCGGAGCCCCATGGTTCGCCATGGGGCTTTTTTTTTCGCCGCCACAAGGCGGCCAGCCCCCTCGGGGGGCAGCAAGCGAATGCAATGAGCGCAGCGTGGGGGCCCACTCCCTCGTGGGGGCAACGGCCCGCCGCCGGGCCGCCCCAAGGCGGGCCAGCCCCCTTGGGGGGCAGCGCGCGAATGCAATGAGCGCGCGTGGGGGCAACATTAACGTGTATAACTACGGCGAACCTTCTGAGGAGAGGCGTCGATGCACATCGGGATACCCAAAGAGACCCGAGACGGGGAAACCCGTGTCGCAGCAACACCGGAGACCGTCAAGAAGTACGTAGGCGGCAAACACACCGTTGTCGTGGAGCGCGGGGCCGGCGTCGCCGCCCGTTATCTTGACGACGCCTACGAGGCCGCGGGAGCCACGCTAGGCTCTGCCCAGGATGCCCTGGGCGCGGACCTGGTCATGAAGGTTCGCGCCCCCTCCGCCGATGAAGTGCCCCACATGAAGCGCGGGGCCGTCGTCATCGGCATGCTGGACCCGTTCGACGCCGAAGGCATCGAACAGATGGCCGCCGCCGGCCTGACCGGTTTTGCCCTGGAAGCCGCGCCCCGCATCACGCGCGCGCAAAGCCTGGATGTGCTGTCTTCCCAAGCCAACCTGGCCGGCTACAAAGCCGTGCTGCTGGCCGCCCACCACTACGGCCGGCTGATCCCCATGATGATGACCGCCGCCGGCACCCTCAAGGCCGCGCGCGCCGTGGTGCTGGGCACCGGCGTGGCCGGCCTTCAGGCCATTGCCACCGCCAAGCGCCTGGGCGCGGTCGTCGAGGCGTCCGACGTGCGCCCCGCCGCAAGGGAACAGGTCGAATCCCTGGGCGCCAAGTTCATCGACGTGCCTTTCGAAACCGACGAAGAACGCGAAATCGCGGAAGGCAAAGGCGGCTACGCGCGCGCCATGCCACCCGGATGGATGGCGCGGCAGGCGGCGTTGGTGTCCGAACGCTGCAAGCAGGCCGACATCGTCATCACCACCGCGCTGATCCCCGGCCGCCCCGCCCCCACGCTGGTGTCGGCCGACACCGTCGCGGCCATGCGACCCGGCTCCGTGTTGGTTGACCTGGCGGTCGAACGCGGTGGCAACTGCCCCCTGTCCGAACGCGGCAAGATCGTGGAAAAGCACGGCGTGACGATCGTCGGCCTGACCAACCTGCCCGGCCTGGTCGCCACCGACGCGTCCGCGCTCTATGCGCGCAACGTCATGGACTTCCTGAAGCTCATCATCAATGCGGACGGCGCGCTGGCGATCCAGCGCGACGATGAAATCGTGGCGGCCTGCCTGGTGTGCGAAGGCGGCAATGTGATGCAAAGGACCTGAACATGGAAGCGATCAACCCCACCCTGATGAATCTCATCATCTTCGTGCTGGCCATCTATGTCGGCTACCACGTTGTCTGGAACGTCACGCCCGCCTTGCACACGCCGTTGATGGCGGTGACCAACGCCATCTCCGCCATCATCATCGTAGGCGCCATGCTGGCAGCCGCACTGACCGAAGGTGGCCTGGCGCGCGGCATGGGTGTGTTCGCCGTGGCGCTGGCGGCCGTGAACGTGTTCGGTGGCTTTCTTGTCACGCGGCGCATGCTGGAAATGTTCAAGAAAAAGGATCGCAAGCCTGGCCCGGGCAAGGAGGAAGCGAAATGATCTCGCTTAACCTCGTCACCCTGCTCTACCTGATTGCCTCGGTCTGCTTCATCCAGGCGCTCAAGGGGCTGTCGCATCCGACCACGTCCCGGCTGGGCAACGCCTTCGGCATGGCCGGCATGGCCATCGCCGTGCTGACCACGGCAGCGCTCATCATCGGGCTGGCGCGCGAAGGCACCGCCACCATCGGCCTGGGCTGGGTCCTGCTCGGCCTGCTGGTGGGCGGTTCCATCGGCACCTTGATGGCCCGCCGCGTCGAGATGACGAAGATGCCCGAACTGGTCGCCTTCATGCACAGCATGATCGGCCTGGCGGCGGTCGCCATTGCGGTTGCCGTCGTCGCCGAGCCGCACGCCTTCGGCATCGTGCCGGCCGGCATGCTGATTCCCACCGGCAACCGCTTCGAGCTGTTCATCGGCACCTTCGTGGGCGCCATCACGTTCTCGGGCTCGGTCATCGCGTTCGGCAAGCTGTCGGGCAAGTACAAGTTCCGGCTGTTCCAAGGCGCGCCCGTCGTGTTCCCCGGCCAGCACATGCTGAATCTGGCGCTGGCGTTGGTGATGCTGGGCTGCGGCCTGTGGTTCATGCTGACGCAGGAATGGACGCCCTTCATCATCATGACGCTGGTGGCCTTCGTGCTGGGCGTGCTGATCATCATCCCCATCGGCGGCGCGGACATGCCGGTGGTGGTGTCGATGCTGAACAGCTATTCCGGTTGGGCGGCGGCGGGCATCGGCTTTTCGCTGAACAACCCGATGCTGATCATTGCCGGCTCGCTGGTCGGCTCGTCCGGCGCCATCCTGTCCTACATCATGTGCAAGGCGATGAACCGGTCGTTCTTCAACGTGATTCTGGGCGGGTTCGGCGGGCAGGCGGGCAGCGCGGCGGATGCGGGCGCGGCGCAGCAGCGCAGCGTCAAGTCGGGCAGCGCCGACGATGCGGCATTCCTGATGACCAACGCCGAAAGCGTGACGATCGTGCCGGGCTACGGCCTGGCAGTGGCGCGCGCGCAGCACGCGCTGAAAGAACTGGCCACCAAGCTCACGGAACGCGGCGTGACGGTCAAGTACGCCATCCACCCGGTGGCGGGCCGCATGCCCGGCCACATGAACGTGCTGTTGGCCGAAGCCGAAGTGCCCTACGACCAGGTCTTCGAAATGGACGACATCAACAGCGAGTTCGCGCAGACCGACGTCGTGCTGGTGCTGGGCGCGAACGACGTGGTCAACCCCGCCGCCAAGAACGATCCGAAGTCGCCCATTGCCGGCATGCCGATCCTGGAAGCCTACAAGGCGCGCACCGTCATCGTGAACAAGCGTTCGATGGCATCCGGCTACGCCGGGCTGGACAACGAGTTGTTCTACATGGACCGCACGATGATGGTCTTCGGCGATGCCAAGAAGGTGCTTGAGGATATGGTGAAGGCGGTCGAATAAACCGCCCCATGCCACGAACGCCCGGCGACGGGCGTTCGTGGCGCGCCTTCATC
>NZ_JCBAMR010000058.1:0-25904 GCF_059760425.1 Achromobacter sp. RT286_PF
ATTCATGGGCGGTCTTTGCTTGGGGCGTGATCCGCGTAAGCGATCAGATCTTCTTTTCGCCGCCCAGCGCTTCGACCAGTTCGGCCATCATCTTGGCCAGTTCGCCCGTCATGAGCATCATGTCGGAATCGAACTTTTCATCGTCGTTGGCGGCAACGCCTTCGTTGCCTTCCTTCAGTACGTCCAGCGGCGACACGCGCTTGACGTCCAGGCCTTCGGTCAGCACGAACGAAATGCGGTCGGCCCACGTCATGGCCAGGCGCGTGCACTGCTTGCCCGACTGGATGTGGCGGCGCACGTCGTCGGCGTCGATCGAGTGCTTCACGTAGCGGATGGCCGCGCCGCTTTCACCCGACGAACGCAGTTCGGTGTCCTGGTCGATGCTGAAGTTCGAGGGAGCCTCGTCTTCGGCCAGCCAGCCCGTCATGGCGGACGCGGGCGATTGCGCCACGTACAGGTTTTCAAGCGGGAAGGGGTCCACGCACTTGGCCAGCAGGCCGATGACTTCGTCGGCTTTCGCGGAAGCGGCGGCGTCAATGACCAGCCAGTGGTTTTGCGGATCGATCCAGACGCGCGTGTCGCGATAGACGCTGAAGGCGCGCGGCAGCAATTCGTCAGTGACGCGTTCCTTGATTTCCTTCATCTGCTTGCGGCCCGGCTTGTAGCCTTGCTGCTCTTCGATTTCCTGGGCGCGCGCCTTGGCGACCTGGTTCACGACGGTGCCCGGCAGAAGCTTCTTTTCCGCGCGCAGGCTAAGCAGGATCTGCCCGTTCACGACGTGGGCAAGCCCGCCGTTTTCGCGCGGCGGGACCCAGCCCAGGCTTTGCATTTCAAGGTTGTTGCCCGCTTGGTAGGCGTGCCGCGCAAGCGTTTCTTCAAGCTGATCGCCAACGAGAGTCCACGGCGAGGAGAGGCGGTAAATCTTGAGGTTTTTGAACCACATGAGCGTCGGCCAAAAGGGTTGATTCTATACGACGCGGCCGGTTTGCCGAAGTGCTGCAATACGGTTGCGACAGGCGACACGTTCTGTCACTGACATAGGGCGGGCGTTGCGTTAACTTGCGCGCACCGACATGGAATCGGAGAGGAAAAACATGAAAATCATTGGCGCCATCCTGATCGTCCTGGGCATTGTGGCTTTGGCCTACAAGGGCTTTAACTACAAGTCCGAAGAGACCGTTTTGCAGATCGGCTCGGTCAAGGCCACGGCCGAAACCGAGAAGTCGGTGCCGATCCCGATGTGGGCCGGCATTGCCGCCATCGTGGCGGGCGTGCTGGTTATCGGTGTGGGCATGCGTCGTTAAGCAGGCCCCGCATCCGCACAATGATGGCCGCCTGGCGGCCATCATTTTTTTTGGGCGCCGACTTTTTCGCGCTGACTTTCTCGCGCGGAAAAAAAGCGGCCCGGCTCAATAAAGGCCGGGCCGGTACGGGAGCACACAATACCGCGTCATAAAAGGCTCGCGGGGAACGCGGTATCGGTGTCAGAGCACTGGCCCTGCAATCGTCTGACAGGGGGATCAATCGTCATTCGATCTGAAGCAAGGCCGCAATCTGAGGCGCCAGTCTAAGCGCCAGGGTCTGACATCGTCCTGAAAATGCGCAGAAGTTTCGGGCAAAAAAAAAGCTCCATAAGGAGCTTTCAAGGCCGGGCAGGCGCAGCAGTCCCGCCCGGCGGGGGATGGTCTTTACGCGTTGATGTCGTTGTCCTTGGATTCGCGCACGAACAGCGTGCCGATGACCAGGGTCATGACGGCGATGATGATCGGGTACCACAGGCCGTCGTAGATGTTGCCCGTGGCTGCCACCACCGCGAAGGCCACCGGGGGCAGGAAGCCGCCGAACCAGCCGTTGCCGATGTGGTACGGCAAGCTCATCGAGGTGTACCGGATGCGGGTCGGGAACATTTCCACCAGCATGGCCGCGATGGGGCCGTAGACCATGGTCACGTACAGCACCAGGATCGCCAGCAACACCACCACCATGACATTGTTGCTTTGCGCCGGGTCCGCCTTGGCCGGGTAGCCGTGGCTGCGGATCGCGGTGGTCAGCGCCTTGTCCAGTTCAGCGGCCTTGGCCTTGAAGTCGGCCGGGGCCATGGACTTGCCGTCGAACGAGGTGAATTCGTCGTTGCCGATCTTGACCTTCGCGACCGAGCCGGCCGGTGCGGCTTCGTTCTTGTAGTTCACCGAGTTGCGGGCCATGAAGGACTTCACGACGTCGCAAGAACTGGTGAACGCGGACGTGCCCACCGGGTTGAACTGGAACGAGCACGTGCCGGGGTCGGCAATGACGGTGACCGGGGCGGTGGCCTGGGCCTTTTCCAGCGCCGGGTTGGCAAAGTGCGTAATGCCCTGGAAGATCGGGAAGTACGTTGCCGCGGCGATCAGGCAGCCCGCCATGATGATGGGCTTGCGACCGATTTTGTCCGACAGCGCGCCGAACACCACGAAGAAGGGCGTGCCGATCAAGAGCGCGACCGCAATCATGATGTTGGCCGTGTTGGCGTCGACCTTCAGCGTTTGCGTCAGGAAGAACAGCGCGTAGAACTGACCCGTGTACCAGACCACGGCCTGGCCGGCGGTCAGGCCCAGCAGCGCCAGGATCACGACCTTCAGGTTCTTCCACTGGCCGAACGATTCAGCGATCGGCGCCTTCGAACCCTTGCCTTCTTCCTTCATGCGCTTGAAGGTGGGCGATTCGCTCAGTTGCAGGCGGATCCACACCGAGATGCCCAGCAGCACGACCGAAATCAGGAACGGAATGCGCCAGCCCCAGGCTTTGAAGTCGTCTTCGCCCATGACCGTGCGGATGCCCAGGATGACCAGCAGCGACAGGAACAGGCCCAGCGTTGCGGTGGTCTGGATCCACGACGTGTAGAAGCCGCGGCGGCCGTGCGGCGCGTGTTCAGCAACGTAGGTCGCCGCGCCACCGTATTCACCGCCCAGCGCCAGGCCTTGCAGCAGGCGCAGCAGGATCAGGATGGCCGGAGCCGCCAGGCCGATGCTGGCGTAGCTGGGCAGCACGCCCACCAGGAAGGTAGACAAGCCCATGATCACGATCGTGACCAGGAAGGTGTATTTACGTCCTACCAGGTCACCCAGGCGGCCAAACACCAGCGCGCCGAACGGGCGCACGGCAAACCCGGCGGCGAACGCCAGCAACGCGAAAATGAAGCCCGCGGTGGGGTTCACGCCAGAGAAAAAGTGTTGCGCGATGATGGCTGCGAGCGAGCCGTATAGATAAAAGTCGTACCACTCAAAAACCGTGCCCAGCGACGATGCGAAGATGACGCGGCGTTCATCCTTGGTCATCGGGCGCGGTTCCGCGGAAGGACCGCGGCCTGCCATGGTTGTTGTGCTCATGATGTCTCCTCGTTTTTTGGCCGGCGGTTTTCCGCCGTGCTTGGCCCTTTGCCGGTCAAGCCGACATCGAGCTATGCGCAACATTGAGCCGCGACCCTGACGAGGTTCTGACGGAACCCTTACCCGAATCTTAAAATTGAAACAGAAAGTAACCGCTCCGCAGGGAGCTAGGGATAGTCCTTAGCTGTCGGCCGGGCTGCCCGACACGCGCCGCGCTAGCTTTCGTGCCGATCCGCCGGGTCGGCGTACTGCGGGAACACGACGCTGATGCGGGTGCCTGGCAGGTCGGAATGGGGGTTGGGATGGTCGTCGATCAGCACCGTCGCCTGATGCTTTTGCGCGATCTCGCGCACGATGGCCAGACCCAGGCCGCTGCCGTCGGACGCGGTGCCCAGCACCCGATAGAAGCGGTCGAAGACGCGCTCGCGCTCGTTGGGCGCAATGCCCGGGCCGGAATCTTCCACTTCCAGCACGGCCAGGTCGCCGCGACGCTGCACGCGCACGGTGATGTGGCCGCCGCGCGGTGTATAGCGCAGGGCGTTGTCGACCAGGTTGTTGAGCAGTTCGGCCAGCAGGAGCGGGTTGCCGTTGATCTCGACCGGATCGTCAGAGCCCTCGAAGCCCAGGTCGGTGCTCAGCGACAACGCCTGCGACACCCAGTGCATGGCCTGCTCGTAGGCGATGGCGTTCAGATCGGTGCGCGTCAGGCCGATGGCGCTGGGGTTTTCGGCGCGCGCCAGCAGCAGCAACTGATTCACCAGCCGTGTGGCGCGTTCGGACCCCGTCACCAGCTGACGCAGGCTGGATTGCATTTCTTCGGGGCTGGCATCGCGCAGCGCCAGTTCAGCCTGTGTGCGCAGCCCGGCAAGCGGCGTCTTCAGTTGGTGGGCGGCGTCCGCCACGAAACGGCGCTGCGCCTGCACGTTGGCCGACAGCCGATCCAGCAGGTCGTTCATGGCGGCGACCAGCGGCGCGATTTCTGAAGGGGCCGCGCGTTCGTCGATGGGCGACAGGTCGTCAGGCCGACGCGCGCGCAGGCGCTGCTGTAGCGCATTGAGCGGCGCCACGCCGCGCGACAGGCCGAACCACACCAGCAGCACCGCGATCGGCAGCACCACGAACTGCGGAATGATCACGCCCTTGATGATGTCGTTGGCCAGTTGCGTGCGCTTTTCCACGGTCTCGGCCACGATCAGCAGCGCGGGCTGCGTGTTGGGCAGGTTCAGGTCCACCCACGTGAACGCCAGGCGGATGCCGAAACCGCGCATGGTGTCGTCTTCGTATTGGACTTCGCCCGGGCGCGGCTGGCCCACGGTGGCCGGTAGCGGCAGCGCGCGATCGCCGCCCAGGTATTCGCCCCGGCTGCCCAGTACCAGCCAGAAGACGCTGTCGGTTTCGTCGGCGCGCAACACGTCGCGCGCGGCGTCGGTCATCTTCAGCACGGCCCGGCCGTCCTGCGCATGAACCTGCCGCGTCAACACATGCAGGTTGTTGGCCAGCGCCCGGTCGTACGGCACGTTGGCGATGTTCTGGGCGACCACGTACGTGATCGCGACGCTCATGGGCCACAGCAGGAACAGCGGCGCCAGCATCCAGTCCAGGATTTCGCCCAGCAGCGAACGCTGCGGCGGCGCAAAGCTCGGGCCCTTGGACCCGGCTTGCATGATATCCAGCGCTTCCTGATTCAGCGGCTCGGGCCGGGGGTCAGCTGGCGAGGTACGCGGCACCCTGGTCCCGCTCCAGACAGTAGCCCAGGCCACGCACGGTGACGATCTTCACGCCGCTGGGTTCGAGCTTCTTGCGCAGCCGATGCACGTAGACCTCGATGGCGTTGGTGCTGACTTCTTCGCCCCATTCGCACAGGTGGTCCACCAACTGCGTCTTGCTGACCATGCGGCCGCTGCGCGTCAGCAGGATTTCCAACAAGCTGACTTCGCGCGCCGAGAGGTCCAGCGTCTGGTCGTCGACGATGGCGACGCGGCCCGTCTGGTCGAACAGCAACCGGCCATGCTTGAGCATGGTGGCGCCGCCGCCCGCGCCGCGTCGCGTCAGCGCCCGCACGCGCGCTTCCAGTTCGGACAGCGCAAAAGGCTTGGCCATGTAGTCGTCAGCGCCCAGGTCCAGGCCTTTCACGCGCTGTTCGATGCTGTCGGCGGCGGTCAGGATCAGAACGGGCAGGGCGGAGTTGCGGGCGCGTAACCTGCGCAGCACTTCCAGCCCGGCCAATTGCGGCAGGCCCAGATCCAGAATGAGCAGGTCAAACGCCTGGGCCGCCAGCGCAGAGTCGGCGGCAAGCCCGTCACGCACGGCGTCTACCGCGTAACCGTTATGCCGCAATGACCGGGATAGGCCATCGGCCAGAATGCTGTCGTCTTCGGCGATCAGGATGCGCATGGGGGCGGCACGGAAGCTGCAAAAAGGTCCCTGTGACGCCGACGCTTTGCGTGCCGGCTGCCCCGGGGTAGGGGGCTATCGCCTTGTGGGCGGCCCGGCGGTGGAATAGGGACGAAACGCCGGGGTCGGCTTCGATTCTGTCATACGGCGCCAGGCTTGCCCACTCAGGGAATACGTGCAAAACTCTGGCACACTGGTTTTTTGTACAGTACAATCCGATGCAATAATCTGAACCTGATTCAAAACAGCAACGCTGCGGTCCAAGGGTGCTCCTTCATGCCGCAACCACCAGATACGTCACAGACAGGACTTTACATGGACGACAAAACCACCAAGGCCGCCGCATCGGAAAAGGCCAAGGCGCTTGCCGCCGCGCTTTCGCAGATCGAAAAGCAGTTCGGCAAGGGCTCGATCATGCGTTACGGCGATAACGAGGTCTCGCACGATATCCAGGTGGTTTCCACGGGGTCGTTGGGTCTGGACATCGCCTTGGGCGTCGGCGGCCTGCCGCGCGGCCGTGTGGTCGAAATCTACGGCCCGGAATCGTCGGGCAAGACCACGCTGACGCTGCAAGTCATCGCCGAAATGCAAAAAATCGGTGGCACCTGCGCCTTTGTCGACGCCGAGCACGCGCTGGACGTCCAATACGCCAACAAGCTGGGCGTGAACCTGACGGACCTGCTGATCTCGCAGCCCGACACGGGCGAGCAAGCGCTGGAAATCACCGATGCGCTGGTGCGTTCGGGTTCGGTTGACCTGATCGTCATCGACTCGGTGGCCGCGCTGGTGCCCAAGGCTGAAATCGAAGGCGAAATGGGTGATTCCCTGCCGGGCCTGCAAGCCCGTCTGATGAGCCAGGCGCTGCGCAAGCTGACCGCCACGATCAAGCGCACCAACTGCATGGTCATCTTCATCAACCAGATCCGCATGAAGATCGGCGTCATGTTCGGCAACCCCGAAACCACCACGGGCGGCAACGCGCTGAAGTTCTACGCGTCGGTGCGCCTGGACATCCGCCGCATCGGCTCCATCAAGAAGGGTGACGAGGTCGTCGGCAACGAAACCCGCGTCAAGGTCGTCAAGAACAAGGTGGCGCCGCCGTTCAAGCAAGCTGAATTCGACATCATGTACGGCGCCGGTATTTCGCGCGAAGGCGAAATCATCGACCTGGGCGTGGCCGCCAATGTGGTGGACAAGTCGGGGGCGTGGTACAGCTACAACGGCAACCGCATCGGCCAGGGCAAGGACAACGTCCGCGAATACCTGAAAGAACACCGCGACATGGCGATCGAAATCGAAAACCGCGTTCGCGAGAACCAGGGCATCGTCAGCCGCGCCGCTGAATTCGTGCCCACGGCGGAAGACACCGCCGAATAAGCCTTCCGCCTGCCCCGGGCGCAGTGTCGCCAGGGACGGCGGACAGGCTTATCGCAGCGGGGCTGGGCGGTGATGCCGCACAGTCAGATACGGCAGGCGCCATGACGGGCCTGCCGTTTTGCATTATTCGTCGGACAGGGTTCGCCGCGTCTTTATCGATCCGGCGTCCGTCCTTGACCAAGGCAGAAAGCGCATGAGCTGGAAATCGACCCCCGCGTCAGCCGACCGCCTACGCGCCAAGTTGGATGACGAGTTTGAAACCGTCGCCAAGCCGCAAGGCTTGCGACGCAGTTCGGACGCGCGTCGCGAACAGGAAGCGGCCGAGCCCGCCGCTGACAAAGATGTCTGGCAGCGCAGTTCCGAGCAGCGCGCGCTGAAGCCCCGCACTTCCCGCACGTCACGTACGTCGGGTATGTCGGGTATGTCGGGTACGTCGGGTATGTCGGGCACTTCGCGTACATCGCGGACATCGCGTCCCCAGGACACTTCCGACACGTCGGACACCTCTGACACGTCGCCAACAGGTGACAACGCCGGGGATGCGGCCAAGCCTGCCCGCAAGGGCCCATCGCTGAAAATGCGCGCGGTGGGATATCTGTCGCGTCGCGAGCACGCCCGCGAGGAACTGGCGCGCAAACTGGTCGCCTACGCCGAAGACGCCGATGAAATCGACAGCGTGCTGGATGCGCTGGAAAAAGAGGGCTGGCTGTCCACCGAACGGTTCGCACAAAGCCTGGTGCATCGGCGTGCGTCGCGCCAAGGCGCGGCGCGCATCGTGCAGGAACTACGCCAGCACGGCGTGGACGATACCCAGGTGGCCGAATTGCGCGAACAACTGCGCGCCACCGAATACGACCGCGCGCTGGAGGTCTGGAAAAAACGCTTCGACGCCAAGCCGCCAGACCGCACGGCCTATGCCAAGCAGGCGCTCTTTCTGGCCAGCCGGGGCTTCGCGCACGATGTCATCCGTCGAATCCTGGGCGAAGGCGACGGCGACGGCGATTGACCGGATCTTGCGCGGCCCCGCGAAGATGGCTCGTCGCTGCCGCCCCCCGGGCGGCTTTTTTTACGTCTTGGCCGACTTGATACCCGACAGCGTCTTGAAGCATACGTCGCGCGTAATGGTCAGGAACTCGTCGATGTAGGACGCGTCCGTATCTTCGCTGCGCACGGTTGCATACAGCGTGCGCCAAACGCCTTGCGGTCCCAGCCGGCACAGCCGCAACCAGCCCTGGTTCATGTATTCCGTCAGCGCCCAGTTCGGCAAGGCCGCCACGCCACGGTTGCTGGCGACCAGCTGCGCAATGATCGGGGTCAGTTCGGCCTTGCGAATGGCGGCGGGTTCGACGTCGGCGGGGTCCAGAAACGCGGTGAAGACGTCCAGGCGTTGTTTGTCCACCGGATACGTAATCAGCGTCTGGTCCGCCAGCTGGTCGGGCATGATGAATTTGTTGCCGGCCAACGGGTTCGCTTCCGACACCGCCAACACCAGTTCGTACTTGAACAAGGGCAGGTATTCCACGGCGTCCAGCGGTTGCGGGTCCGACGTGATCACCAAGTCCAGGTCGCCGCGCACCAGGGCAGGCAGGGGGGCGAACGAAAACGCCGCCGACAGGTCCAGCGCGACGTCGGGCCACTGCACCCGGAATGCGTCCAGCGCCGGCATCAACCACTGAAAGCAGGAGTGGCAGTCAATTGCCAGATGCAGTCTGCCGCTGCGGCCGGCCGCCAGCCGTTGCAGGTCGCGTTCGGTTGCGCGAATGCGGGGCAGGACTTCATCCGCCAGCGCCAGCACGCGCAAGCCGGCCGTGGTCAGGCGGGCGGGGCGGGTGCGGCGGTTCAGCAGCGGCGTGCCCAGCCGGGTTTCCAGGTCGCGCAATTGGTGCGACAGGGCCGACTGCGTCAAGTGCAGCCTTTCGGCGGCTTCTTGCAGACTGCCGCCCTCGCGGATGGCGGTAAGCGTTTCAAGATGGCGGATTTCTAGCATGGGAAGGGCGGGCCGACGAAGAATGATCGCCCTAGTATATGAGAAATCCTCATCTTATCCATGTATACATTGATTTTGATTCATGTATGTTTGCCTGCACAATGGTCGTCACTTGAACAAACTTTGGCTAACGGCGGTGTTCTCATGACTACTATTCATAATCTGGGGTTCCCCCGAATCGGCGCCCAGCGCGAATTGAAGCGCGCGGTCGAGGCCTATTGGGCCGGCAAGCAAACCGCGCAAGCGCTGGAAGAGACGGGCCGCGAGTTGCGGGCCAGGCACTGGAAGCTGCAAGCCGCCGCCGGCTTGAAGTTTGTGCCGGTGGGAGACTTTGCCTGGTACGACCAGATCCTGGAATGGACCACGCTGCTGGGTGCCGTGCCCGCCCGCTTTGGTCAGAAGGACAACGAGGCAGTGTCGCTGGACACGCTGTTTCGCATGGGCCGTGGCCGCGCGCCGTCGGGCAAACCCGCCGCCGCTTGCGAGATGACCAAGTGGTTCGACACCAACTATCACTACATCGTGCCGGAACTGGTGCCCGGCCAGGCGTTCCGTATCGCCCGCGAATCGCTGTTCGAACAAGTCCAGGAAGCGCACGCGCTGGGCCACGAGGTCAAGCCCGTGATCCCCGGCCCGCTGACGTGGCTGTACCAGGGCAAGGGCGACGCGTTCGCCGGTGGCGCCGCTGACGAAGGCAAGCTGCAACTGCTGGCTGCTTTGCTGCCGGTGTATCAGCAAGTGCTGGCGCGTTTTGCCAAGCAGGGCGTGCAATGGGTGCAGATCGACGAGCCCATCCTGGTGCTGGACCTGCCCCAAGCCTGGCGCGATGCCTACGAATCGGTATACGCCACGTTGGCGGCCAGCCCGGTCAAGCTGCTGATCGCCACCTACTTTGACGGCTTGAAAGACAACCTGACCACCGCGCAAGCGCTGCCCGTGGCGGGCCTGCACGTGGACTTGGTCCGCGCACCCGAACAATTGCATGACGTCGTGGCCGGTTTGCGCGCCGGCCAGGTGCTGTCGGCCGGCGTCATCAACGGCCGCAATATCTGGCGCACGGACCTGGACGCGGCTATCGCCACGCTGGCACCCATCAGGCAACAACTGGGCGACCGTCTGTGGTTGGCCCCGTCGTGCTCGCTGCTGCATGTGCCGGTAGACCTGGCTAATGAAACGGAGCTGGATGCCGAACTCAAGAGCTGGCTGTCGTTTGCGGCGCAAAAACTGCAAGAGCTGAACCTGCTGGGTCGCGCGTTGAACAACGCCACCGACACCTCTGTGCAGGATGGGCTGATCAAGCAACGCGCCGCGCTGACGGCTCGCCGTTCGTCGCCGCGCATTCACAACCCGCTCGTGAGCCAGCGCATGGCTGGCGCGACCGCCGTGTCGCGAGACCGCGCACCGTTTGCCGGCCGCATTGCGCGCCAGCAAGAACAGCTGGGCCTGCCCGCGTACCCGACCACCACGATCGGATCGTTCCCGCAGACCGCCGAAATTCGCGCGTTGCGTCGCGACTGGAAAGCCGGCGCGCTGACGGATTCAGGCTACGAGAACGCCATCCGCAAGGAAATTGAAGAAGTCATCCGCTTCCAGGAAAAGGTGGGCCTGGATGTCTTGGTGCACGGTGAACCCGAGCGCAACGACATGGTGGAGTATTTTGGCGAACTGCTGGCCGGCTTTGCGTTCACCAAGAACGGTTGGGTGCAAAGCTATGGGTCGCGTTGCGTCAAGCCGCCGATCATTTTTGGCGACGTGGCCCGGCCCGCGCCGATGACGGTGGGTTGGTCGTCGTACGCGCAATCGCTGACGGACAAGCCGGTCAAGGGCATGCTGACCGGCCCGGTCACCATCTTGCAATGGTCGTTCGTGCGCGACGACCAGCCGCGTGAGCAGACCTGCCGCCAGTTGGCACTGGCGCTGCGCGACGAAGTGGTGGACCTGGAAACCGCGGGCATCAGCGTTATCCAAATCGACGAGCCTGCCATCCGCGAAGGCCTGCCGCTGCGTCGCGCCGACTGGAAGGCGTACCTGGATTGGGCGGTGGATTGCTTCCGCTTGGCGACGGCGGGCGTGCGCGATGAAACGCAGATCCACACCCACATGTGCTATTCCGAATTCAACGACATCATCGAATCCATTGCCGCCATGGACGCCGATGTGATCACAATCGAAACGTCGCGTTCGAACATGGAATTGCTGAAGGCGTTTGAAGATTTTGATTATCCAAACGACATCGGCCCCGGCGTCTACGACATTCATTCGCCCAACGTGCCGGACGTCGATTGGATGGTCGGCTTGATGGAAAAGGCGGCGACCCGTCTGCCCAAGGAACGCCTGTGGGTGAATCCTGACTGCGGCCTGAAGACGCGAGCCTGGCCTGAAACCGAAGCCGCGCTGATCGGTATGGTGCAGGCGGCGCGCGCGCTGCGCCAATCGGCCTGACGCCAAACCGTCACCGGTCCGCCTGCCTTCAAAACGGGGCGGCGCCAACAACCCCTTGCGTGATGCCGCCGGCATTGCGCAAGGGTTTTTTTTAATGCGCGGGCGTGAACGAATTTTCGCGGCGTTGGTCAATTAAGCCACCCTGGCATCGGCTGCCGCCCATGCCATGGCTGCTGCGTTAGTTGCATCCTATTCTTTGCTGCCGGATTGTCGCCGTCCCTATGATTCTCCAAGGCCCTTATCGGCCGGATCTGCTTCTTGCGGAAACGCTGCCCGATATTTTGGAAGCCACGATCCTGCGGCACCCCACCGCCATCGCCATTCACTGGCAGGATCAAACACTACGCTATGACACGCTGGGCCAACGCGCATCTCTTGCCGCGCACCATCTGATTCAGGCGGGCGTGCGGCCCGGGCATATCGTCGGCTTGTGCTTGCCGCGCGGCGCCGACCTGCTGGTGATGCAGGCGGCCATCGCGTTGGCCGGCGCGGCCTGGCTGCCCTTTGAAGCCGACACGCCGCCGGACCGCATGCTGGTGTGTTTGCAGGACGCTGGCGCGAATGGCCTGATCGCCAGCGCGGACGTGCGTCTGGATGGCATGGTCACCTGGACGCCGTGGGCGCTGGCCGTTCCCGTTCAGGGCGCACTGAACCGGCGCGCAGGGCTGCGGCCTGAACACCCCGCTTATGTGATCTACACCTCTGGCTCAACCGGCAAGCCCAAGGGCGTACCGATCACGCATGCCAGCATCTGCCATTTCCTGCGCAGCGAAAACGAAGTGTTGGGCGTGCGCCAGGACGACAAGGTCTATCAGGGCTTCTCGGTGGCGTTCGACATGTCGTTCGAGGAAATCTGGATCAGCTACCTGGTGGGTGCCAGCCTGTGGGTGGCGCCCAAGATGTTGACGACCGACCCCGAAGGGCTGCCCGACGCGCTGGTGCGCGAAGGCGTCACGGTGCTGCATGCGGTGCCTACGCTATTGGCTTTGTTCGCGCGCGACGTGCCCGGCTTGCGCATCGTGAACCTGGGCGGCGAAGTGTGCCCCGACTTTCTTGTGCCGCGCTGGGCCACGCCCGGCCGTCGCTTGTTCAACACGTACGGGCCGACTGAAACCACCGTTTCCGCCAGCGTGGCCGAGCTCATGCCGGGGCAAGCGGTGACGATCGGTGTGCCGCTGCCCAATTACGGCATGCTGGTGCGCGGTGATGACGGCGCGGTGCTGCCAGCGGGGCAGGTCGGCGAGCTGTGCATCACGGGCCCCGGCGTGGCCGACGGCTACCTGGGTCGGCCGGCGCTCACGGCAGAAAAATTCCTGGCCAATCCTCGGCCCAGCGGCAGTCATGACACGCGCATGTATCGCAGCGGCGATCTGGCGCGCATCGACGAGCACGGGCAGATCCATTGCCTTGGGCGCAGCGACGATCAGGTCAAGGTGCGCGGCTTTCGCGTCGAGCTTGGCGAGATCGAGGCGGCGCTGTATCGCCAACCCGGCGTGGGCGCCGCCGCCGTGGTGTTGCGCGATCTTGCCGGTATCGACCAATTGGTGGCGTTCGTAATGCCGGAAAGCGACGCGCGCCTGGATCCGCACGCCTTGCGAGCAGCCTTGTCACAAGAGCTGCCGGCGTACATGATTCCGGCCCGCTTTGAATTCGTGGCCGAGGTGCCGCGGCTGACGTCGGGCAAGATCGACCGCAAGACGCTGCGGGCGCGCGAGCTGGACACCGCGCAGCAACCGTCCACGGAAGACGACGAGCCCGTCACGGCGGGCGAGCGCGCGTTGTTCGATGCGCTGCGCCCGTTGTTTCCGGGGCAGCCGCTGCATCTGGCCAGCGACTTCTTCCGAGATCTGGGCGGCCATTCCCTGCTGGCCGCGCGGCTGGTTTCGTCGCTGCGCAAGCATCCGAATTTATCAGCGCTGAGCATGCACGAGCTATATCAGCATGCTGGCGTGGGCGCGTTGGCCGCGCGCCTGGATGCGTTGATGGCAACGGCAACGGCAACGGCAACGGCAGCCGAAGCCGCCCCGGCGTCCACCGTACCACCGACCGCCACCGGGGGCGCCGCGCACGAGGCCTCACTTTTGCGCGCGCCGGAATGGCGCCGCTGGACGTGCGGCCTGGCGCAGTTGGCCGCGCTGCCATTGTTGATCGGCGTGCGCATGCTGATCTGGCTGACGCCGTTTTTCACCTATCACTACCTGACCGGTGACGATGGCGATTCGGTCTGGCGTGCCGTTGCCTGGTCCATCGCCAGCTACCTGGCCTGCAACCTGCTGAGCTTTGCCGTGGCCGTCGCCTGTAAATGGGCGATTGTCGGCCGCCAGAAGCCGGGCCGCTATCCGTTGTATGGCTGGCGCTTTTATCGTTGGTGGCTGGTCGACCGCATTCTGGATATTCCGCCCGCGCACCTGCTGGCGGGCTCGCCGCTTCAAGTCTGGTATCTGCGGGCGCTGGGCGCGCGCATCGGCCGCGACGCTGCCATCAGTCGGGTGTCGGTGCGTGCGCCAGACCTGCTGACGGTGGGCGATGGCGTCAGCATCGGCGCCGCCGTCAATCTTGAAAACTTCGCCGTGCGCGGCGGCATCTGGGAAGTCGGCCCGATCACGCTTGCCAACAACGCCTATGTCGGTTCGTATTCGGTGCTGCAAGGCGATGTCGAGATGGGCGAAGGCGCGCGGCTGGAAGGGCTGTCATCGCTGGCCGGCGGTACGCGCGTGCCCGCGGGGCAAACCTGGACGGGCGCGCCGGCGCGACATGACCCGCGCGCGCAGCCGTCTGATCTGCCGCCCCGGCCCGTGCGCGAAGGGCGCTGGCGCCGGCTGGACGTGCTGGCCTACGCGGCGGGCGGCACGCTGATCGCCGCGCTGTTCTTCATGCCGGTCTTTCCCAGCTTCGTGTTGATCGATTGGATCGACGCGCGCTGGCTCGACCTGATGGGCTCGCGCGCGTCGTGGCCCATCGCATTCCTGTGCTATCTGCTGCTGGCGCTGCCGGCCAGCGCCTTGCTCTTGCTGTTGACCGTGCTGGCGTGCGCGGTGCTGCGCTGGTCGCTGCTGCCCAGGCTGTCGGCCGGCCGCTGGCCGGTATATGGCCAGATCTATCTGCGCCGTTGGTTGACCAATCAGATCCAGGAGGCCAGCCTCAGCGTGCTGCACGGCCTGTATGCGTCCATCTATGCCGGGTCGTGGTACCGGCTGCTGGGCGCGAAAGTAGGGCGCGGCACCGAGATTTCCACCGCGATGGGCATCGTGCCAGACATGCTGACCTTGGGGCGCGACAGCTTCATTGCCGACGGCGTGATGCTGGGCGACGAGGAAATCGACCAGGGCTGGATGCGCTTGCGCCCAACCGTCATCGGCAACCGCAGCTTTGTGGGCAACGGGGCGTACGTGCCCGACGGATCGGTGTTGCCCGATGACGTCCTGATCGGCGTGCAAAGCCGCGCGCCGGCCAATGCCGCGATGGCCAGCGGTCAGACATGGCTGGGCAACCCGCCGCTGGCGCTGCCCGCGCGCGAGCAGACGGCCGGCTTTCCCGCCCACTTGACCTTCCGGCCCAGCACCGGCCGCAAGGTGGCGCGCGGCGCGGTCGAGGGCATGCGCATGATCCTGCCGCTGGCGGTGGTGATCGCGGTGGGCTATCTGACCGTCATGCGCGTCATTCCCATCGCGGCGGTCGACGGGTTTATCGGCGCGTTCGACGAGTTGATGCTGGCTGGCGTGCTGTACGGCGTGGGCACTTTCCTCTTTGTGGTGTTGCTGAAATGGGCGCTGATGGGCCGCTACCGGCCGCGCGCCGAGCCGATGTGGACGCCGTTTGTGTGGAAAAGCGAGGCGGTGACGAGCCTGTATGAGTCCATCGCGGTGCCGAACTTCTTCAATTTCCTGCGCGCCACCCCGTGGCTGCCGCTGGCGCTGCGCTGCCTGGGGGCGCGCATCGGCAAGCGGGTGTTCATGGATACGACCGACGTCACCGAGTACGACTGCGTGTCGATCGGCGACGACGCGGTGCTGCACGCCGGGTCGGGGCCGCAGACCCATCTGTTCGAAGACCGGGTCATGAAAATCGGGCCGGTCGATATCGGCCCGGACGTGAACGTCGGCCCGCGCAGCACCATCCTGTACGGCACCCACGTGGAAGCCGGCGCCCGCCTGGGCCCACTGACGTTGGTGCTCAAGGGCGAGACGATTCCGGCGGGGCAGGCGTGGATGGGCAGTCCGGCCACACCGTGGGCAGTCTGAGGGCGCCGGGCAGGGCGGGCGGCGGGGTGAGCCGGATGGTGCGCGGGAGCGCCGGCATGGCCCGCCCCCGCAAACCGGCCATTTGCTACCAGGCCGCCTGCGCTATACTTTCAAGGTTTTGTTGCCGCGCACCATGCGCAGGCCATCTTCGCCCCGCAGGCCCCCAGCATGCCCTTGCCACCGCCCGATTACCCTCGCCAACCGCTGCACACGCGTTCCATACGCGTGCAGTCGTATGCGCGCGAGGACGGCAATTGGGACCTGGAAGCCGAGCTTATCGACGTCAAGGCGTACGATTTCCCCAAAAGCGACGGCAAGATGTTCAAGGCCGGGCAGCCCATCCACCATATGCACCTGCGCATCACCATCGACGAGGAATACTCGATCGTGGACGCGCAGGCTGTCTATGATGCGGCCCCTTATGGCGGTCATTGCATGGCCATCGAGGCGGCTTACACTGATTTGATCGGCATGAATCTGCTTAAGGGATTCCGCCGCCAGGTCAAGGAGCGGTTCGGGCACGTGGCGGGCTGTACGCACATGACCGAGCTGTCGCAGGTGCTTCCCACCGCGGCGGTCCAGACCATGGCCAACCGCCGGCGGCAGGAAACCAACCCGAACCGGCGTCCATTCCAACTGGACGGCTGTCATGCGCTAAGCACTGGCGGCCCGGTGGTGGCTGAGCACTATCCCAAGTGGTACACGGGGGGTAGCGCTGAGGCATCGGCCGATTCGTCCTCCGATTCACCTTCTCTTTCTCATACGTCCTGACAGGTAACACATGAAAATCCACGAGTATCAAGGCAAGGAACTGCTGAAGCAATTTGGCATCCCGGTGCCGCGCGGGATCCCCGCTCTTTCCGTCGACGAGGCCGTGGCTGCCGCTGAAAAGCTGGGTGGACCGGTCTGGGTCGTCAAGGCGCAAATCCACGCGGGCGGCCGCGGCAAGGGCGGTGGCGTCAAGCTGGCGCGCTCGCTGGAAGACGTGCGCAAGCTGGCCTCGGAAATCCTGGGCATGCAGCTGATCACGCACCAGACCGGCCCGGAAGGCCAGAAGGTCCGTCGCCTGTACATCGAAGACGGCGCCGACATTCAAAAGGAATACTACGTGTCGCTGGTCACTGACCGCGCCACGCAAAAGGTTGCCTTCATCGCTTCCAGCGAAGGCGGCATGGACATCGAGGAAGTGGCTCATTCCACTCCCGAGAAGATCATCACCGAATACATCGACCCGCTGACCGGCCTGTCGGCCGAGCAAGCCACCAAGATCGCCAACGCGATCGGCCTGCCCGCCGACTCCACCGCCCAGGCCGTGGACGTGTTCCAGAAGCTGTATCAGTGCTACATGGAAACCGACGCGTCGCTGGTTGAAATCAACCCGCTGAACCGCGACGGCAAGGGCAACATCATCGCCCTGGACGCCAAGTTCAACTTCGACTCCAACGCCCTGTTCCGTCACCCGGAAATCGTCGCCTACCGCGACCTGGACGAAGAAGACCCCGCTGAAATCGAAGCCAGCAAGTTCGACCTGGCCTACATCCAGCTCGACGGCAACATCGGCTGCCTGGTGAACGGCGCCGGTCTGGCCATGGCCACGATGGACACCATCAAGCTGTTCGGCGGCGAGCCGGCCAACTTCCTGGACGTCGGCGGCGGCGCAACGGCCGAGAAGGTCACCGAAGCGTTCAAGATCATGCTCGCGAACAAGAGCGTGAAGGCCATTCTGGTCAACATCTTTGGCGGCATCATGCGCTGCGACGTCATCGCCGAAGGCGTGATCGCGGCTTGCAAGGCCGTCAACCTGAACGTGCCGCTGGTCGTGCGCATGAAGGGCACCAACGAAGAACTCGGCAAGAAGATGCTGGCCGACTCCGGCCTGCCGATCATCAGCGCCGACACGATGGCCGAAGCGGCCACCCGCGTCGTAGCAGCCGTCAAGTAAATATGCCCCCTCGCCGCGCCCCTTCGTGGCTTGCTGCCCCCCATGGGGGAGCTTTCCACCTTGGGACGGCCCGGCGGTAAAAGAAATTGCCAAGGATTCACAAATGTCGATTCTGATTAACAAGGACACCAAAGTCATCACCCAGGGCATCACGGGCAAGACGGGCCAGTTCCACACCCGTATGTGCCGTGAGTATGCCAATGGCAAAGCCGCCTTCGTGGCCGGCGTGAACCCCAAGAAAGCGGGTGAAGACTTTGAAGGCGTGCCGATCTTCGCTTCCGTCAAGGAAGCCAAGGCCGACACCGGCGCAACCGTGTCCGTCATCTACGTGCCGCCCGCCGGCGCCGCTGCCGCCATCTGGGAAGCCGTCGAAGCTGAACTGGATCTGGTGATCTGCATCACCGAAGGCATCCCGGTCCGTGACATGCTGGAAGTCAAGAACCGCATGAAGGCCAAGGGCAGCAAGACGCTGCTGCTGGGCCCGAACTGCCCCGGCCTGATCACGCCGGACGAAATCAAGATCGGCATCATGCCCGGTCACATCCACCGCAAGGGTCGCATCGGCATCGTCAGCCGTTCGGGCACCTTGACGTACGAAGCCGTGGCGCAAGTCACCGAACTGGGCCTGGGCCAATCCAGCGCCGTCGGTATCGGTGGCGACCCCATCAACGGCCTGAAGCACGTCGACGTCCTGAAGATGTTCAATGACGACCCCGACACCGACGCCGTCATCATGATCGGCGAAATCGGCGGTCCGGACGAAGTCAACGCCGCTGAATGGGCGAAGGACAACATGAAGAAGCCGGTCGTCGGCTTCATCGCTGGTGTCACCGCTCCTCCTGGAAAGCGCATGGGCCACGCTGGCGCCCTGATCTCCGGTGGCGCCGACACGGCCGACGCCAAGCTGGAAGTCATGGAAGCCTGCGGCATCCGCACCACGCGCAACCCCTCCGAAATGGGCAAGCTGCTCAAGTCGGTGCTGTAAGTCTTACAGCATTGCGTTTAAGAAAGCCCGCTTCGGCGGGCTTTTTTTTGTCCGTTCGGCACGTGTCCGGATCGAAATTTCTGTGGTTTTACTAGGGTAATCCCGTGTCCAAACTGCGTTCGTCCAAACATACGGAAAGCTGAACGAAACTATAATGAAAGAAATTTCGCACGTACCCAGCAAGAATGCCGTCGGGCTCGCACCAAGACGGTCAGTACGGCTTTTGGTTTTTTTCATCCATTAATTTGGTTCGTCCTAGGGGGATCAACACCTAGGAAAGAGAGGCATGGAACTCAGTTCAGCGGCATTCTGGATAGCGCTGCTCCAGATCATTTGGGTCAATATTCTGCTATCGGGCGACAACGCCGTGGTTATTGCGCTGGCGGCGCGCTCGCTGCCTCCGGCGCAGCAAAAGAAAGCGATCACGATCGGCTCGGCCGCCGCGATCATCATGCGTATCGTGCTGACCCTGGTGGCGGCCAAGTTGCTGTTGTTGCCGTACCTGAAGCTGATCGGCGCGTTGCTGCTGGTCTACATCGGCGTGACGCTGTTGTTGCCGGAAGGCGAAGACGACGGCGCGGGCAAGACGCAAGGTAATCTGCTGACCGCCATCCGCACTATCATGATTGCCGACCTGGTCATGAGCCTGGACAACGTGGTGGCCGTCGCTGCCGCGGCGATGGGCGACACGACCTTGCTGGTGTTGGGCCTGGCCATCAGCATCCCCTTGGTCATCTTCGGCAGCACGTTGCTTCTGAAGGTTATCGAGCGCTTCCCGATCATCGTCTGGGTGGGTGCGGCGTTGCTGGGCTTTATCGCCGGCGAATTGTTGGTGGGTGATCCCGCCTTGCAAGAGCCGGTGGCGCGTATCGACGCGGCCCTGGGCGTATCGCATCACAGTTTCGAACTGATGACGGGTGCATTGGGCGCGATTCTGGTACTGGCAATTGGTAAAGTTTTGCTGATGCGCCAGAAAGCTGAATGAAAGCTGAATTACAATAATTAGTTGTTTGAATGATCTCGCCGCGCAGCGCGCGGCGAGGTGGCCGGCTCGGGACCGGCCTTTCTTTTCATAAATGCCTTCGGGGGTTCATAGTGCTTGAGTTTTTCCAGACGCTGAGTTGGGCAGCGGTATTCCAGATCATCCTCATCGACATCCTGCTCGGCGGCGACAACGCGGTGGTTATCGCGCTGGCGTGCCGCAACCTTGCGCCCAAGCAGCGCATGCAGGGCATTCTTTGGGGCACCGCGGGCGCCATCATCCTGCGTGTCGTGCTGATTGCTTTCGCATTGACGCTTCTGTCGATTCCTTTCCTGAAGGTCGTTGGCGGTCTGCTGCTGGTCTGGATCGGCGTCAAGCTCTTGATCCCTGAAGACGATGCCCATGGCAACGTGAAGGGCGGAACGTCCATCGCCGCCGCCATCAAGACCATCATCATTGCCGACTTCGTGATGAGCCTGGACAACGTGATCGCCATCGCCGGCGCGGCCCAGAACGCCCACGCCGACCACCAGATCGGCCTGGTCGCCTTCGGCCTGATCGTCAGCGTGCCGATCATCATCTGGGGCAGCACCCTGGTCCTGAAGCTGATCGACAAGTATCCCTTGGTGGTTACGTTTGGCGCCGCGCTCCTGGGCTGGATTGCCGGTGGCATGCTGATTACCGATGTGGTTGTCGAACGTCAATTCGGTGTTCAGCCGACTACGGTTAAAATCGCTGCAGAAATTATCGGCGCCTTGCTCGTTGTTGTCCTTGGACGGTGGCTGGCAAGCCGCAAAACCGCTTCCAAGGAATCAGCACATGAGTCTGCGTAGATCCGTCGATCCCCAGCAATCCGAATCGGGCCTGAGCCTCCTTCAGGGCCTTTTCGTGCTGGCCATCCTCGGGGTAGTCGCGACGGTCATCGTCTCCAATTTCGTTTGATGACCGCACGTGTCTCTTCCGCAACGCCTGGTCATCGCGACCCGCGCCAGCCGGCTTGCCCTGTGGCAAGCCGAGCATGTGCGCGACCGGCTGCGCACGCTGTACCCGGCGTGCGCGGTTGAGCTTCTTACCCTGACAACCCGAGGCGACCAGATCCTGGACCGTACCCTGTCCAAGGTCGGTGGCAAGGGTCTTTTCGTCAAGGAACTTGAAAACGCGTTGCTCGACGGGCGCGCCGATCTTGCCGTGCACTCATTGAAAGACGTGCCGGTGGATCTGCAAGCCCCGTTCGAGCTTTGCGCCATTCTTGATCGCGCGGACCCGCGCGATGCCTTCGTATCGAATCGCTACGCCTGTCTGGCAGATCTGCCGGCGGGCGCGGTCGTGGGTACGTCAAGCTTGCGGCGCGAATCGCAGATTCGTGCGCGCTTTCCTGATCTGGTGGTCAAACCGCTACGCGGCAACCTCGACACGCGTCTGGGCAAGCTGGACAAGGGCGAGTACGACGCCATCGTGCTGGCCGCCGCGGGGCTGGAACGCCTGGGTCTTCAGGCGCGCATCCGCAGCCTGCTGGACCCGGCCGACAGCCTGCCGGCCGCCGGGCAGGGCGCCTTGGGCATCGAAATTCGCAACGACCGCGACGACATGCGCGCGTGGCTCGCGCCGTTGATCAGCGCGGCCACCACGTCATGCGTGCAGGCCGAGCGCGCGGTGTCCCGCAGGCTGGGCGGTTCCTGCCAGGTGCCGCTGGCGGCGTTTGCCCAGATCTCTGGCGACACCTTGTCATTGCGCGCCTTGGTGGCCTCGCCGGATGGCGTGCGCATGGTCCACACCACCCGCAGCGGCCCGGTGGCCGATGCCGAAGCCCTGGGTGAAGCCGCCGCACAAGAGCTGCTGGATGCCGGCGCCGCCGCCATCCTCCAGGAACTGCTGCAAGCCGAGCCCCGGCCGGACTGATGTCCACCCCCGCCCGAGTCGCCGTCCTGACGCGGCCCGAAGGGCGCAACGAGGCGCTGGCCGGCCGTCTGACCGACGCCGGCTGGTCCGCCTGCATTCTGCCAGCGCTGGAAATCCACCCGCTTGATGTCCCGGCCGCGCAATTGCCGCGTCCGGACGACTTCGACATGGTCGTGTTCGTCAGCGGCAACGCGGCCAAGCAGTACTTGCGCCAACTTGCTGCCGCGCACGGTCCGCGCCCCTGGCCCGCCGGGGTGATTGCCGCCACGGTGGGTCCGGCCAGCGCCCAAGCGCTGCGCGAGTCCCCCGCGTTTGGCGCGAATACAACAGTTCTGCACCCTGGCGACGAGGCTGCCAGCCACGATTCCGAAGCCTTGTGGGCCGTGTTATGCGGCTTGCCTGCCTTGCCGGCGCGCGTGCTGCTCGTGCGCGGCACGCAGGGCAGGGACTGGCTGGGCGACAAGTTGCAGGCCCATGGTGCAGCCGTGACGCGCTACGCCGCCTATCTGCGGCGGCCCGCCGTCTGGGACGCCTCGGCGCTGGCGCCATTGCGCGGCTTGGCCGAAGCGGGCGTATCGGCTACCTGGCTTATCACCAGCGGCGAAGGGGCCGACGCCGTGCGCGCAAATCTGGACGCCGCGGGCCTGGCGGCGTGGTGGCGGCAGTGCCAGTTTGTGTTGACGCATCCAACGCTGACGCGGCGCGTGCCGCCGGCCTGTCATGGCGCCGACGGGCCAGCAATGGTAAAAATCTGCTTGCCCAACGACGAGTCGATATTCCAGGCTTTTGTTGCTGCTTGATTCGTTGCATCGGACTGACACCGAATACAATCGCGTCATGACAGACAAGACTCCCGCTACCGATCCGGTCGTTCACACGGCCGCCCCGGGCGCAAGCGCGCCCGCATCGGCCCCGGCCGATCCCGTCAAGGCCCGTCCGGCCAAGCGCGGCAATGGCCCCTTGGTCACCGCCCTGATAATCGTCATCCTGCTTGCCGTGGGCTTGGGTTACGCGTTGTGGAAGCAACGCACCCAATTTGTGTCCGCCGGCCGCGAGGTTGCCACGCGCATCGACACGCTGACCGCCGACGTGGCGCAGGCGCGCAAGGACACGCGCGAGGCCCTGGCGCTGGCGCAAGCGCAAGCCGGCCGCGTGGGCGAACTTGAAGACACCGTCCGCGAAACCCAAAGCCAGTACAACGCGCTGCAACAGGCCTGGCAAAACTTCAACGACAGCGCCAGCGACGAACTGCTGGCCAACGACGTCGAACGCCTGTTGACCATCGGCAACCAGCAATTGCGCCTGGCCGGCAACGTGTCCAACGCCATCGTTGCGCTAGAAACCGCGCAGGCCCGTCTGGCACGCGCCGACCGTCCGCGCTTCTCAAGCCTTCAGCAAGCCATCAACGGCGACCTGGATCGCCTGCGCGCCGTCTCCACCGTGGACATTCCCGCGCAATCGGCGCGCATCGAACGCCTGGTGGCGCTGGTCAACAAGGCGCCGCTGCTGGTGCCCGATTCCGCCGCGCCGGGCATGGTTGCCACGGGCGATGCCCAACCCGCCGCCGCGCCCGCGCCGACGATCGATCCGCAGGCCGGCTTGCCCGCCGACGCGCCCTGGTGGCAGCGTTGGCGAGCCGAAGTCGCGTCGTGGCCGGGCCGTGCAGGTTCGGCCCTCGCGCACGAGCTTGGCGGCCTGATCACCATTCAGCGCGTTGACGAACCCGCCGCCTTGCTGCTGTCGCCCGAGCAAGCCGACCAGGTGCGCGGCACGCTGCGCCAGCGCCTGTTGACCGTGCAGTTGGCCATGCTGATGCGTCAGCCCGCCGTCTGGAAGAGCGAGCTCGACAACGTCGGCGTCACCTTGTCCAAGTACTTCGATTCCCGTTCGCCCGATACGGTCGCCGCGCAAACGTTGGCGCGTGAACTCGCCCAGACAGACATCGCCGTGCGCATGCCGGACGTGGCCGACAGCCTGAATGCCGTGGCCGCCTTGCGCGCCGCGGGCTTCAAGAACAGCGGGCAGGATTGAGCCTTATGCGTACCTGGTTCTGGACACTGCTGCTCGCCGTCATCGCCGTCGCCCTGGCGGTGGTGCTGCGCTCGCATTCCGGCAACGTGCTGTTGCTGGTCTGGCCGTGGCGCATTGGGATGTCGCTGACGTTGGCCGTGCTGCTGATCGTGGCCGCCTTCATCGTGCTTTATGTGGGTTTGCGTTTGCTGGCATGGCTGCTTGCCATTCCGGATCGCGTTCGCGTGTGGCGCGGCAAGCGCGCACAGGCGCGTGACCACGAATTGCTGGAACGCGGCTGGATCGGCCTGCTTGAGGGCCGCTACGCAGTCGCCGAGAAGGACCTGACCAAGCTGCTGGACCAAACCAAGGTGCAAACGCGCCGGGTGCTGGCGGCCTTGTCCGCGGCGCGCGCCGCGCATGGCCTGGGCGAATTCGACCGGCGCGACCGCCTGCTTGCCACCGCGCAAGAACAGGCCGGCACCGACCCTGGCCTGACGGAAGCCACGGCAACCGTGTCGGCCGACATGCTGCTGGACCAGGGCCGCCCCGAGCGCGCGCTGGCGGTACTGGCGCCGTTGGCTGACGGCGGCGCGCGCCATCTGCACACGATGCGCCTGCTGCTGCGCGCGCACACCGCGTTGCATCACCAGGAACAGGTTTTCACGCTTGCGCGTGGGCTGGTGCGTCGTAATGCCCTGGCCCGTGCCGAGGCCGACGTGTTGATCGATACGTCCGGCGCCGCACGCCTGCGCGCGGCCGCCCACAGCGACGCGTGGCGCGCCATCTGGAAAGATCTGAAGGCCGAAGAGCGCCTGCTGCCCGATATCGCGCTGGCTGGCGCCGCCGCCTTCGACGCGGCCGGCGAGCCCAACGAAGCGGCGCGCGTGCTGGAAGCTGCCATCGCCGTGAAGTTCAACCCCGCACTGGTGGCCGCCTACGCCCGCTGCGACGCCGAACAGGTGTCGCGCCGTCTGGCCAAGGCCGAGACCTGGTTGCAGCAACGTCCGACCGATCCCGATCTGCTGACCGCGCTGGGCATGCTGTGCCTGAACGGCCAGTTGTGGGGCCAGGCCGAGCGATACCTGTTGCGCAGCCTCAGCCGCCGCAGCGATGCGCAAACACATGCGTTGCTGGGCAGCCTTTACGACCGCCTGGATCGGCCCGCCGATGCCGTGCGCCACTGGCGCCTGGCCACGGCGGCCAGCATGGCGCTGCCGGTGCTGGCGGCCGACGCGGCCTTGCCCGCGGCGGACACCGGATCGGACCCGTACCGCGTGGATGCCGAAGGCGGCTATGCGGTGGGCTTGTCGGACACGGACGGCGATGCCGATGTGGGCGGCGACTACCCGTCGTTGCCGCCGGCGGTAGCGGCCTCGGCCTCTGACTACGTGCTGGACCCGGACGCCCGCGTCAGCCGTGACCAGCGCGACCGCGCGCTGGCGCCCGAAGACGCGCCGCTGGCCGGCGGCACGTCGGATATCGACGAGTACTTCGACAGCGCCCCGATTCCGGCGGCGGCTTTCGATGAACCCGTGCCTACGTATTCGCCGGCGCCCGCCGCCCCCGCCAAGCCCACGCCCGCCCCGGCGTCGGTGCCGGTGCCGACGACCAAGCCGCCGTTCAAGGACGACGGCTCGCTTTGAACATTTCTTCAGACAAACAACAAGGTTGAATCATGAGTCTTGATCGCGTCTCCCCTGGCAAGAAGCTGCCGGAAGACTTCAACGTCATCATCGAAATCCCCATGAACGCCGACCCGGTAAAGTACGAGGTCGACAAGGACACGGGCGCGATTTTCGTTGACCGCTTCATGCTGACCGCCATGCACTACCCGTGCAACTACGGCTACATCCCGCAAACCCTGTCGGACGACGGCGACCCCGCCGACGTGCTGGTCCTGACCCCGTTCCCGATCCAGATCGGCGCCGTCGTGCGCTGCCGCGCCATCGGCGTGCTGGAAATGGACGACGAGTCGGGCGGCGACGCCAAGCTGTTGGCCGTGCCGATTGAAAAGCTGTACCCCCCGTACCGCAACATCAAGTCGTACGAAGACCTGCCGACCGAAGACGTCGCGCGTATCCAGCACTTTTTCGAGCACTACAAAGATCTCGAAAAGGGCAAGTGGGTCAAGGTCAAGGGTTGGAAGGGTGTGGACGCCGCTCACGAAGAAATCGTGAACAGCGTCGAACGCTACAACAAGGCCTGATCAGGCTTTGGTCCGCGCCGGTGTTGCACCGGCGGGGGCCTTGATGCGGCGCGGCCGCGACGGCATGATGC
>NZ_JCBAMR010000059.1:0-25579 GCF_059760425.1 Achromobacter sp. RT286_PF
CCGATGGCCAGATGGAAGAATAATCATGCGTGAACTCGTGCTCCATTGCCTGGAGGCTCAGGCCGAAGCCCTGTCGGACGCGTTGCTCGAAGCGGGCGTGCTGTCGGTGTCCGTCGAAGACGCCGACTTCGGCACCGATGACGAACGCCCCTTGTTTGGCGAACCGGGCACCGAGCCCGACGTGCAGGCCTGGGACCGCAACCGCGTCGTGGCCTTGCTGCCCGATGGCGCCGATCCCACGCAGATCATGGAAGAAGCCGCGTCGGCCGGTGAGCTGGACCCGACGCTGTTTGCCGGCTGGACGCTGCGCGACGTGCCGGACGCCGACTGGGTGCGCCTGACGCAATCGCAGTTTGGCCCCATCCACATTGCCGAACGCCTGTGGATCGTGCCCAGCTGGCACCGCGACAATCCCGATGTGCCCGGGCTGGACCCGGCCACCGCCGAAGAGGGCGCCATCCATATCGAGCTGGACCCGGGCTTGGCGTTCGGCACGGGCAGCCATCCCACCACGCACCTGTGCCTGGCCTGGCTGGAAGCCGAATTGCCCGCCGGCGCGACCGTGCTGGACTACGGCTGCGGCTCGGGGATTCTGGCCATTGCCGCGCGCAAGCTAGGCGCAGGCCCGACCTTGGCCGTGGACATCGACGCGCAGGCCGTGCAAAGCACGGCCTACAACGCCGAGGTCAACCACGTAGCACTGCAAGCCATGCTGCCCGACGCGCTGGCCGACGGCACCTTCCAGGTGGTCGTGGCCAACATCCTGTCCAATCCGCTGAAAGTGCTGGCGCCGATGTTGGCCGGCCGCGTGGCAGAGGGCGGGCATCTGGTGCTGTCCGGCGTGCTGGAACGCCAGGCCGAGGAAGTGGCTGCCGCCTACGCGCCCTGGATGGCGATGTCGGTCTGGCGCGCCCGCGACGGCTGGGTTTGCCTGCACGGCCAGAAGGCCTGAGCACCGCTTAGGCAGGATCGCATCACATGGCTTTGACCACCCGCTGCCCGCAATGCGGCACCACGTTCAAGGTGGTGCCGGACCAGCTGCGCGTCCGTAACGGCCTGGTGCGATGCGGCGCCTGCTCGACGGTTTTCGACGGCCGCGCCTGCCTCTTGCCCGGCGCCGACGCGAAGGCGCTGCCGCCCGTGCCGCCAGCCGCGCGTCCCGCAACGCCGGCCCCGGCCGCAGCCGCCGCCGCGCCGGTCCTCTCGCGGCCCTCGGTAGCGCCCCGCCAGGTTCCGCCCTGGGAAGACGAACCGGCCTCGCATCCGCATGCCCCGACCGCCGCGCCGACGCCTGCCGCACCAAGGCCTGCTCCGGCAGTGCCGCCAGCCCCCGCAACGCCTGCGCACGCCCCGATGACGCCGCCGCCGCCGCCGCCGGGCCGAGCCGAGCCGGTAATTCCGGCCGCCGTGGCGCCTGCCGCTGCGCCCGCCGTGCTGCGCGGGCGTGAGGCGATACGCCGCCACGTCGAGCCCGACGATAAGCTGCCGGAAGACGAGTTTGACGACGAAGGCCCGTTGGACCGGGACCTGGACGATGAAATGCGGGACGACCGGCATGGCCGCGTCCAGACGTATCGCCCCGAACCCATCATCGCCACGCCGCGTGGCAACGAACCGGTGTTCAACTGGCAGGACCGGGCCGAGGAAGACGACCGAGACGATCATCGAATCGACGATCGGGATCACGACCACGACCACGACCACGACCACGACCACGACCACGACCACGACCACGACCACGACCACGACCATGACCGCGACCAAGACCGCCATCACGACCAGGACGATCACCGCATAGGCGACCACGATGACCCGCGCGTCGATCACCGCAACGTCTCCCGCGATCGCACCCCGCGCCACCACGACGTTCGCCAGCCTTACGTCGCCGACCACGCCCTGAGCCGTCACGACGCCTACCGCGCCGACGACGACGGCCCCGGCTTTGACGACGGCATCGAGCCCGTGCTGGGCGATGCGCGCACGCGATATTCCAGCGCCACCGACGTGGGCCGCGCCCCGCCCGAGTTCCTGGACCAGGACCGCACCGAACGCCGTGGCCTGCTGCGCAAATTGTGGGGCTATGCGTGCCTGTTGGGCCTGATCGCGCTGGGCCTACAACTGCTATACGTTTACCGCACCGACATCGCCAACTCCGTGCCGGCCGTGCGCCCGGTGCTGGAAGCCGCGTGCAAGCCGCTGGGCTGCACGGTGGGCTACGCGCGGCGCTTGGAGCGCATCGCGATTTCCTCGTCGTCATTGCAACCGCCCACGGGCGCGGCCGCCATCGACGACGGTCGCAGCCGCCTGGTGCTGAACCTGGTGCTGCGCAACCGCTACGACAAGCCGCAGCATTGGCCGGCGCTGGTGCTGGACCTGACGGATCTGTCCGACACGGTCGTGGTGCGCCGCGTGTTGCGGCCCGAAGACTACCTGACGCCCGAGCAACTGCGCGGGCCGTTCGCGCCGGCGGGCGAGCTGAAGATTTCCGTGCCCATTGAAGTGACTGGTGTTCAGGTCAATGGCTACCAACTTGATAAGTTCTTTCCTTAAAGGATGACACGCATGGCAACCCCCGTCCTGGTTTGCGGTTCGATGGCGTTCGACACGATCGCCGTGTTCGAAGGCCGCTTCAAAGAGCACATTCTTGCCGACCGCATCCAGTCGTTGAGCGTGTCGTTCCTGGTACCCAGCATGCGCAAGGAATATGGCGGTTGCTCGGGCAACATCGCCTACAACATGAATCTGCTGGGCGGCAAGCCGCTGCCCGTGGCCACCGTGGGCGAAGACGCCGGCGAATACCTGGAACGCCTGTCGGCCCTGGGCATCGACATCGCCCGCGTCAAGGTGATTCCCGATACGTTCACCGCGCAGTGCTTCATCACCACCGACCTGGACGATAACCAGATCACCGCTTTCCACCCGGGCGCCATGTCGTTCTCGGCCGACAACGACCTGAGCGATGCGCAAGCGGCCTGGGCCATCGTTGCCCCGGACGCCAAGGAAGGCATGTTCGCGCACGCCGAACGCCTGCACGCGCGTGGCATCCCGTTCATCTTTGACCTGGGCCAGGCGATGCCGCTGTTCGACGGCGCCGACCTGGAACGCATGCTGAAGATGGCGCGCGCCCTGACCGTGAATGACTACGAAGCGGGCGTTGTCGAACAGCGCACGGGCCGTGGCATGGCGGACATTGCCGCCACGTTGGAAGCCGTGGTCGTGACGCGCGGAGCCGAAGGCGCCACGCTCTTGACCGGCGGCAAGACGATCCAGATCGCGCCGGTGCGCGCCACGCAAGTGGTCGACCCGACCGGTTGCGGCGACGCGCAGCGCGGCGGCCTGCTTTACGGCCTGACCAGCGGCTGGAACTGGGAAGACAGCTGCCGCCTGGGCAACGTCATGGGCGCCATCAAGATCGCCTCGCGCGGCCCGCAGAATCACGCGCCGTCGCGCGCCGATATCGACGCGGTGCTGCACGCCACCTACGGCATCCACTTGCCGGCTTGATCGTTTTATCCGGACTTCGAGACACGGGAACCGCCGCGCGATTGCGCGGTCGAACGGACGTTGAAAATCACCGATGCGACGGCGCGAATATCGCGCTGTCACAAGGTGATTGCTGGCTTTGGCCGTGAGTTTCAGTGTGTTGCAACCGCGCCTGCCCGGGGTAGTGCGCGGGGTATGATCAGTTTTCGTCGGCAGTGCCCGATCGAGGAGTCCAAATGAATCAAAGTAAATCTCTTTCCCTGGTGACCCCGCGTACTGGCCGGTGGCTGGCCATCGCGGCCGTCGTGACGTCGATGGCTGTGCTTGGCGGCTGCGCGAATCGCAGCGCGTCCAGCGGGGTATATAGCTACGACCAAGCCCAGCGTGAGCAGATCGTCCGTACGGGCACGGTCACGGGCGTGCGCCCGATCGTGATCCAGAATGACAAGTCCAGCGGTGTCGGCATGTTGGCCGGCGGTGCGCTGGGCGGTGTAGCCGGCAACGCGGTTGGCGGCGGCACGGGCCGCACCATCGCCACGGTCGGCGGCGCCATTCTTGGCGCGCTGGCGGGCAACGCGGTCGAAAACCGCGTTGGCACCAACTCCGGCTATGAAGTCACCGTGCGCCTGGACAACGGCGAAACCCGTGTCGTGGCGCAAGAAGCCGACGTGCCGATCAGCGTGGGCCAACGCGTCCAGGTGATCAGCGGCGCAGGCCCCACCCGCGTCACCCCGATGTAATTCCCGAAGCCCGCGCAAGCGGGCTTTTTCGATGCGCGCCGACGCGTATGAAGGCCCCGATTATCGGGGCCTTTTTTTGCCTGAAAGTGTCGCTCCGCCGCAACGAGAACCCCGGGATTTACCCGCAGGCGTTACGTTTCCCTGCCTTTTCTCGCGATTTAGCCCAAAAGTTTCATGGCGATTCGACGGCCAAAGTGCAATGATTGCGCCTGCGATCGATGTCAAGCTTTCGCGGCGATGTAACCAAGTGCGTCCCTGTGGGCGTCCCTGCGTGCTCCCCGACATCGTTCTGGATCGCTGAATCCCGTCAGTTGAGCTTCAGCTTTTTTCTGTATTCTCGTCACCTGAATCCCAGGGGCGGGGATGTTTTGCCGACAAGGCAACTGCAATATCTATGCATACCGAGCAAGAACTCCACACCAAGATCGGCGAGATCGTCGAGTCGATCGTCATGAAGAAAGTCACCCCCGATACGCAGTTGATCGCCACGGGTCTGGTTGATTCCCTTGCCGCCGTGGACATCACGCTGGCTGTCGAATCCGAGTACGGTTGCAGCATCCCGGCTCCTGAAATCGCGGAACACCTGCAGTCGGTCCGTACGCTTGCCGGCTATGTCGCTGCCCATACTGCATAACACCCGGTTCTTGTCCCACGTCGCGGCCGCCGCGACGGCAGTAGCACTGGCGATAGGGGTGTACTGGGGCGCGGACGATGTGCTCAGCCGCATCGTGACGCCCACCGCCTCGCCCATGGCCGCCGCTGCCGACAAGAGCAACTACCTGCCCAACCTGGGGCCGGACTGGGGTACCCAACACGTCAACCTGAATCGCCTGGGCAACGCCCTGAGCGACGGGACGCTGGTCGTGCTGGGTTCGTCCGAATTGTCCAGCCACGACCTGCGCTTCGTGCCTTACCGCTTCTTCCCTGAAGAACTGAAGGTGCCGACGCTGGCGTACGGCCACGCCATGTTCCAGTCCTACGGCATCGTCAGCGTGCTGGAGTCCGTGGCCGATTCCCTGACGCCCAACACGCGGTTGGTCATCATGGTGTCGCCGGCCTGGTTTGCTTCGGGTGGCCAGCTGCCGCGCAGCGCCTTTGCCGAGCACGTGACGGGCCCCGTCTGGGACCGCCTGTGGGATCAGCCCAGCACGCGCGAGCAGATGCAGAACTGGATCAGCGACAACGCCAACTGGGGGCTGCTCTGGCTGATCGCCAATGGCCAGGTAGCTGAACTGAAAGACAAGCTGTCGCTGTGGTGGCATGCCCGCAAAGAGCCGGCGCCCGACCGTCCGCGCACCAAGCTGTCGGTGCCCGCGCACCGCTTCGTATCCTGGCCATCCGCCGCGCGCCTGAACGAAGGGCAGTGGGGCCGGCTGACGCATGAGGCGCGCGAAGTCGAACGGCAGCTGGGCGGCAACAACCCCTACGACGTGCGCGACGATTACTACAAGCAGTACCTGGCGCCGCTGTATTCGCCAGCGCGCAACGAATTCGCCGACGTCGACCCGATCACCCGCACCGAGCTCGGAGATCTGTCGCGCGTGATGGCCTTGCTGCAAAAGCGCAAGGTCAAGGCGTACTTCGTCATTCAGCCGTTCAACCCCAAGCTGATCCTGGACGTCGAACGGTTCGACCCGGTGGTGGCCGCCATCACCGGCATGTGCCAGCGCTATCAGATGGGCTGCCTGGACCTTTACAGCATCCCGTTCGAACCGGGCATGGTGCGCGACGACATGCATCTGGCCGAGCTAGGCTGGGCCATGGCGGACCAAGGTATTGCGGAGTACTTTTCCCGATGAAATTCTTTCGCAAGGACGGCGCCGGGCGCCGCTTCTTCTGGCATTTGTGCCTGTACATCGGGGTCATCCTCGTATTCGTGCTTCAGGCTCAGCCCACCACGGGCAGCGGCGGACCGATCAAGGTCGAATTCCAATACCAACAGTTCTGAGCGCGCCATGGAATTGTTCGCAAGCTTGAGTTTTTTTGGCGGCGCGCTGTGCGGCGGCCTGGGCCTGTTGGCGTATCGCTCGTTCGGCATGCCGCTGCGCATCGGTTATCGCCACATCATCGGCGTGATCTGCCTGGGCGTATGGATGGCGGTCTTCTGGGCGCGGCCGTATCAGCCCATCGCGCTGCTTGCCATCTCGGGCAGCGCCTTGTGGGCGGTACGCCGCAACTACATTCCGACGTGGCTGGCCGTCATCATCACCATGACACCGCTGCTGCTGGTCAAGACGGGCGTGTCGCATCTGGGCGCCATGCTGGGCCTGTCGTTCGCGACCTTCCGCGCCATCGATGTGCTGCTGTTCGCACAGCGCAACGAACGCGTGTCGCCGCTGGACTACTTCATCTACCTGTTCTTCCCGCTGACGCTGCTGGCCGGCCCGATGTATCGCTGGCGCAATTTCCAGGCCGACCTGAAGCGCGGCTATGAAGGCGTGAACCTGAACACGTGGCTGATCGGTCTGGAACTGATCATGGTGGGCGTGATCCAGAAGTTCGGCCTGGCCGAACTGATCTGGCGCTATGGCCTGGCCACGCTGGACGCGCACGATTATTCGTTCACGGGCGTGGCGTTGAACGCGTCGCTGTACAGCGCGTATCTGTTCTTCGACTTCGCCGGCTATTCGACGATGGCAATCGGCATCGGCATGCTGTTCGGCTTCACCTTGCCGATCAACTTCCGCAATCCGCTGGCCACGCTGAACCCGCAGGATTTCTGGCGCCGTTGGCACATCAGCCTGTCCGAGTGGCTGCGCGACGTGGTGTTCATGCCGATCTACAAGGCGCTGAGCAAGACCAAGTTCTTCGGACGCCATCGCATGGCGGCGCAGAACATCGGCATCTTCGCCACGCTGCTGGCCATGGGCGTGTGGAACGGCCTGTCGCTGCACTACATCGTCAGCGGGCTGATGTTCGGCGCGTATTCGGTGGGTCACAACCTGCTGATCAACGCGTCGCGCACCCGCCCCGCGTTGCAGGCCACGCTGGCGCATCCGGTGATGCGCTTCCTGGGCCGCGTGCTTACCTTGATCCTGGCTGCGCTGGCGCTGTACGTGTTCAGCGGTCGCAGCCCCATCTGACGCCGGGAGTTTCGGCATGCGTTTCGATCTGAAATCGTTCCAGTTCGTGGATACGGACCTCTCGCCCGACGCCCTGGCCATTGCCGCCGCCGACCGCTCGCTAAGCTGGTCGCAGTTGCGCGACGAAGCCCAGGCCTGGGCGGACGTGGCGCGCGAGCAGGGCGTGGCCCCCGATGTGCCGGTGGCCATCTACGGCCACAAAGAAGCGTCGTTTTTCGTCGCCATGGTGGGCGCACTGCTGATCGGTGCGCCGTTCGTGCCTGTTGACACCATCTACCCGGCCGACCGCCTGCGCCGCATCGTCGAGATCGTGCGCGCCGCGGCTGTCTATGATGCGGCGTCCGATACCTTCACGCGTGGCGAAGGCGCGATGCTGGCTGAACGCGGCCTGGCCTATGTGATGTTTACCTCTGGCAGCACGGGCGACCCCAAGGGCGTGCAGATCGGCCGCGAAAGCGTCGGCCTGCTGGGCGACTGGATGCTGGGCAGCTTTGGCCTGGGCGACGCGCCGGTGTTCATGAACCAGGCGCCGTTCAGCTTCGACCTGTCGATGTATGAAGTGTTTGCCACGCTGGCCTCGGGCGGCGCCTGTGTGTTGAACGCACGCGAGCAGATCGCGGCGGCCGGCACGTGGATGCCGCGCCTGGCGGAGCATGGCGTGACGGTGTGGGTGTCGACCCCGTCGTTCGCGCACCAGCAGTTGGCCAACCGCGACTTTTCCCCCGCGACCTTGCCCGCGCTGCGCACGTTCCTGTTTTGCGGCGAGCCCTTGCCCGCCGCGCTGGCCAAGAAGCTGCGCCTACGCTTTCCCGATGCCGTCATCCTGAACACGTACGGCCCTACGGAAGCCACGGTGGCAACCACCTGGATCGAAGTCACCGACGCGGTGCTGGCCGCGCACGATCCGCTGCCCGTGGGCCATGCCAAACCCGATAGCGTATTGATCGTGGACGAAGGCGAGATCTGCATCGTGGGCGACCACGTGATGCGCGGCTACCTGAATCGGCCCGATCTGAACGAAGCCAAGCTCTACACCTATGAAGATGGCCGCCGCGCGTTTCGCACTGGCGACCTGGGGCTGATGCAGGAAGGTGGGCTGCTGTTTTGCCGTGGCCGCATGGACGACCAGATCAAGCTGAACGGCTATCGCATCGAGCTGGCCGAGATCGATGAGGCATTGCATGGCCTGCCGGGCGTGGAGGGCGGGGCGTGCGCGGTGCTGCGCCGGCCCGATGGCACGGCGGTGCGCTTGATTGGTTTCGTGGCGGGTGTGGCCCAAGAGCCCGATGCGCGCTTTCTGGCGCCCGACGCGCTGGCCGGCTGGAAAGAGCGCCTGGCCCAGCGGCTGCCGCCGTACATGGTGCCGTCGGAGCTGGTGGCCTGCCCGGCGCTGCCCATGTCCAACAACCACAAGATCGACCGCAAGAAGCTGGTCGAGATCTACGCCGGCATTCCGGCCTAGCGCCCTGACAAGAAAACAGGAACGGGGCGCAATGCCCCGTGTCCTGGTTTACTACAGGCCCATCATGCGCTGGCTTAGGTTGGCCAGCACCATCAGCAGGATCTGCGCCACGATCAGCAGCACCAGCGGCGAAAAGTCGATGCTGGTGCGCGGCAGGATGCGGCGGATGGGGTCCAGCATGGGCGCGGTCAGCGCCTGCAACAGCGGCATCATCGGCGCCGTCGGGTTGACCCAGGACAGCACGGCCTGGATCAGCGTCAGCCACACCACCAGGTTCAAGGCCCACTTGATGGCCATGATCAGCGCCGAACCCATGGCGGCTGGCAGCAGCGCGGCGGGAATCAGGGCGCCCAGCGCCACCAGCCAGATCAGCACGATATAGAACAGCGCGGCCAGCCAGGCGGCAACCAGGCTGGTCCAGTCGATCTTGTTGCCTGCCGGGATGACCTTGCGCAGCGGCAGCACCAGCCAGTTCGTGGCTTGGTAGATCGTGCGCGCCAGGGGGTTGAAAGCGTGGAGGCGGATCGCGTGCATCCAGGCGCGGGCAATCAATGCCGCGCCAAACAGCGTGAACACGATTTCGAGGAGGAAGCGGAAGATTTCACCGAGCATGGACGCGATCACCCAAAAAAAGAGGAGTCAATTGTCGCACGCTGCGCGCACATATTGCCGCCGCATTTGGCGGATGGCGCAGGCGCAAAAAAGCCGCCCGGCCAAGGCCAGGCGGCTCTAGTGAAGCTATTGCTTCGAACCGTCCGAATTAAGGACGGCCACCCGTGGGAAAGGGCCACGACGCGGCGGGATTCAGCGCGGTCTTTGCGCCCGGGGCAGCAGCCGTGGAGGGCGGCGTTGCGGGCTTCTTGGGAGCGGCCTTCTTGGCAGCAGGCTTCTTGGCAGCGGCGGGCTTGGCAGCAGCAGCCGGCTTGGCGGCAGCAGGAGCCTTCTTCGCAGCAGCAGGAGCCTTCTTTGCAGCAGGCGCCTTCTTGGCGGCAGGAGCCTTTTTGGCAGCGGGGGCCTTCTTGGCTACTGCTTTCTTGGCAACGGCCTTCTTGGCGGCGGGAGCCTTCTTGGCAACGGCCTTCTTTGCAACTGCCTTCTTGGCGACGGCCTTCTTGGCTACCGCTTTCTTGGCGGCAGGCGCCTTCTTGGCAACGGCCTTTTTGGCGACGGCCTTCTTGGCTACCGCTTTCTTGGCTACGGCCTTTTTGGCAACTGCCTTCTTGGCAACGGCCTTCTTGGCGACGGCTTTCTTGGCTACCGCTTTCTTGGCGGCAGGCGCCTTCTTGGCGACGGCCTTTTTAGCGACGGCCTTCTTGGCTACCGCTTTCTTGGCGACGACCTTCTTGGCTGCCGGCTTCTTGGCGGCAACCTTCTTCACTGCCGGCTTCTTGGCGGCGGCGACTTTCTTGACTGCTACCTTCTTGACAGCGGCTTTCTTGGCCGGTGCGGCCTTCTTAGCGACTGCCTTCTTGGCGGCGGGCTTCTTCGCCGCTGCTTTCTTTACGGCTTTCTTGGCTGTTGCCATGGTCATGCTCCTTAGGTTCAGGGGTCCCAGAACTTAAACCCGTGCCCCGACTCGCCAACAAGGCGAACCGTGCCCGGGCTATTCATCGGCGCATGCCGCTGTTCTGTGCGAGCAACAGCTACTACGGTTTGCGCTAATGAATTCGGCACAGCCATTTGATATGGCCCCCGCTCCTTTGGCGCGAGCCATTTCAAATGGCGCCGGTCGCAGCCTGATCACAGGCCGCCGACCGCTTGTTCTACGTGTTCGAAAACACCCTGACCAGGAAGCGCGTCATCAAGCCTGTCGCGAACGCGACGCTCTGCATTCGCAGAGCGTGCCCGCGCCGGGCCTGATGACGTACTGCTTTACTCCCAGCTCAGCGTGCCACCGGTTTGGTATTCGATCACGCGAGTTTCAAAAAAGTTGCGTTCCTTTTTAAGATCGATCATTTCCGCCATCCAGGGGAAGGGATTTTCTTCCTGCGGGTACAGCGGTTCGATACCGATTTGCTGGCAACGACGGTTGGCGATGAAGCGCAGGTAGGATTTGAACATAGGTGCGTTCAAACCCAACACGCCGCGCGGCATCGTGTCTTCGGCGTAAGCGTATTCGAGTTCGACCGCTTTGCGGAAGAGTTCTCGAATTTCTTCGCGGAAGGCCGGCGTCCACAGATGCGGATTTTCCAGTTTGACGGTGTTGATCAGGTCGATGCCGAAGTTGCAGTGCATGGATTCATCGCGAAGGATGTACATGTACTGTTCGGCGGCGCCGGTCATCTTGTTCTGGCGGCCAAGCGCCAGGATCTGCGTGAAGCCAACGTAGAAGAACAGGCCTTCCATCAAGCAAGCGAAAACGATCAGCGACTTCAGCAGCGTCTGGTCGGCTTCGGGCGTGCCCGTCTTGAAGTTGGGGTCCGCGATCGCGTCGATGAACGGGATCAGGAACTGGTCTTTGGCGCGGATGGACGGAACTTCGTTATAAGCGTTGAAGATCTCGGCTTCGTCCAGGTCCAGGCTTTCGACGATGTATTGATAAGCGTGCGTGTGGATCGCTTCCTCGAATGCCTGGCGCAGCAGGAACTGGCGGCATTCGGGAGCCGTGATGTGGCGGTAGGTGCCCAACACGATGTTGTTCGCGGCCAGCGAGTCGGCCGTGACGAAGAAACCCAGGTTGCGCTTGACGATGCGGCGTTCGTCTTCGGTGAGCCCGTTGGGGTTCTTCCAAAGCGCGATGTCGCGCGACATGTTGATCTCTTGCGGCATCCAGTGGTTGGCGCACGTGGCCAAATACTTTTCCCACGCCCACTTGTACTTGAACGGCACAAGTTGATTGACGTCGGTTTCGCCGTTGATGATGCGCTTGTCGGCAACCTTCACGCGCTGCGCGGTAGCGGCGCCGCTGGCAGCCAGACCCGCCGCGTGTTCAGGCGCGGCAGGCGTGGGCATGGCGGTGTCGCCGAATACACCCGTCGCCGCCCGGACTTCGGGCGCAGCCTGCTGGCCGCCCGCAGGGGCGGGGGAAGCAGGTTGCGTGGCGGTGGTGTCGTCTTCCCAATTAATCATTTCAATTCTCCGGAGGCGGTTATTGGCAGGCTTCGCACTCTTCGAAGCCGGGGTCGCCCGGCCGCATGGTGCAAACCGCCCCGAGAACTTCGGGTTCCGGCAAAACAGGTGCGGCGCCCACGGCCGCGGCCGTGGATTGACCACCAGCGGTGACGGCGTTCAGTTCGCCGCCGCGGCCCGTGGACTTCTCGGCGCTGGTGGCGCCCAGGGTACGCAGGTAGTACGTGGTCTTCAGGCCACGCAGCCATGCCAGCTTGTAGGTGTCATCCAGCTTCTTGCCCGATGCGCCCGACATGTAGATGTTCAGCGACTGAGCTTGATCGATCCACTTCTGACGGCGCGACGCGCATTCAACCAGCCAGCTCGGTTCGACTTCGAACGCGGTGGCGTAGAGTTCGCGGAGTTCGGAAGGTACGCGATCGATGCGGGACAGGCTGCCGTCGAAGTACTTGAGGTCGGCGACCATGACTTCGTCCCAGAGACCGAGTTTCTTCAGGTCACGCACGAGGTAATCGTTAACGACCGTGAACTCGCCGGAGAGATTCGATTTGACGTACAAGTTCTGGAAAGTAGGTTCGATGCACGCAGATACACCAATGATATTGGAAATAGTCGCGGTTGGGGCAATTGCCACGCAATTGGAGTTGCGCATGCCGTGTTGTTTGATGCGCGCGCGCAACGTATCCCAATCGAGCGTGCTCGATTCATCAACTTCAACATGACCACCGCGTTCATCACGCAGCATCTTCAACGTGTCTTGCGGCAAGATGCCACGCGACCACAACGAACCTTCATACGATTGATAGCGACCACGTTCTTCGGCGAGCAGGCTCGACGCGAAGTACGCGTGATAGCAAACGGCTTCCATCGAACGATCAGCGAATTCAACGGCGGCTTGCGATGCGTAAGGCACGCGCATCATTTGCAGGCAGTCTTGGAAACCCATGATGCCCATGCCCACCGGACGATGGCGCGCGTTGGAATTGCGGGCCTTCTCGACGGCGTAGTAGTTGATGTCGATAACGTTGTCGAGCATGCGCATCGCGATGCTGACCGTGCGCTTGATCTTGTCGTGATCCAGTTCGAATCCGCCGCCGGCAGCCGGCTTCATGTGCGCGACCAGGTTCACCGAACCCAGGTTGCACACCGCGATTTCGGATTCGTTGGTGTTCAGCGTGATCTCGGTGCACAGGTTCGAGCTGTGGACGACGCCCACGTGTTGCTGCGGCGAACGGATGTTGCACGGATCCTTGAACGTGATCCAGGGGTGGCCGGTTTCGAACAGCATCGACAGCATCTTGCGCCACAACGTCAGCGCCGGCATCTTCTTGTACAGCTTGAGCTCGCCGCTGGCGACGCGCTTTTCGTAGCCGACATACGCTTCTTCAAACGCGCGGCCGACCTTGTCGTGCAGGTCGGGGCAGTCGGACGGCGAGAACAGCGTCCATTCACCGCCTTCCATGACGCGCTTCATGAACAGATCGGGAATCCAGTTCGCCGTGTTCATGTCGTGCGTGCGGCGGCGTTCGTCGCCGGTGTTCTTGCGCAGTTCCAGGAATTCTTCGATGTCCAGGTGCCACGATTCCAGGTACGTGCACACCGCGCCCTTGCGCTTGCCGCCCTGGTTCACCGCGACGGCGGTGTCGTTGACGACCTTCAGGAACGGAACCACGCCCTGGCTTTCGCCGTTGGTGCCCTTGATGTGGCTGCGCAGCGCGCGCACCGGGGTCCAGTCGTTGCCCAGGCCGCCGGCGTACTTGGCCAGCAGCGCGTTTTCCTTGATGGCGTCGTAGATGCCTTCCAGGTCATCGGAGACGGTCGTGAGATAGCACGACGACAACTGCGAGTGCAGCGTGCCCGAGTTGAACAGCGTCGGCGTCGAGCTCATGAAGTCGAACGAGGACAGGATCTCGTAGAACTCGATGGCGCGCGTTTCGCGGTCGGCTTCGCGCAGCGCCAGGCCCATGGCCACGCGCATGAAGAACACCTGCGGCAGTTCGATGCGGGTGCCGCGGATGTGCAGGAAGTAGCGGTCGTACAGCGTCTGCAGGCCCAGGTAGCCGAATTGCAGATCGCGCTTGGCGTTCAAGGCCTTGCCCAGGCGAGTCAGGTCATAGTTGGCCAGTTCGGGCGACAGCAGGCCGCCTTCGATGCCGCGTGCGATGAACGTGGGGAAGTATTCGGCGTAACGCGCGATCATGCCGTCTTGCGAGACTTCTTCGCCCAGCACTTCCTTGCGGATCGTGTGCAGCAAGAGGCGAGCGGTGACTTGGCTGTAGGCCGGGTCTTTTTCGACCAGCGCGCGCGCGGACAGGATGGCGGACTTGAACACTTCGTCGACGGGGATGCCGTCGTACAGGTTCTTGACCGTTTCCTTCAGGATGGCTTCGCTATCGATGAATTCGTCCAGGCCTTCGCCGGCGGCGACGATGGTCGCGCGCAACTCAGCCAGGTCCAGCGGACGGCGCACACCGGCGTCGGTGACGTTCAGCACGTGTTCTTCAGGAGCGGCGGCGGCCTTTTCCTGGCCTTCGGCGGCAGCGGCGGCGGCGCGCTCTTGCGTGCGCTTCTCGCGATACAGGACGTAGGCGCGGGCAACGTCATGTTGGCCCGAGCGCATCAGCGCCAGTTCGACCTGGTCCTGGATGTCTTCAATATGGAAGGTGCCGCCGTTGGGGCGGTTGCGCACCAGGGCGTTCACGGCCTGGCTGGTCAGGTTCTCGACCAGTTCGCGCACACGCGCGGACGCGGCGCCCTGGCCACCGTTGACGGCCAGAAAGGCCTTGGTCATGGCGATGGCGATCTTGCTGGGCTCAAACCCAACCACCGAGCCATTGCGGCGAATGATGTTGTAGCTGGCCCATTGCCCGCCATTGGCGTCGGCAGGGGAATCGGTTTGCGAGGGCGGCACGGCCGAAGGCCGGGTCACAGAGGCGATCGAAGTCTGCATGGAAGCTCCTGTGCGAAAACGCGTAGATAGCGACATGACGGCGGTCATGTCCGGTACGAATGTGGATCTTTTGAGGGGGTCGGAACGGCTTGGACGGCTTAGTCCAAAAGGCGTGGCCGACGAGAATCAGCGCTTAGGCGACCACAACATGTAGTGTAGCACCCCTCGTTGGACACTAATTCTAGTGATCGAGACCTACTGGAACAAGAAGAAGATATGACGAAGCTCACAAAAGATTGTTACTAAATGCACTGGGCGCGCCCAGTAAGGCGCGCCCAGGACTGCACCGCTCAGAGCGACTGTTTATGCGGTTTTCCGCAGGGGTATGTCGCGCGGGGCCGGTGCCATATAGCTCTGCATCAATCGACCCAATTGCGTCCGGTACTTCTCGACGTTCGCAGACTTCACGTGGCCGTAGCCGCGGATGGTTTCTGCAAGGCCGGCGATTGTAGCTGCTTGCGCGATCTTGTCGCGGGTCAACCCTACAAGAAGCTGGTCTATGGTCTGGCGGTACTCGGTGACAAGCGCCCGCTCCATCTTGCGTTCGGCGGTGTGGCCGAACGGGTCGAACCAGGTGCCGCGCAGTCCTTTCAACCGTGTCAGCAATTTCAGTGCCGACATGGTGCGCGGCCCCAGCGTCATCTTGCGCGGCACACCGGTGCGCGGGTCCTTGCGGGCGAAGATCGGCGGGGCCATGTGAAAGCGCAGGCTGTAGTCGCCTTCGAACTGACCCTTCAACTGCGCCTGGAATGCCTCGCCGGTGTAGAGCCGCGCCACTTCGTATTCGTCCTTGTAGGCCATCAGCTTGAACAGGCCGCGCGCCACCGCCATCGCCAGTCGCGGCGACTTGGCCTCGGGCGCCAATTCGCGTTCGCGCGCGGCAACCGCTTCGACCACGTCCTGGTAGACGCGTGCGTAGCGGGCGTCTTGATACGCGGTCAGGTCCGCAATGCGGCGGGCCACGGCGCGTTCGAAGGTTTCCGGCACGTGCAGCTGTACCACCTGGGCACGCGGACGCAGCGCGCTTTCCAGCGCGTCGGGCTGATGCGCAGCCAGCCGGCCGCTGTCGAATGCCGCGCGGTTCGCGGCTACGGCCACGCCGTTCAGTTCGATGGCGCGGTTGATCGACGCCTGCGACAACGGCACGCCGCCGCGCTGCCAGGCATAGCCCAGCATGAACATGTTCGACAGGATGCTGTCGCCAAACAATGCCAGCGCGGCTTCGTGCGCGTCGATGGCGGCCGTGTTGGCATCGCCCGCGGCGTGGCGAATCTTGGCCAGCAACGCCTCGGGGCGCATGGCGGCGTCAGGGTCCCGCGTGAACTCGGACACGGGCGCCACATAGGTGTTGACGGTGACCTGCGTGTGCCCGCGGCGCAACGCGCCCAGCGAATCCGGCGCGACCGAGGCCACCGGGTCGCACAGGATGGCGGCATCGGCCTGCTGCCAGTCCAGTCGCACCGGACCCGCCGGCGCGCCGGCAGGCGCCAAGCGGATATGGCTGACAACGGTGCCGCCCTTTTGCGCCAGGCCGGTCAGGTCCAGCACCGCCGCCGACAGGCCTTCCAGGTGCGCGGCCATCGACACGATGGCGCCGATGGTGATGACGCCCGTGCCGCCCATGCCGGCGACCAGCAGCCGGTAGGGCCGGTCCAGCGACGGCGTGGCGGGTTGCGGCAATTGCTCGATCAGGCGTTGCAGGCGTTCCTGATCGGTCTTGGGCGCGGCGCTCTTGCGCGGCTTGCCACCCATGACCGACACGAAGCTGGGGCAGAAACCTTCTGCGCAGGAATAGTCCTTGTTGCAGCTGGATTGGTCGATCGCGCGCTTGCGGCCGTACGGCGTTTCCAGCGGCACCACCGACAGGCAGTTCGATTGCACGCCGCAGTCGCCGCAGCCTTCGCACACCGCGCTGTTGATCAGCATGCGGCGCGCCGGATCGGGGAACTGGTTCTTCTTGCGGCGGCGGCGCTTTTCGGCGGCGCACGTCTGGTCATGGATCAGCACGGTCACGCCGGCAATCTCGCGCAGCTCGCGCTGCAACGCATCCAGCTCGCGGCGGTGGTGCACCTTGATGTTGGGTCCCAGGTCCACGCCCTGGTATTTTTCAGGCTCGTCGCTGGTGACGACGATGCGCGCCACGTTCTCGCCGCGCAGTTGCTGGCAGATCTGCGGCACCGAGATCGGGCCGTCCACGGGTTGCCCGCCCGTCATCGCAACCGCGTCGTTGAACAGGATCTTGTAGGTGATGTTGGCGCGCGCGGCGACCGCCTGGCGAATCGCCAGATAGCCCGAGTGGTAGTAGGTGCCTTCGCCCATGTTCTGGAAGATGTGCGGCATCTTGGTGTAGCGCGACAGCCCGATCCAGTCCACGCCTTCGCCGCCCATCTGCGTCAGCCCGCCCGTGTCGCGGTCCATCCACGCAGCCATGTAGTGACAGCCCACGCCGGACAAGGCCTGGCTGCCCTCGGGCACCTTGGTCGACGTGCTGTGCGGACAGCCCGAACAAAAATACGGCCGGCGGCGCATGCCATCGGCGTCGTTCGACAGCGCCGACTGGCAATCGAACGCGGCCAGGTCCGTGCCCAGCGGCAGGCCGGCGCTGCGCGACAACCACGCCGCCAGCGGCCGCGCCAGCAGCGACGGGCGCAATTGGCCCGCCGACGGCACCACCGTTTCGCCGTCCAGGCCTTTCTTGCCGATGACGGTCGGGCGGTCCGGCAGGTTGAACAGCAGATCCTTGATCTGGCTTTCGACCACGGCGCCTTTTTCTTCGATCACCAGGACGTGCGACAGCCCGCGTGCAAACTCCAGCAGCCGTTCACCGTCCATCGGCCAGGTCAGGCCCGGCTTGTAGATGCGCACGGGCGCGTTGGCGGTGACGGTGTCCACGCCCAGGCGCGCCAGCGCTTCCATGGTGTCCAGATGCGCCTTGCCGACGGTGACGATGCCCACGGTGGCGCGCGGCGCCGGACAGGTCAGGCGGTCAATGCTGTGGCGGCGCGCGAAGGCGGCCACCGCTTTCATGCGCAGATTCATGCGCGCTTCCACGGCCAGCGACAGGAAGTCGCGCGCGGAATACTCCAGCGACTCGGGCGGCATGTCGGAGTTGGACGGCATGTCGTAGTGCTGCACGGCGGCGGGGGTGAACGAGTGCCCGCTTTCGATGGTTTCGGACACCGCCTTGAATGCGACCCACGTGCCGGAATAGCGCGACAGCGCCCAGCCCCATAGCGCAAAGGTCTCGTACTCGTCGATCGAGGTCGGATGCACGATCGGCATTTGCCAGCCGATCAACGACGCTTCGCTGGCGTGCGGAATCGAGGACGACACGGCGGTGTGGTCATCGCCCACCACCACCAGCACGCCGCCGTTGCGCGATGCGCCGGCCGCGTTGCCGTGATGCAGCGCATCGCCCGCGCGGTCCACGCCCGGCCCTTTGCCGTACCACATGGCGAATACGCCATCGACGTTGCGATCGGCGCGTACGCCGGCCTGCTGCGTCCCCATGACGGCGGTGGCGGCCATGTCTTCGTTGATGCCGGGCAGGAACGAGATCTTGCTGGCGTCCAGCGCCTTCTTCGCCTTCCACATGGCCATGTCCACGCCGCCCAATGGCGATCCGCGGTAGCCCGACACAAAGCCCGCCGTGTTCAGCCCGCGTTCACGGTCGACCCGTGCCTGCGTCAGCATGATTCGCACCAGCGCCTGCGTTCCCGTCAGGAAGATGCGGCCGGACTCCCGCGTAAGGTTGTCGGCAAGCTGGTAATCAAGGTCCAGCTGGGGTTCGGGGGCGGGAGTGCCGTCCATAGTGAATGCTCCTGGTATTTCGCACCATGATAGGTTCGCGAGGCATCCGATTTATTGCGTTTTTGGATCGTGCTATCCCTATAATTCGCAATGAACATTTCGTGTTCGACAAAAACCAGGAGACAAAGCGATGGACAAGACCGATATCGGCATCCTCAAGGCCTTGCAGGAGGACGGCCGGGCTTCGGCGCAGCAGCTGTCCGACAAGGTAGGGCTATCGGCCGCGCCGGTGTGGCGGCGGGTCAAGGCGATGGAAGCCAGCGGGGTGATCCAGGGCTATAGCGCGCAGGTGGACCGCAGCAAGGTGGGCCTGGGCTGCATGTTTGCGCAGATCAGCCTGGAGCGGCATTCGTCGAACACGGTTGAACACTTCGAACGCTCGGTGCGCGACGCGCCCGAAATCCTGGAGTGCTACGCCGTCACCGGCGATTCGGACTTCCTGTTGAAGATCCTGGTGGAAAGCCCCGAGGCCTACGACCGTTTCCTGCATCGCTTCCTGTTCAACATGCCGGGCATCCGCCAGACGCGCACCATCGTGGCGCTGCGCGAGATCAAGCACGAACAACGGCTGCCGTTGTGACCCAGGCCGATCGCAGCGCCCTCTATATATAGAGCGCGCGGAAAAAGCAGCCGTGGACACGCGCGCGGTGTCGCTTGAAACCAACGCATTCGTGCGCGTTCCATGGCTAAACCAGCGGCTTTGCGACGCGGACTGTTGCGCAATTGCACACCGCGCGGATCGTCGTTGATTCTTGCCCAGCGGCTCTTTAGAGTGCGTGATGTTTGCTGCGCGAGGGACGTGCCGGTGTGATCGGCGCGGCGCGTCGACAGACGTGTTGAGGAAGTCATGAGCAGTGTGTATTTGCGTTCGGCCGGCATCGCCTGCGCCGTTCTTATCCTGGCCGGGTGCGTCGCCAGGAAGCCCGCCGTCATTACCGAGGCGCAGCCCGCGGACCCACCCAAGGCGGTGGCCTGTGTGCCGGCCAAAAGCGGCGACCCCATGATTGGTACCTGGCTGTCGAACACGCGCCCGCGCGATGTCAGCGGCGAATTGCAATCGCTGATCGTGTTGTCCGCCGATGGCTCGATGGCCTATGAGTCTTTGCTCAAGATCGGGCGCAAGTCGCGCCCGGCCCTGCGCGAGACCGGTTGCTGGACGGTGGCCGACAACGTCTACACGATGCAGACCACCAAGTCCGCCGGCGAGCCCGTGGATGCCAACGACCCCATTTACCTGAACCGCTATCGCGTCGAAAAAGTCGAGCACGCCAAATTGACGCTGCGCGAACTCAAGAGCGGCGGCCAGGTGGTCACCGCGCGCCGCATGCCGCAGGGCTATCGCCTGCCGTATTGAGCGTTGCGCGGGGAGGGCGCATGCCGGCGCTGCGCCGGAACAAGGCCGCGCCCGACGCACCGTTGCGCGGGGCGGACACTGCGTTCGCCCACCGCGCCAAGATGGCCGGGCTGCGGTAAGGTGCGGGCTTCGACTTTTGCCTAGCCGCCGGTTCCCCATGCCCGCCATGTCCTCTGAAGCACGCGCCATCGCGCTGCTTGCCCTGGCCGCCTTTGTCAGCGCCAGCGCCTTTCGCATCTGTGATCCCATGCTGCCGCAGCTGGCGGCGGAATTCGGCACGACCACCGGCCAGGCGGCGCGCGCCGTGACGGCGTTTGCGGTGGCCTACGGCGTGTTGCAGATGTTCTTCGGTCCCGTGGGCGACCGCTACGGCAAGTACCGCGTGGTCAGCGTGGCCACCGTGGCCTGTGCGTTGGGCAGCGCGGGCGCCGTCATGGCCGAATCCCTGGATGTGCTGGTGCTTTGCCGCGCGCTGTCCGGCGCGGCGGGGGCGGGCATCGTGCCGTTGTCGATGGCCTGGATTGGCGACAACGTACCCTACGAGCGCCGCCAGGCGACGCTGGCCCGCTTTTTGACCGGCACCATCCTGGGCATGTCCGCGGGCCAGTTGGCCGGCGGCATTTTCGCGGACACCGTGGGCTGGCGCTGGGCCTTCGCGGCCCTGGTGGTGGGCTACCTGATCGTGGGCGTGCTGCTGCACCTGGAGGTGCGGCGCCAGCGCGCGGCGGGCTTTGCGCAGGTGGACCCCAACGCGGTTCGTCAGGGCTTTATCGGGCAGGCGCGGCTGGTGCTGGGCACGCCGTGGGCGCGCATTGTGTTGGCCACGGTGTTCGTTGAGGGCCTGCTGGTCTTTGGCGCGCTGGCATTCGCGCCGTCTTACCTGCACGAACGATTCAACATTTCGTTGACGGCCGCCGGTGCGCTGGTGGCGGTGTACGCGGTGGGCGGGCTGATCTACACGGTCGTGGCCGGCCGCATACTCAAGCGTCTGGGCGAACGCGGCCTGGCGGTTGCGGGCGGTCTGGTGCTGGGCGTCGCCTTCCTGTCGTACCTGCTGGGTCCGATCTGGATGTGGAGCCTGCTTGCCAGCGTGCTGGCGGGCTTTGGCTATTACCTGCTGCATGCCACGTTGCAAACCAACGCGACGCAGATGGTGCCTTCCGCGCGTGGCACGGCGGTGGCGTGGTTTGCGTCGTGCCTGTTCATGGGGCAGGCGGCGGGCGTGGCGTTGGCGGGGGCGGTGGTGGACGAGATCGGCGCCGCGGCGCTGTTTGGCGGGTCGGCGGTGCTGCTGCCCCTGCTGGGCGCGTTCTTCGCCCGGGCGTTGAAGGCGCGCGCGGCGATCACGAACGCGTAGGGCGGGGGGGCAGGGCCAATGGCAAGGCAACCGCCGGCCAACGGCCCGCCAATAGCAAGCCAACAGCAAGCCAATAGCAAAACGAAAAAACGGCGTTCCGAAAACTCGGAACGCCGTCTTTGGGTCAACATATCGGATTCGACCCGGATCGCCTTGGCTAAGCCGATCCGGGTTCAACAGGTCTGTGCTGAGTCGGACGAGCCTTGCCCGGTCCGGCTTGAAGTCCGTCCTGCTTAGATCGCAGCCAGGCGGGCCAGCACCGTCTGCTTGCCCAGCAGGGCCAGCACGGCGTCGACGGCCGGGGTTTGCGTTTGACCCGTCACCGCCACGCGCAGCGGAACCGCCAGTTGCGGCATCTTCATGCCACGGTCGGCCAGCACGGCCTTGATCAGCGCCGACAGGGCCTCGCGGGTCCAGTCGGTGTCTTGCGCGCGCTGGGCAAAGTCGGCCAACGCTTCGCGCGCGGGGGCGGTCAGGTGCTGCTCGACCAGTTCCGGCGCGGCCGGTGCGAACGGCGCGCAGAACAGCATCGCGCCATCGGCCAATTGTTCCAAGGTTTCAGCGCGGTCTTTCAGCAGGCCCATCACGCCCGGCAGGTCGATTTTTTCAGGGTGGCCGCCCCGGTTCGCCACGCGCGGCGCCACGCGTTCGGCCAGCTCCGCGTTGTCCATCTGCTTGATGTAGTGCGCGTTGACCCAGTTCAGCTTCTTCGGGTCCCATTGCGACGCGGACTTCGACAGGTGCTTGGTGTCGAACCAGGACACCAGTTGCTCGCGCGAGAACAGCTCGTCGTCGCCGTGGCTCCAGCCCAGGCGGGCCAGGTAGTTGATCATGGCCTCGGGCAGGTAGCCGTCGTTGTCATATTCCATGACGTTGACCGCGCCGTGGCGCTTGGACAGCTTTTCGCCGTCCGGGCCCAGGATCATGGGCACGTGGCCGTATTCGGGCAGCGTGGCGCCCAGCGCGCGCAGGATGTTGATCTGGCGCGGCGTGTTGTTGACGTGATCGTCACCGCGCAACACGTGCGTGATGCCCATGTCCCAGTCATCGACCACGACGCAGAAGTTGTACGTGGGCGTGCCGTCCGGGCGCGCAATGATCAGGTCGTCAAGTTCGGTGTTGTCGAAGCTGATGGTGCCCTTGACCATGTCGTTCCAGGAGGTGGCGCCTTCTTGCGGGTTCTTGAAGCGCACCACCGGCTTGCGGCCTTCGGGGATGGCGGGCAGCGTCTTGCCGGGCTCGGGGCGCCACGTGCCGTCATAGCGCGGCTTGTCGCCGCGTGCGCGGGCGGCTTCGCGCATGGCTTCCACTTCTTCGGGCGAGCTGTAGCAGTGGTAGGCAGTGCCGGCGGCCAGCATCTGCGCGACCACTTCGCGATAGCGGTCCATGCGCTGCATTTGATAGAAGGGGCCTTCATCGGGCTGCATGCCCAACCACTGCATGCTGTCCAGAATGGCCTCGACCGCTTCCGGCGTGGACCGCTCGACGTCCGTGTCTTCGATGCGCAGCACAAACGTGCCTTGATGGTGGCGCGCGAACGCCCAGGAGAACAGCGCGGTGCGCGCGCCGCCCAAATGCAGAAAGCCCGTGGGCGAAGGCGCGAAGCGCGTACGAATGGGGGAGGTGGCGTTGGAAGTCATAGGTGGCAATGATAGCGGCTGCGGCGCCACAAAAGCGGCGTCAGGCTGGGTCCACATCAAGCGGACGGCGGGCTTGTCTTGTTACGATGAACGGTATTTTAGATTAGGGCGTACCCCCTATGCTGCGACACGCGCTTGCCCCCATGTTCGAACCCAGTTCGCTGGTGATCGTTGCCGACCGGCCACTGCCGGCGGCGGGCTCTCTGTCGCCCGCGCTCAAGGCGAAGACCACGGTGGTCGATTGCCAGGCGGGCGCCGCGCCGGAATTGCCCGCCGCCCTGGAAGGCCTGGCGGCGGGAGCGCGGCCTGATCTGGCCCTGGTTTGCGTGTCGCCCGCCGTGCTGCCGGAAACACTGCGCCGCCTGTCGCCGCTGGCGCCGCGCGCCGTGATCCTGTTACCGCACGAACTGCCCGATCCGTATCCGCGCGGCACCTGGGCGTTGTGCCGCGCGTGGGCGGAAGAGAACCGCTGCGAACTGCTGGGGCCGCGCTCGTTTGGCGCGCAGCGGCCGCATGCCGGGTTGAACTTCAGCCAGCACCCGGTGCTGGCGCGCGCGGGGCGCGTGGCGCTGGTGGCGCAGTCGCGCTCCATCATGGCCGCCGTCATGGACTGGGCCGAAGACGTGCACATCGGCTTTTCCACCGCCGTGTCGCTGGGCGACGAAGCGGTGGTGGGGCTGTCGAAAGTGCTGGATTACCTGGCCAGCGATCCGCGCACCGACAGCATCGTGCTGTACCTGGAAGACGTGGGGCCGGCGCGCGAATTCATGAGCGCGCTGCGCGCCGCGGCCAGCGTAAAGCCCGTCATCGTGCTCAAGGCGGGTCGGTCCGATGCCGACAGCGCCGACGCCATTTTCGATGCCGCCCTGCGCCGCGCGGGCGCCGTGCGCGTGCGCTACTTCGTGCAGCTGTTCTCGGCCGTGAAAGTGCTGGGCTATACGCGCCGCCCCAAGGGCCGGCGCGTGGCGCTGATCTCGAACGGCAGCGGGCCTCCGCAATTGGCCATGGACCTGATCGGCCCCGACGCCGCCGTGCTGCGCGCCGACCTGGCGCCCACCACCCGCCGCGCGCTGGAAGCCATGCTGGAGCCCGACGCCGCCTGCGACAACCCCGTCATTACCTACACGCCGCTGACGCCCGAACGCATCCGCGCCATTCTGGAAACGGTGCTGGACGACACGGGCGTGGATGGCGTGCTGGTGCTGCTGGCGCCTGACGCGCTGGCCGACATGCCCGCCGTGGCGCGCGAGCTGGCGCAGATTGCGCCCAGCGCGAAGAAGCCCGTCGTCACCTGCTTCATGGGCGACGCCGGCATGCGACCGCTGCGCCGCATGCTGGACGATGCGGGCACGTCGGCGTTTCGTACGCCGGAATCGGCCGCCGACGCGTTCGGCGTGCTGGCCTCGCACCACTACAACCAGCAGCTGCTGCTGCAAACGCAACCGCAAGAACCCCCAACCCACGTGCCCGACCTGGCCGCCGCGCGCGAACTCATCGCGCGCGTGCGGGCGGATTGCCGCCGTGAATTGAATACGTCCGAAATCCGGACCTTGCTTGGCCTGTTCTACGTGCCGCTGCGCGACATGCCGGTGGAGGTGGCGTCCGCCGAACCCGAATCCCGCCCCATGGCGATCCGAGTGCGGCGCGATCCGCAGTTTGGCCCTGTCATCCGCTTTGGCGCGGGCGGGCCCGACGCGGTGCTGTCCGTGGCCGATCGCGGCATGGATCTGCCGCCGCTCAACGGCTTCCTGGCCCGTCAGCTGATCGAACGCAGCCGGCTGTGGCGCCGTGTGCTGGCGCCGCGTGTGGGCCATATGGCGGCCGAGTCGCTGCAACAGGCGGTGGTGCTGGTGTCTGAAATGGTGTCGGAATTGCCCGACATCGAAACGCTGGATATCGACCCCCTCTACGCCGGCGAAACCCATCTGCGCGCGGGCGGACTGCGCATGATGCTGACCGAAACGCCGGGCTGTGAAACGCCGCAGACGTCCGGTTATCCGCATATGGCGATCCATCCGTATCCCACGCGGCTGGTGCACGTGCGCCGATTCAATGACGGCATTCCGTGGGTGCTGCGCCCTATCCGTCCGGAAGACGGCGAGGCCTTGCAGGAATTCATTCGCGGCTTGTCCGAACGGTCGCGCTATATGCGCTTTGTGTCGATGATGCGCGAGCTGACACCGCGCATGGTGTCGCGTTATACGCAGGTGGATTACCACCGTGAACTGGCGCTGGTGGCGGCCACGCAGGTGCCCAACCCGGCCAACCGCGGCCATCCGCGCGAAGTGATCGTGGGCTTTGCCCACTATCTGCGCAACCCGGACGGGCGCGGCGCGGAATACGCGCTGGTGATCGGCGATGATTGGCAGCGGCGCGGCCTGGGCCGCCAGCTGATGACGGCGCTGATCGACGCCGCGCGCGAGCAGGGGCTGGAATACATTGATGGCCTGGTGCTGTCGACCAACCGGCCCATGCTGGCGCTGATGACCAGCCTGGGCTTTACCAACGACGCCGACCCGGAAGACCCGACGATGCGGCGCGTGTGGCTGGGCCTGGCCTAGGCGCCGACACGGTAGCGCATCGGGTTGGCCCAGCTCGGCCCGGCCCGGCCTGGCCCGGCCTGGCTTGGTC